>JAGWVA010000093.1 GCA_028875855.1 Paracoccaceae bacterium
ATGGCACCGCGGCCGAGGTCTTTGCTCATCCGCAGCATCCCTACACGGCGGCGCTTCTGTCGGCGACGCCGGTGGCCGAGCCGCGCAAGGACAAGCGGCGGATCACGCTGAAGGGGGAACTGCCCTCGCCGCTGAATCCGCCGCCGGGCTGCCCCTTCGCGCCGCGCTGCTGGAAGGCGCAGGAGGATTGCACGAAGGCCTTTCCGCCCGAAAGCGGGACGCCGACGCACGGCATTGCCTGCCTGCATCCGCTGGAAGGCTGACGAGAACGGGGACGCCGGGGCCGGAAGCCCCGGCGTTTCGCTTCAGCGGCTGGCCGCCTGCTGGCGTTCGAACATCCAGCCGGGATACTCCTTGGCCAGCGCGCTGACCTGATCGAGCGACGCAAGATCGTCGGCCGACAGCGTGACCTCGGCAGCCTTCAGGTTGTCCTGAAGCTGGTCCATCCGCTTTGCGCCGATGATGACGCTGGTCACCACGTCCTGATGCAGGAGCCACGCGAGCGCGATCTGCGCGACCGACACGCCCTTTGCATCTGCGATGCCGCGCATGGCCTCGACGATCCGGTCGGCCTTGGGCCGGTCGATCGGAGGGAAGTCGAAACTCGCGCGGCGGCCGTCGCCCTGACCGCCGGTGTATTTGCCCGACAGGTAGCCGCCGGCCAGCGGGCTCCAGACCATCAGGCCGACACCTTCCGATTTCAGCGCCGGCACGATCTCGCGTTCCAGATCGCGGCCCGCGATGGTGTAGTAGGACTGGATCGACCGGATCGGCGACAGGCCGCGCCGCTCGGCCACGCCAAGCGCTTTGACCAGTTGCCACGCGGCCCAGTTCGACACGCCGATGTAGCGCACCTTGCCCGCACGAACGAGGCTGTCGAGCGCCTCCATCTGCTCTTCGACCGGGGTGCCGAGGTCGAAGCCGTGAAGCTGATACAGGTCGATATGGTCAAGGCCAAGCCGCGCAAGGCTGGCATCGCAGGCGTCGATCAGGTGCTTGCGCGAGGCGCCGCGCCCGTTCGGGCCGGGATGCACCCGGCCAAAGGCCTTGGTCGCGATCACCACCTCGTTCCGAGGCAGGCCAAGGGTGCGCAAAGCCTCGCCCAGCATCTTCTCGGACGCGCCTTCGGAATAGACATCCGCCGTGTCGAAGAAGTTGATGCCGGCGTCAAAGGCGGCCTTTACCAGCTTTGTCGCATCCTCCTGCTGCACCTTGCCGATCGCCTGCCACATGCCGCTTCCGCCGTGGAAGGTCATGGTGCCCAGGCAAAGCTCTGACACCTGAAGGCCGGTCCGGCCGAGCGCGCGATAGTTCATCGTCAAATCTCCTGGTGTTGAAATCGGTTGGACCGCGGGGGCCTCCGGCGCAAGATAAGGCGTGCGCCGGGGCGCTCAACCCGCGCTGGCGGGGCCGTGATCGCGGCCTTGGTCTTTTTCATCGGGCCATGGGAGAATCATTTGCAAGAAATGAACACTCGATCAATTATCGAGGCAGGGTCGGCACCCTTACCGAACGGAGGCGGCAGGGGCAGCGGACCGAAACCGGGCCGTCGTGAGGGAGGAATGCGATGACCATGACGACAGAGACCGGCGCCGCGCGCGGGATCGTGCCCGCCGATGGTGTCGCCCATGTGGCGGGTGCGACCGACGTTCCGCTGATCGAAAAGACCATGCCCGCGCTTTTGGCCGAGACGGTCGCCCGCTTCCCCGACCGCGAGGCAGCGGTGTTCCGCGCGCAGGGCATCCGCTGGACCTGGGCCGAGTTCGCCGCGCGCGTCGATGCGCTGGCCGGGGGCCTCTTGCGGCTGGGGCTGGCGAAGGGCGACCGGCTGGGGATCTGGGCGCCCAACCGCTACGAATGGCTGCTGATCCAGTTCGCCACCGCGCGGATCGGCGTGATCCTCGTCAACGTGAACCCGGCCTATCGCCTGCATGAACTGGAATTCGCCCTCCGCAAGACCGGCTGCAAGGCGCTGGTTCTGTCCGAACGCTTCAAGTCGTCGGACTATGTGAAGATGATCCACGACCTCTGCCCCGAGCTGACGGGGGCAACGCCGGGCCAGTTGAAGGCCGCGAAGCTTCCCGATCTGCGCATGGTCGTGGTGACGGGCGATGCCGCCTATCCCGGCTGCTTCCGCTTCGGCGATGTCGAGGCGATGGGGGCGGATGTGCCGGTCGCCGATCTGGACGCGATCACCGCGACGCTGGACAGGGGCGAGGCGATCAACATCCAGTTCACCTCCGGCACCACGGGATCGCCCAAGGGGGCGACGCTGACGCATCGCAACATCGTCAACAACGCCCATTTCGTCACCAAGGCGATGGAGGCGGGGCAGGCGGATCGCATCTGCATCCCGGTGCCCTTCTACCACTGTTTCGGAATGGTGATGGGCACGCTTGGCTGCGTGACCAAGGGCGCCACCATCGTCGTGCCCGACGAGGGCTTCGACCCGGTTCAGACGCTGGCGACCGTGGCCGAGGAACGCTGCACCGCGCTTTACGGCGTGCCGACCATGTTCGTCGCCATGCTGGAAAACCCGGAGTTTCCCCGCTTCGACCTGTCGAGCCTGCGCACCGGCATCATGGCCGGCGCGCCCTGTCCGATCGAGGTCATGAAGAAGGTGCAGTCGAAGATGCACATGTCCGAGGTGACCATCGCCTACGGCATGACCGAGACCAGCCCCGTGTCCTTCCAGTCCGGCGTGGATACGCCGCTGGACAAGCGGGTGTCGTCAGTCGGGCGGATTCAGCCGCACCTCGAGGTGCGCATCGCGCGCGAGGATGGCAGCACCGCACAGGTGGGCGAGCAGGGCGAACTGCTGACGCGCGGCTATTCGGTGATGCTGGGCTACTGGGAAGAGCCGGGCAAGACGGCCGAGTCGATCGACGCCGAGGGCTGGATGCACACCGGGGACCTCGCCACCATCGACGGCGAAGGCTATTGCAACATCACCGGCCGGGTGAAGGACATGATCCTGCGCGGCGGCGAGAACATCTACCCGCGCGAGGTGGAAGAGTTCCTCTATACCCATCCCGAGGTCAGCCAGGTGCAGGTCTTCGGCATTCCCGACCACAAATACGGCGAGATCGTCGGGGCCTGGATCGTGCCCAAGCCCGGCACCCATCCGACCGAAGAGGGGATCAAGGCCTTCTGCAAGGACCAGATCGCCTATTTCAAGGTGCCTGCCGTGGTGCGGTTCAAGGACAGCCTGCCGATGACGGTTACCGGGAAGCCGCAGAAATTCGTCATGCGCGACGCGATGGTCGCGGAACTGGGGATCACGGTGGAAAAGACCGCCTGACGCCCGCGTCCCGATTGATCGCACCGGCCCCGCTGGCCTAGAAAGCCGAAACGATGCGGCTGTGAGGGGCCATGGGTAAGAGTGAATTCGCCGCGATAGCCGAAGGCTATCTGCATCAGGGCTGGGCCGTTGCGCGCGATTGGCTGACCCGGCCTGCGGCATGGTCGCAATTCGCGCTGCTCATTGCCGCCTATGTGCTGGCGGTTCTGGCCGCGCGGCGGATCGTGCCGCTGGCCCGTCGCGTCCTGACCCCGGCCGAGGGGGCGACCGGCTCGATCGCGGACCTGCGCCGCTTTGCGCTGAATTTCCTGTCACTCGTCCTGCCCCTGCTGGCCTATGGCCTCACGGCCGCGGGACAGGCGGTGACGGTGTCGCTGTTCGGCGCGGGCGCCGTGATCGCCTTCGGCAAGCGGGTATTCCTGTTCCTTGCGGTCCGGCTTTTCGTGCGTGACGGGCTGACCGACCCCTTCCTGCGCCTTCTGGGCCGCGTGGTCCTGTTGCCGGTCGCGGCCGCCTATGCCCTTGGCCTGCTGGGCGAGGTCGTGGCGGCGCTGAGCGCGATGAAGATGCAGGCGGGCAACATCACGTTGTCGGTGATGGCGCTGATCCGGGGCGCCATCGCGGGAAGCCTGCTGTTCTGGCTTGGGCAATGGTCGAACCGGCACAGCGCCGATTTCATCAAGAAACAGCCCGACCTGCGCCCCGCGCTGCGCGAGCTTGCCCTCAAGGGGGTAGAGGTCACGATCTTCGGCACGGCCTTTGTTCTGCTGATGTCGATCATGGGCATCGACCTTACCGCGCTGGCCGTGCTGGGCGGCGCGCTTGGCGTCGGGATCGGCCTTGGCCTTCAACAGATCGCGGCCAACTTCATCTCGGGCATCATCCTGCTGATCGAGGGGCAAACGACCGTGGGCGACTATGTCGCCCTGAACGGAGGCGAGGTGGGGACGATCGTGCGCATGACCGCGCGGGCCTGCATCCTTGAAACCTTCGACGGTCGCTGGATCGTGGTCCCGAACCAGGATTTCATCACCACGCGGGTGACGAACTATTCCGATCAGGGCAGCGCCAACCGCTATGAGGCCCCCTTTTCGGTCAGCTACGACACCGACATCAACCGCGTGCCGGGGATCATCCAGAAGGCCGTCGCGGCCCTGCCTTTCGTGCTGACCGACCCCGAGCCGCCGGATTGCGAACTGCGCGGCTTTGGCGAGTCGGGCGTCGATTTCGCGGTGGAATTCTGGGTGAACGGCATCGATGACGGCAAGAACCGCTATACCTCGCAGGTGCTCTTCGCGATCTGGAACGCGCTGAAGCACGCGGGGATCGAGATCCCCTATCCCCGCCGCGTGGTCGAACTGCGCGGCGCCAACATCCCGGGGGCCGCCGGTTGACCGAGGCTCTGGTCATCGGGGCTGGCCCCGCCGGGCTGATGGCGGCCGAGGAACTGGCGCGGGCGGGTCTGTCGGTGGTGGTGGCCGAGGCCAAGCCCAGCGTCGGACGCAAGTTCCTGATGGCCGGGAAGTCGGGGCTGAACCTGACCAAGGCGGAAGACGCTCCCGCCTTTCGCGCGGCCTATGCCGAGGCAGCGGGGTGGCTTGCGCCCATGCTGGACGCCTTCGGACCGGATCAGGTGATGGACTGGGCGCGCGGCCTTGGGCAGGAGGTGTTCACCGGCTCGTCCGGCCGGGTGTTCCCGGTGGCGATGAAGGCCTCTCCGCTCTTGCGGGCGTGGCTCGCGCGGCTGGGCCAGATGGGCGTGACGCTGCACACCCGCTGGCGCTGGACGGGCTTTGACGGGCACGCGGCGCTGTTCGACACGCCCGACGGCCCGCAGCGGGTCGAGCCCCGGGTGACCGTGCTGGCGCTTGGCGGGGCAAGCTGGGCGCGGCTGGGATCGGACGGGGCATGGGCCGGGGTGCTCGCCCCCTTGGGCGTGCCGGTCGCGCCGTTCCAGCCGGCGAACATGGGGTTTCTCATGGACTGGTCCGGGCCCATGGCGAAACACTTCGGCCAGCCGGTCAAGGGCGTCGCGCTGCATGCGGGCCGGCAGATCAGCCGGGGGGAGTTCGTGATCTCGGCCCGTGGCCTCGAGGGCGGCGGGATCTATGCCGTCTCGCGCGCGCTCCGCGACGGGGCGGGGCTGGTGCTGGACCTGCAACCCGACCGGCTCGAGGCCGAGGTGGCCGCGCGCCTTGCCCGGGGCGGCAAGGACAGCACCGCCAACCGGCTGCGCAAGGCGCTGGCCCTTCCGCCGGTGCAGATCGCGCTCTTGCAGGAATTCGCCCGGCCGCTGCCCGCCGACCCGCAGGCGCTTGCGCGGGTCGTGAAGCACCTGCCCGTGCCCCTTGGCCCGCCGCGCCCGATGGACGAGGCGATCTCGACCGCGGGCGGCATCCGGCGCGAGGGGCTGACCGAGGGGCTGGAACTCAAGGCCCTGCCGGGTGTCTTCGCCTGTGGCGAGATGCTGGACTGGGAGGCGCCGACGGGCGGCTACCTGCTGACCGCTTGCCTTGCCACCGGCCGTCGGGCCGGGCAGGCGGCCGCGGAAAAAGCCGGGTGAGGCCCGATTTTTCGCCGAAAAATCGCGCCGCTAGCGGTCCATCGCGCGCTTGAAGGCGGGCCGGCCCCGCATCATCTCGAGATAGTCCGTCAGCCGGTGCTGGGTGATCGGAAATTTCGCGGCCAGCGCCCAGTTTCCGCAATGGCTCAGGATGATATCCGGCACGGTCATCATCTCTCCCATCAGGAACGGACCTTCGGAGAAGCGGTCCATCAGCGTCTTCTGGCTCCGCTCGAACTCCCATTTCAGCGAATCCTTGATGCCGCCGATCCGCAGTTCTTCGGGCAGCACGAAGCTGTGGCGCGCGGCCATCCACAGGGCGGCGTCGAATTCGTCCAGCAGGAACTGCGTGAGGCTGTCCTGCCGTGCGCGTTCCAGCGTGCCGGCGGGATGGGTGAACTGGCCGTGCTTGTCGGCGAGATAGGTCAGGATCGCGGTGGAATCGGTGATCGGCGTGCCGTTGTCGATCAGCACCGGCACCTTGCCCGCCGGATTGAAGGCCACGACGCCCTCGGACCGGGGCGGGGCGGCGATATGCTCGAAGGGCAGGCCCAGCTCCTCCAGCATCCACAGGACGCGGAACGCGCGGCTCTGGCGGGTGCCGATGACGGTGTAGCCGGTGTGCGACATGGCCTATCTCCTGGCAAGCATGGCGAGGCGGATCAGAGCGCGCTCCATCACCGCCATCTGAGGCGCGGATTGCGCGGAACGCAACTGAAGATCGGTGTCGATCAGGATCGACAAGGCCTGTTCCAGCCGCCGCATTCCCCAGCGTTCGGCCTGCCGCTGCATCCGGTCGCGGCGGGGGCCCGCGATGGGCGGGCGCATCCGCGCCAGTCCCGCCGACGGCCCGCCGGGATCGGCGCTGGCCGCATGCAGAGCGCGGAAATGGCGGGTCGCGCCGATGCAGAGCGTGACCGGGCCCACGCCCTGTCCCTCCAGCCGGTGCATCAGGGGGCCGATTCGCTGCACCTCGGCCTCGGCGGCGGCTGTCAGCACGTCATCGACCTCGGCGTCGATCGTGGCCGGGGCCATGGCGGCCACGTCCTCGGGCGACAGCGGGCTTGTGTCGCCGTATTTGTAGAGCGCGATCTTTTCGACCGTCTGGCGGAAGTCCCCGGGGTCGAGATCGCGCGACAGGCCCAGCAGATCGGTCATCGCCTCGCGCCCGACATTGGTCAGACCGGCAGCGGCGAGCATCGCCTCGACCTCATCCCGGCCGGGGGGATCGTCGTAAAGCGCGGTGGCCCATGTCGCGGGCGTTGCCTCGAAAAGCTTGCGCAGGGCAGACCGGGCGGGAAGTTGCTGGCCCGAAGTGACGACGATGGACGCATCGCCCGGTTTCCAGTCGCTCAGCGCGGCGGCGATGGTGTCGGTCAGCCCGTCGGTCGCATCCTCGACCAGAACGCCGCGCGCGCCGGGAAAGAAGCCCTGCGCCTTGACCGCATCCAGCAAAAGCGCGCTGTCCTTGCGCAGGTCGGCGGCGGATATGCGGGTCAGCCGCATCTCGTCCTCGGCCTGAGCGCCCAGAAAGGCAGCCAGCAGATCCTGCCGCTTCAGCGCGACCCGCATCGCATCGGCGCCGTAGATCAGCACACCTGCGGGCAGTTCCCCCGGCTTGGCGATCCGGCGCGTCAGATCGGCCGCGGCGAGCTTCATTTGGCCCAGTCGCCCGCGCTGGCGATCAGCCGGTCCACCACCTGATCGGCAAGGATCGTCATCAGCCGTGTCTGTGCGGCCTCGCGGTCGGTGATGGTGGACACCGGCGTCCCGGCGGCGGAATACGAGGTGAAGCTGTTCACGCTGCCTTGGGTCAGCACCTTGCCGCTGGCCCGGTCGCGCAGCGTGTAGCTGGCCGATCCGATCAGATCGTAGCGCGTCGTCGCCCCCGAGGCGGTGATCCCCAGACCGGCTGTCGAGACGCTGATGCCATAGGTCAGCCGGTAGGGCGCATCGCCCGCGGGCGGGCCAAGCCGGCTTTCGACCTCGCCCACGAAGTCGAAGCCGTGCTTGTCGTTCGGGGCATCCGCCTCGACATGGCCCAGCAGCTTCCGCGCCGGCCCCCCCGGCGCATAGGCCGGGGTAAAGCCGCAGGCGGCCAGCGGGGCCGCTGTCAGCAGTTTCAGAAAGACGCGGCGGTCAGATGACGACATTGACGATGCGGCCCGGCACGACGATGAGCTTTTTCGGGGTGCCGCCTGCCAGCACCTTCACGACAGTCTCATCCGCCAGCACCAGCTTTTCAACCTCTGCCGGTTCCATGTCCTTCGGCACGCTGATTTCCGCGCGCCGCTTGCCGTTGATCTGGATCGGCAGGGTCACCGTGTCCTCGACCAGCATCGCGGGATCGGCCTTGGGCCACGCGGCCTGCGCCACCAGCCCTTCGCCGCCCAGCATGGCCCAGATTTCCTCGGCCAGATGCGGGGTCATCGGCGACATGAGCTGCGCCATCGTCCGCATCGCCTGACGCTTGGCATTGGCCGAGGCATCGGTGCGCTGCACGGCATTGGCAAAGGCATAAAGCGCGGCCACGGCCTTGTTGAAGGCAAAGCCCTCGACCCCCGCCGTCACATCGGCGATCGCGCGGTGCATCGCCTTCAGCAGCGCCATGTCATGCGCGGGATCGCCTGCGCCGCGGGCATCGACCTCGGCCGCCAGCCGCCAGACGCGGGACAGGTGCTTGAACGCGGCCTCGGCCCCCGAGGCGGTCCATTCCACGTCGCGTTCGGGCGGGCTGTCGGACAGGATGAACCAGCGCGCGGTATCGGCCCCGAAGGCGGCGATGATGTTCAGGGGATCGACGACGTTCTTCTTCGACTTCGACATCTTGGCCGAGGGGATGATCTCGAGCTTCGCGCCGGTGGCCTTCACCGTCTGGCTGTCGCGGTCGATATCTTCGGGCAGGTGATAGATCGGTCGGCCCGCGGCATCGCGGGTCATGTAGATCTCGTGCGTCACCATGCCTTGCGTGAACAGCGCATTGAACGGCTCGATCGCCTTGGCGGGCAGGTGGCCTGTCGCGTGCATCGCGCGGGCGAAGAAGCGCGAATACAGAAGGTGCAGGATCGCGTGTTCGATCCCGCCGATATACTGGTCCACGTTCATCCAGTAATCGCATTCGGCCGCATCGGTCGGCGTCGCAGCGCGCGGCGCGGTGAAGCGGGCGTAATACCACGACGAATCGACGAAGGTGTCCATCGTGTCCGTCTCGCGCCGCGCCTTGGCCCCGCATTTCGGGCAGGTGCAGTCGCGCCATGTCGGATGCCGGTCCAGCGGGTTGCCCGGCTGGTCGAAGGTCACGTCATCGGGCAGGCGGACGGGCAGGTTTTCCTTTTTCTCGGCCACCACGCCGCAAGTCTCGCAGTGGATGACCGGGATCGGGCAGCCCCAGTAGCGCTGGCGGCTGATGCCCCAGTCGCGCAGGCGGAAGTTGGTCACGCCCCGGCCATAGCCCTTTTCCTCGGCATGGGCGATGGCGGCGGCGATGGCCTCTTCGCCGGTCGCTTCCTCGGGCCAGGCGTAGTTCTTCACCCAGCGGACCTTTTCCGACTTCATCGGAACGAAGGCCTCGGTGCCCACCGGCTCGCCGCCCGCCAGCGGCAGGAAGGTGTCGGTCACCGGCAGACCGTATTTGCGCGCGAAGTCCAGATCGCGCTGGTCATGCGCCGGGCAGCCGAAGATCGCGCCGGTGCCGTAATCCATCAGGATGAAGTTCGCGATCCAGACCGGCAGTTCCCAATTCGGGTCGAGCGGGTGCTTGACCCGCACGCCGGTGTCGAAGCCGACCTTCTCGGCCGTCTCGATCGCCTCTTCGCTGGTGCCGCCCCGGCGGCATTCGGCGACGAAGGCGGCGACGTCGGCGCGCTCGGCTTCCAGCGCCTTGGCCAGCGGGTGGTCGGGCGCGATGGCGGCGAAGGACGCGCCCAGCAGCGTGTCGGGCCGGGTCGTATAGACCTCGAGCGTTTCATGGCCCGCGGGCGCGCCCACGGTGTCGAAGGCGAATTGCAGGCCGCGCGACTTGCCGATCCAGTTGGCCTGCATCAGCCGCACCTTCTCGGGCCAGTCGGTCAGACCGTCGAGCGCATCCAGCAGGTCTTCGGCGTAATCCGAGATGCGGAAGAACCACTGCGTCAGCTCGCGCCGCTCCACCGCCGCGCCCGACCGCCAGCCCTTGCCGTCGATCACCTGTTCGTTGGCCAGAACCGTCATGTCCACCGGGTCCCAGTTCACCACGGCGTTCTTGCGGTAAACCAGACCCTTTTCCATCATGTCGATGAACATCGCCTGCTGCTGTCCGTAATATTCCGGGTCGCAGGTGGCGAATTCGCGGGACCAGTCGATGGACAGGCCCAGCGGCTTCATCTGGGACCGCATGTCCGCGATGTTGCCGTAGGTCCATTCCTTCGGATGGCCGCCCCGTTCCATCGCCGCGTTCTCGGCCGGCATTCCGAAGGCGTCCCAGCCCATCGG
>JAGWVA010000144.1 GCA_028875855.1 Paracoccaceae bacterium
ATAGGCCGGGGGGCGGGGGCGGTCAATTGAACTCGACCGCCGTCGGACTATAATAGGCCCATCTGCTGGGGGGCGGGCATGAACGACTGCGTACATCTTGTTAAGCTCTGCGTCGGTGCCGAACGGGTCGAGGATCTGATCGACTGGCAGGACCGCCGTCGCGCCGAAACGCCGGGCTGGGAAACCCAGCACGTCACCCGCATGTGGCCCAAACGCGCCGAAGAGGTGCTGAACGGCGGCTCTCTTTACTGGGTGTTCAAGGGTCTGGTGCTCGCGCGCCAGCGCATCCTGCGGCTGGACGAGCGGCAGGGTGCCGATGGCGTTCTGCGCTGCGCGATCGTGCTGGACCCTCAGGTGATCCGCACCGAACCCCAGCCCCGCCACCCGTTCCAGGGCTGGCGCTACCTCGCCCCGTCAGAGGCTCCGCGCGATCTGCGTCAGGGCAGCGCCCGCGAAGACGCCCTTCCCGCGAGCCTTGCCGCGGCCCTCGCGGAAATCGGCGTGCGGTAAGCCGCTTTCACCTTGCCCAAATATCCCCGCCGGAGGCTCCGCCGCAGATGCCGGATGCCTTCGACGAGGATATTTGACAGACAGACTGAAAGGGACGGGTCAAAGCCGCTCGGGCAGGTCGATCTTCAGCCGCTCTGCCAGCGCCTCCAGCGCGGGGCGCGCGCCGTTGTCCCAGTCGGCGGCGCGGGCCGCGAACAGCGTCGCCTCGGAGCGGTGGACAAGCCCGTCGGACAGGATCTTGAGATGGTTCGCCCGCAGCGTCTCGCCGGTCGAGGTGATATCGGCGATCGCCTCGGCGGTCAGGTTCTTCACCGTGCCCTCGGTCGCGCCCTGGCTGTCCACAAGCTGGTAGTCCGCCACGCCGTTGTCGCGCAGGAACTCGCGCACGAGGCGGTGGTATTTCGTGGCGATCCGCAGCCGGTGTCCGTGCCGGGCCCGGAAGGCGGCCGCCGCGGCGTCGAGGTCGTCGAGCGTATCGACGTCGATCCAGAAGCTCGGTACCGCGATGATGAGATCGGCAAAACCGAAGCCGAGCGCGGCGAGATCGGCCACCTGCGTCTCCCAGTCGGCCAGCTTCTCGCGCACGAGGTCGGAGCCGGTCACGCCAAGGTGGATGCGGCCCGCCGACAGCTCGCGCGGGATTTCCCCGGCCGACAGCAGCACGGCCTGAACGCCGTCCGCGCCATCGACGGTGGCGGAATATTCGCGCTCGGACCCGTCGCGGCGCATCTCGACGCCGCGGGCGCCGAACCATTCGAAGGTCTTGTCCATCAGCCGGCCCTTGGACGGCACTCCGATCTTCAGCGTCATGCCCCGTCCCCCGTCAGTTCCGCGACGAGGCCGGGGCGGATCACGCCGCCCACCGCGGGGATCGAACGGCCCTGTCCCAGCACCCGCGTCAGCGCGTCATAGCGCCCGCCCGAGGCGATGGGGGGCAGGTCGGCGCGCCCCTCGGCATGGAAGGAAAAGACGAAACCGTCGTAATATTCCAGCGTCGTGCGGCCGTGGCTGGCCTCGAAATCGAGGGTTTCGACGTCGATCCCGCGCGCGGCGAGGGCATCCAGCCGCCGGGCGAAGCGGTCCACGGCCGGCGCGATGGCGGGCAGGTCCACGACCGCGTCGCGCAGGTGCCCAAGCGCATTGGGCGCGGTGTCCCGCAGCATCAGCACGTCTTCAAGGATATCGACCTCGGCGGCCGACAACGGCGGGGTGGCCGCGTCGTCGATCAGGGCCGCGGCCCGGTCGGTGATCTCGTCCTCGCCGCGCAGGCCGATTACGGGACCGGCCGTCTCCATCAGCGCCGCAGGCGCGGTGTCGGAAAGCGCGGCCAAAAGCTTCAGCCGCGGCTCGGGTTCGGGGCGGCGGCCGCCGAACCGGTCAAGGAGCAGCCGGAACCGGCGCGGCCGCCAGATGTGGCGCAACAGCGCGGCCTTGCGCCGGTCCGAGGTGGACAGGCCGCGCAC
>JAGWVA010000094.1 GCA_028875855.1 Paracoccaceae bacterium
CGGCGCCCCGTGGCGGGGTCTCTCCAGAGTCTGTTGTCAGAACGGTTCTTGCGCCTGAGAGTTTACCGGGGCGGTTGCTCCTTCGGCACCGGCTCCGGGCGATTGCCCCGCCGGATTCTCCCGATCCTGACAGGGCTGGCGTAGCGCGAACGCTTCGTTCTGGCAAGAGGCTTGATCGGGAAGCGACCATCGGTCATGGCTGGACGACATGCAGACCCCCTCTTTCCCCCCAGCGCTCGCCTTCACGCATGTCTTCGGCTATGGCTCTCTGGTGAACCTGCGCACCCATGCGCATGCCGATGCCCGGCCCGTGCAGGTGACCGGCTGGCGGCGCGAATGGCGGGCGACGACGCTCAGGCAACTGGCCTTCCTGTCCGTGACGCCCGATCCGGGCTGCTCCATCGCTGGCCTGACCGCACGGGTCGCCGAGGCAGACTGGCCCGCGCTCGACCGGCGCGAGGCGGCCTATGACCGCGTGTCCCTGCCGCCGGAAAGCCTGACCCCCGGCGTCGATGGCCACGTGGCGATTTACGCCATCCCGCCCGGCGGCGGCCCCGCGCTGGAGGATCACCCGATCCTGCTCAGCTATCTCGACGTGGTCGTGCAGGGCTTCCTCGACCATTTCGGCCCAGACGGTGCGGCGGCGTTCTTCGACACCACGACCGGCTGGCAGGCCCCCGTGCTGGACGACCGCGCGGCGCCCCTTTACCCCCGCGCGCAGCCTGTTCTGCCCGAGACGGGCGTGCTGGTGGACGCGGCTCTGGCCCGGCGGAAGGTGCGGCGCATCGCGGCCGGGTAGGCTTCAGCCCCCAAAGGCCAGCGCGACCAGCGCAAGAACCAGCGCGGGCGGCATCACCGCGACGCCCACCCGCAGAAAGCTGGCCGCGCTGACATGCAGCCCCTCGCGCCGCAGGGCGACCAGCCAGAGGATCGTCGCAAGCGATCCCGTGACCGACAGGTTCGGCCCCAGATCGACGCCGATCAGCATCGCCGCCGTGACATGCGGCGCAAGATCGCCCGTCCGTGCCGCCGTGGCGGCAACAAGGCCCACGGGCAGGTTGTTGATGACGTTCGACACCAGCCCGAACAGCGCGCCGGTCCCGAAGGCAGCGCGCGCGGGGGCCACGGCCGCCCAATGGTGCAGCAGGGCAACCGCCCGGTCGGCGAGGCCGGTGGCAAAGACCGCCTCGACCAGCACGAACAGCCCCGCGACGAGCGGCAGGACGCCCCACGAGATGTCGCGCAGGATCGGCAGGGGCGAGCGGCGGGTCAGCGCCGCGACCAGAAGGACCACCGCGCCCCCCGCGATCAGCGTCGGAAGCCCCAGCGCCAGCCCGCGCGCCGAAGCCGCCATCAGCACCCCGCCCGTCGCCACGATGCCAAGGGCCGCGGCCCGCGCGGCAGGCTCCAGCACCGGGGCGGGAACGGACTGCGGCGCGGCCTCTGCCAGATCGCGGCGCAGGGTCAGCCGAAGCGCGACATAGGTCGCCGCGATGGCCGTGACCGAGGGCAGCAGGAACATCGCAAGCCATGCCGCCAGAGGGGGCATCGCATGGGCATAGACGACAAGGTTCGCGGGGTTCGAGATCGGCAAGACGAAGCTTGCCGCGTTGGCGATCAGGGCACAGGCGAACAGATAGGGCATCGGCGGCACCTTGGCCGCCCGCGCCGTGGCGAAGACCGCGGGCGTCAGCACCACGGCGGTGGCGTCGTTCGACAGAAAGACCGTGGTCAGGATGCCGATCCCGTAAACGATGGCGAAAAGCCGGTCGGCCGAGCCACGCGCCGCCCGCGCGGCCCATGCGGCAAGGGCGGTAAAGAGCCCCTCGCGCCGCGCGACCTCGGCAAGAAGCATCATGCCGATCAGGAACAGATACACATCTGTCCCGCTTGCGACCGCATGCAGCGCCCCGCGCCAGCCGAACAGGCCAGAACCGACCACCGCTGCGGCGCCCGCCACGGCAAAGGCGTATTCCGGCAGGCGCCCTGGCCGGACAAGGATCGCAAGCACCGTCAGAAGGGCAATCGCTGCGGTCAACACGGTGGACAGGCCCCCTTGCCGGGGTCCTTCCCCCGGCGGCAGTCATGCACCGGGCCGCGGCCTTGGGCAAGGGTCGGTCAGTTCAGCACCTTGCGCAGCTCCGCCTGCATCGCAAGCAATCCCGGAAGATAACGGTCCGGGATCGCCCCCGCCGGATTGTCATGCGCGGGCAGGCCGATGTTGAGCGCCGCAACCACCTGCCCCCGCGCCGTCAGGACCGGCACGCCGATCGAGCGCAGGCCGATCTCGACCTCTTCGTCGATCACCGCAAAGCCCTGCGCCCGGATGCGGGACAGCTCTGCCATCACGTCCTCGGGGTCGGTCAGCGTCTTCTCCGTCCGCGCGGGCAGCGGCGCGCGCGTCAGGCGCGCCCGCGCCTCGGTCTCGGGCAGGGCGGCCAGCATCACCCGCCCCATCGAGGTGCAGAAGGCCGGAAGCCGCGTGCCCGGCATCAGCGCGATCGACATGATCCGCCGCTCTGCCGCCCTCGCGACATAGACGATCTCGTCCCCGTCGAGGATCGAGGCCGACGAGCTTTGCCCGATCCGCGCCGACAGCGCGTCCAGCATCGGCTGCACGATCTGCGGCAGCGGCATCGTGGCAAGGCAAGCCGTGCCCAGCCGCAAGACCCGGGGTGTCAGCGTGAAGAACTTGCCGTCATAATCGGCATATCCCTGCTGCGCGAGCGTCAGCAGGCAGCGCCGGGCCGTCGCGCGGTCAAGGCCGGAGGCTGCCGCCACCTCGGCGATCGACTGGCGGGGATGGTCCGCCGTGAAGGTCTCGATCACCGAAAGCCCCTTGGCGAGGCCCCCCATGATGTCGCGGTCCGGAATGCTCATGGCCGATCTTTCGTGCGATATGCGAACAAAGGAACAATATCGCACAAAATCGCTGGACGGAAGCCCCGCCCGCCCCTATCCCCAAGCAACCGGAATCCCGGCAGGGGGAGTTGAATGGACAAGACAGTTCCGAACCTCGCAACCGCGGTGGCGGGCATCCACGACGGCGCCACGGTGATGATCGGCGGCTTCGGCGGATCGGGCGCGCCGATCGAGCTGATCCACGCGCTGATCGACCGCTTTCGCGCGACGGGCCACCCGACGGGCCTGACCGTGGTGAACAACAACGCGGGTAACGGCCACGTGGGCCTCGCCGCCCTGATCGAGACGGGGATGGTGGCCAAGCTCATCTGTTCCTTCCCCCGTTCAGCCGATCCGGTCGTCTTCACCGAGCTTTACAAAGCCGGCAAGATCGAACTGGAACTGGTGCCGCAGGGCACGCTTGCCGAACGCATCCGCGCGGGCGGCGCGGGCATCCCGGCCTTCTACACGCCGACCGGCTATGGGACCGATCTGGCGGCGGGCAAGAAGATCGAGGAATTCGACGGCCGTCCCTACGTGCAGGAACGCTGGCTGAAGGCGGATTTCGCGCTGGTCAAGGCGGAACGCGCCGACCGGATGGGCAACCTCACCTACCGCGCGGCCTCGCGCAATTTCGGGCCGCTGATGTGCATGGCGGCGGCCGAAACCATCGTGCAGGCCCGCACGGTCGTGGACCCCGGCGCCATCGACCCCGAGGCCGTCGTGACCCCCGGCATCTTCGTGCAGAAGATCGTCGAGGTCACGGCACCCCAGCAGGAAGAAACCCTCAACCGGGCGGGAGCCGTGCACTGATGAGCGAGACACTTTCCAACGCACAGATCGCCTGGCGCGCGGCGCAGGACATCGCCGACGGGGCCTATGTCAACCTTGGCATCGGCTTCCCGGAGATGGTCGCCAAGTTCCAGCCGCCCGGCCGTCAGGCGATCTTTCACACCGAGAACGGCATCCTGAACTTCGGCGAGGCGCCCGCGCCCGGCGAAGAGGACTGGGACCTGATCAACGCCGGCAAGAAGGCCGTGACGCTGAAGCCGGGGGCCGCCTTCTTCCACCACGCGGACAGCTTTGCCATGGTGCGCGGCGGGCATCTGGACGTGGCGATCCTCGGGGCCTACCAGGTGGCCGAAACCGGCGATCTGGCGAACTGGTCCACGGGACCCAAGGGCGTGCCGGCGGTCGGCGGGGCGATGGATCTTGTCCACGGCGCCAAGCGCGTGGCCGTCATCACCGACCATGTGACGAAGGACGGCAAGCCGAAGCTGGTCGAGCGCTGCACCCTGCCACTGACCGGCGTGGGCTGCGTGACGCGGGTCTATACCTCGCTTGCCGTGATCGACATCGCGGGCGGACATTTCGTCCTTCGCGAGAAGCTGCCCACCCTGTCGCTTGAGGCCCTTCAAGCGCAGACGGGGGCAAAACTCTACCTCGACGGCCCGGTGGCCGACCTGATCGTCCCGGAGATCTGACATGACCGACGCCTTCATCTGCGACTACATTCGCACGCCCATCGGTCGCTTCGGCGGCGCGCTGGCCTCTGTCCGGGCCGACGATCTGGCCGCTGTCCCGCTCAAGGCGCTGATGGCCCGCCATGCCGGTCTCGACTGGGAGGCGGTGGACGACGTGGTCTTCGGCTGCGCCAACCAGGCGGGCGAGGACAACCGCAACGTGGCCCGCATGGCCGTGCTGCTGGCAGGAATGCCGGTGTCCATGCCGGGCACGACGATCAACCGGCTTTGCGGCTCGGGGATGGATGCGATCCTTGCCGCCGCCCGCGCGATCAAGGCGGGCGAGGCCGACCTGATGATCGCGGGCGGCGTGGAAAGCATGAGCCGCGCGCCCTTCGTGATGCCGAAGGCCGACAGCGCCTTTTCCCGCAAGGCCGAGATTTTCGACACGACCATCGGCTGGCGCTTCGTCAACCCGCTGATGAAGACGCAATACGGCGTCGACTCGATGCCCGAGACGGGCGAGAACGTCGCCGAGGAGTTCAACATCAGCCGCGAAGATCAGGACGCCTTTGCGCTGCGCAGCCAGTCGAAGGCCGCCGCGGCGCAGGCCAACGGGCGCCTGGCGCAAGAGATCACGCCCGTCGCCATTCCCCAACGCAAGGGCGACCCGGTGATGGTGACGCAGGACGAACACCCGCGCGAGACCTCGATGGAGGCGCTTGCCAGGCTTGGCACCCCGTTCCGCGCGGGCGGCACGGTGACGGCGGGCAACGCCTCGGGCGTGAACGACGGGGCGGCGGCGCTGATCGTGGCGTCGGAAGCGGCCATCCGCAAACACGGCCTGACCCCGATCGCCCGCGTTCTGGGCGGGGCCACGGCGGGCGTGCCGCCGCGCATCATGGGGATCGGGCCGGGTCCGGCCTCGCAGAAACTGATGGCGCGGCTGGGGCTGACGCAGGCCGATTTCGACGTGATCGAACTGAACGAAGCCTTTGCCAGCCAGGGCCTTGCCACGCTCAGAATGCTCGGCATCGCGGACGACGATGCGCGCGTGAACCCGAATGGCGGGGCCATCGCGCTTGGCCATCCGCTGGGCATGTCGGGCGCGCGCATCACCGGGACGGCCGCGCTGCAACTGGCGCTGACCGGGGGCAAGCGGTCGCTGTCCACGATGTGCATCGGCGTCGGCCAGGGGATCGCCATCGCCCTGGAGCGCGCGGGCTGAACGACGAGTGAACCTTGACCCCGCTTCGGTCGTATCTCCCTGAGATCAGACCCGAGCGAAGGTTCACGATGCAGACGACGACACCGATCCCACGCCCCGCCCTTGTCCTTGGCTGGCTGGGAGTGCTGCCCTTCGCAGCCCTCGCCCTTGCGACGGCGGCCGGGCGGCTGCCGCACGAGCCGGCGGCCACCGGCCTTCTGGCCTATGGTGTGGTGATCCTGTCCTTCATGGGCGGGGCGCAATGGGGCCTGTCGATGCTTGCCCCGGAAGAGGCGATGGGGCGCGGCCTGACGATCAGCGTGCTGCCCGCGCTGATCGGATTTGCCTGCTGGTTCCTGCCGATGCGCGCGGCCTTCATCGGCCTCACGCTGACCTATGCGGGTCTGCTCGCCTATGACATCAGCAGCGCCCGCGCCGGCATCGCGCCGGTCTGGTATCCGGCGCTGCGCCGCCAGTTGACCGGCGCGGTGATCCTTTGCCTTCTGCTGGGCGCGGTGTTCGGCGGCTGACCGGACCACATCCGCAGAAACAGGCTATTCCGCGCCAAGCGCCCCCGACAAAAGCTCCGACAAGAGCGGATTGGGAAAACGCCGCTGCCGGGTGACGGCAAGGAAAGGCTCGACGATCCCCTCGAGCCGCGCCACCTCGCGCAGAACGCCCGTGCGCAACTCGTCGCGCACGACGATGGGCGGGATCACGGCAAGACCCGCATCCTCGCGCGCAAGAAGGCGCATCATCGCCATGTCGTCAGCCTCGGCCGCCACGATGGGGCGCACCCCGAGCCGGGCCGCCAGCGCGTCGAACGCCGCCCGCAGCGCGGTATCGGCCACCGGCAGGATCAGCGGCTCGCGCGCCAGAAGATCGGCCAGCGGCGCCCCCGCCCCGATGCGCGCGGGCGTGCCGATCAGGCTCACGGGCTGTTCCGCCAGCTGGTGCACCAGCCAGGGGCTGGCCGCATCGCGGGCCGGCATCAGGTTCGTCAGCACCACGTCCAGCGCGAGCGAGTCGAGCCCGCGCAAAAGCTCCCCCTGACTACCCGAGCGCAGAACGACCTCGACATCGCCGCGCCCGATCAGCGGCCGGAGGAACTGAAGCTGGAAGTTGCGCGACAGCGTCGCCAGAGCACCCACCCGCAGCGCCTGCCGCGCACCGGCCGCGCCGCGCAGGGTCGCGCTCAGGTCCTCGGCGGTGCGAAAGATCGCCTCGGCATGGTCAAGCGCGATGCGCCCCGCCTCTGTCAGCACAAGGCCACGGCCACGCCTCTCGAAGAGATCATGGCCAAGGGACGCCTCCAAGGCCTTGATCTGCGACGATAATGCCGATTGCGACAAGTTCAGCCGATGCGCTGCGCCGGTCAGGGTGCCGTCGGTGGCGACCGCCCGAAACAGGCGCAGGTGATGCAGGTTGAGGATCGCCATACTTCTATCATACAGAACGATTTTCGTCATAATATGTATTTTTCTAAATCTCACGCAAGGCCTATGTCCCATGGTAGGTTCAACGGGAGATGTCAGATGCCGCCCATTCCACCGCCGACCGCCTTCGCGCCGCTTGTCCTGCTGGCTGCCGCCCTCTACGCGGCGCGCGTCCCGGGGCGGCGACCGAAGATCGTGCCGCGGCTGTCCGAAGCAGCGGCGATCCTCGCCTTCGCACTGGCCTTCGCGGGCGTCCTGAGGCTGATCGCAGGCGGTGTTGCGCATGTCGCGGCGGGCCCCTTCGTGCTGCAACTCGATGCGATCAGCGCAAGCCTTGCCCTGCTCGTGGGCTTCATCGGCTGGGTCGTGATGCGCTACGCGCGCAGCTATCTGGACGGCGAAGCGCGCGAGGGCGCGTTCCATGCCCTGATGCTCGCCACCCTCGCCGCCGTCATGACGCTGGTGCAATCGGGCAGCCTTGCGGTCCTGACGCTCGCGTTCATCGCCGTGGGCCTTGGGCTGCGCAAGCTCCTGCTGTTCTACCCCGACCGGCCCGAGGCGCAGCGGGCGGCGGCGAAATTCACGCTGGTCTGGGGCATGGGGGATGCGGCGCTTGTGCTTGCCGCGGCCCTGCTCTGGACGGCGTTCGGCACGGGCGACATCGCAGCGCTTTCGCAGGCCGCGCAACATGGCCTGCCGGTCAGCGCAGAAATCGCCGTCGCCCTGCTGGTCGTGGCCGCGGGTCTCAAGACCGCCGCCTTCCCCCTGCACGGCTGGCTGACCGAGGTGATGGAGGCCCCCACCCCCGTCTCGGCGCTGCTGCACGCAGGCATCATCAACGGCGGCGGCGTGCTGCTGATCCGGCTGGCCGAGGTGGTGCAGCAAAGCCCCGGCGCGATGGCGGCGCTGATCCTGCTGGGCGGGTTCACGGCGCTTTTCGGCGCGGCGGTGATGCTGACGCAAAGCGCGGTGAAGACGGCGCTCGCCTGGTCCACGATCGCGCAGATGGGCTTCATGCTGCTGCAATGCGGGCTGGGTCTCTGGGCGCTGGCGCTGCTGCACGTGATCGCCCACGCCTTCTACAAGGCGCATGCCTTCCTTGGCTCGGGCGACGCGGTGCATGCCGTGGCCGAGGTGCACCGGCCCGGGCCGGTCGCCGCCCCCGGCTTCGGCGCGGTGGGCAAGTCCTTCGGGCTGGCGCTGATCCTTTATGCCGGCGTCGCCGCGGTCTTCGAGCTGATCGGCGGGCCGCATTCGCCGCAGGCGCTGGCGCTTGGCGCGATCCTGATCTTCGGCGTGGCCTATCTGGTGGCGCAGGGTCTGGCCGATGCCGCCCCCCGCGCGCTGACCAAGCGCACGGCGCTTGCCTCGCTCGGCGCGGCGCTGGCCTACTTCAGCTTTCACCTGATCGCCGGGGCGCTCTGGGGCGCGCATCTGCCCGCCCCCCCGGTTCCCGGCGCGCTGGAATGGGCGCTGATCCTGCTGGCGCTGGTGTCCTTTGGCGTGGTCGCGGTAGCGCAGGCCCTGTTCCCGCTCTGGGCGCATCACCCCTCGACCGCCGGGCTGCGCGTGCACCTTGCCAACGGGCTTTACCTCAACGCCCTCCTCGACCGGCTGATCGGCGGCCTGAAGACCGCCCCCACCCCCTGACCCCGCGGAGACATCCATGTTCCTCAAGCATACACAGATCGCCCCCGCCCGGGTCTCGGGCCTGCTGAAATCGGCCGAGGCCGCGGCCCGCGCCATCCCCCCCGCCTTCCCGCTCGAGGCGACGGTGGCGGTGAACCCCTTCCTGGGCCAGACCGGCGAGGATCTGGCGACGGCCGCCGCGCGGCTCGCCCGGGTGGCCGGCACGCGCGTCACGCGGCCCCGGGCCGATTACGTGGCGGCTGTCCAGTCCGGCGAGATCACGGACGAGGATCTTGCCGACGCGCTGATCGCCTGCCGCTCGCCGCTCAAGCCCGCCGATCTGGCGCTGCTGAAGGCGCGGCTCACCGCGCCAGCGGCCGATCCGGTGGCGCTGCCCACCGTGGCCGATCTGGCCGCGCAGATGACCGGCACCGACTGGCCCGCCATCATCGCACGCTGCTTCGGTCTGTGGGCGGCGGGGCAGTTCGACCGGGGGCAGGCACTCTGGTCGCCCGCGCCGGGGCAGGACGCCTTCGCCGCCTGGCGGGAATGGGCGACCCATGACCTGACGCCCGAGATCGCGGGCCTGAGCGGCTTTTGCGCCCATGCCGCCGGGGCGCCCGACACCGCCGACCGGGCCGTGCTGCGCGCGGCCGAGCGGCTGGGCCTGACCGAAGCGGCAGCCGAGACCGCCTTTCACCGGCTGCTGATGGACATCGGCGGCTGGGCGCAACACGCCCGCTGGCTGCTGTGGGAGGCCGAACGGTCCGGCGCGACCGACACCACAGTGACAGACATGCTGGCCATCCGGCTCATCTGGGAAGAGGCGCTTCTGGCCCATGTGCCCGCCGTGGCAGAGGCCTGGGCCGAGACGGTGAAGGCCCATGCCGCGCCCCTGATGCCCTCGCCGGACATGGTGATCGACACGATCCTGCAAGAGGCGGCCGAGCGGGCGCACCAGCGGCGGCTGGCCGCGCGGCTGACCGGGCCGAAGCCGAAGGCCGGGCGGCCCAGCCTGCAGGCGGCCTTCTGCATCGACGTCCGGTCCGAGGTCTTCCGCCGGGCGCTGGAAAGCCAGCATCCGGGGGTGGTGACGATGGGCTTTGCCGGCTTCTTCGGCCTGCCCGTCGCGCATCGGGCGCATGGGACGGAGCAGGTGTCGCAGAACCTTCCGGTGCTGCTTGCGCCCAGACTGACCGCCACCAGTCACGTCGCCCCCGAGGCCGAACAGGCCGCCCGTATCTCGGCCCGGGCGACGCGGGCCTGGGGTCGGTTCCGGCAGGCGGCGGTGTCGTCCTTCGCCTTCGTCGAGGCGGCCGGGCCTGCCTATAGCTGGAAGCTGGTCAAGGCGATGCTGGGCCTGTCGG
>JAGWVA010000145.1 GCA_028875855.1 Paracoccaceae bacterium
AGGTCTTCGCGCGTGATCGGCTGGTTCGCGACGACGCTTGGCCCCCAGCGGAAACCGGGCGACAGGGCGATGTCGGCCTCGCGTTCCTCGATCAGGGCGCTGCAGATCAGGTCGTCCCACGTGCCGTTGAAGTTGCCTCGCCGGTAGAGAAGCGACCCCGTGTGGCCGATGACCTCGGCCATCTCCTTTTCATAGGGCGCCCGCTGCGCGGCGACGAGCTTCGACATCTCGGCATCGGGTGCGATCACGTCCGAGAAGATGGGGATCAGCTTGTGGCTGAACCCCTTGATCTGCTTGTCCCGCACGTCAAGATCGAGCCGGGTGACGAACTTCCCGTTCGACCCAGACGCGATCAGCATGGTCTTGCCCACCAGCACCGGCTCGGGCAGCGCGTCATGGGTGTGGCCGGTCAGGATCACGTCGATTCCGGGAACCTTGGCGGCCATCTTGCGGTCCACGTCGAAACCGTTGTGCGACAGCAGCACGACGAGGTCGGCGCCCTTGTCGCGCACCTCCTGCACCATCTGTGCCATCCGGTCCTCGCGGATGCCGAAGCTGAGATCGGGGAACATCCACTTGGGATTGGCGACCGGCGTATAGGGAAAGGCCTGACCGATGACCGCGATCTTCACGCCGCCGCGGTCGAACATCCTGTAGGGATCGAAGGCGGGTTCGTCCCAGGTCGCGTCGAAGATGTTGGCGCCAAGGAAGGGGAAGGGCAGGCCCTTCACGATCTCTTTCACCCGGTCGATGCCCAGCGTGAATTCCCAGTGCGAGGTCATGGCGTCGGGCTTCAGCGCCCCCATCGCGTTCACCATGTCCTGACCCTTGGTCTTCAGGACCGTATAGGACCCGTGCCAGGTGTCTCCGCCATCCAGCAACAGCGCATCCGGCCGGTCGGCGCGGATTGCCTTGACCACCGTCGCGATCCGGTCAAAGCCGCCCATCCTGCCGTAGCTTCTCGCCAGCGCCTGAAAGTCGAGATAGGTCAGCGCATAGGCTTCGGGCGAGCCGGGCCTGATGTTCCACATCTTCAGGAAATCCGCCCCCGTCACATGCGGCGGCTGCCCCTTGGCCGCGCCGACGCCAAGGTTCACCTCGGGTTCGCGGAACCAGTCAGGCACAAGCTGACCATGGCAGTCAGTGATATGGATCAGCGTGACGTTGCCGGTCTTCCTGAACTCCAGCAATTTCTCCTGGCTCAGCGCCTGCTGCGCGGCAAGCCGCGACCAGCGGCCCACACCATCCGCGCCCCAGATCGCGGACGCCGCTACACTCGCCTGCAGGAAGTCACGCCGTGAGATCATCCCTTGCCTCCTACCATACCAGAAAAAAGCGGCGGCCCCGGAGGCCCGCCGCTGTATCCGCCGCACCCGGGGGAGCGACGATCAGGGCCGGACCGACACGCCTTCGACCGAGAGCCCGTTCCCGCGCGATGCGACGTAAAGCTCCAGTTCGCGCAGCGCCTCCGAGCCCGGTTTGTAGCTTTCGGCGCGCGTGTCGCGGATACAGCCGAAGAAGCGCTTGTGGATCGACACCAGTCCGCCGGTGCTCAGCCGGTAGACCGGGAAGCCGTTGGTCTGGCCTTGCGAAAGATGGTCGCCGCGGATGTGATCGCCAAAGTGATCCTCGTGGCAATTCGCGCAAGACAACTGCAGCATGCCGGTGCGCGTGTAATACATCTTCTTGCCGGCTTCCCAGAACGGCTCTGCCGCCCCGTCGGTCTTCACGTCGACCGGCATGCCCCGAGACTGCATCGAGATGGCTGCCGTCATGTCGACCATCGGCTGGCTGTCCCAGCCCCAGGCCTTCGCCCCCATCCGATTGGTGCGGCAGTCGTTGATGTAGTCTTCCATCGACCAGAGCTTGCCGGCCTTGTTGACCTTGGGCATCGCGGCGCGCACGCCCTTCATGCTTTCGATCCCGTTGTGGCA
>JAGWVA010000095.1 GCA_028875855.1 Paracoccaceae bacterium
CGGGCCGCCCGGCGGCGATCAGCCCGCGCGCCACGGCCCGGGTCAGGAAGAAGGCCGCGCGCAGGTTGACGCTTGCCACCGCGTCGAAATCGGTTTCGGACGTGGCGACGGCCGGGGCATGCCGGGCAAGGCCCGCGGAATTCACAAGGATGTCGAAGGCCGGCCGGGCGGCCAGCGCCGCATCGGTCGCCGCGGCATCCGCGATGTCGAGGGGCAGCGCCTCTGCGGCCAGACCGGCGGACCGCATCTCCGCCTCAAGGCTTGCCAGCCGGTCGGCCGACCGTGCCGCAAGCGTCACCGCCGCGCCCGCCTCGGCCAGCGCCACCGCCGCCGCCCGCCCGATCCCCGAAGAGGCGCCGGCGACCAGCGCCCGCCGCCCGTCAAGCCGGAACGAGGGGGTGCGCGGCAGCGTCATGGCAGCGCCCGCCCGGTCTCGGGATCGAACCCGGGCCGCACGCGGTTCATCTCGCACAGCCGCGCGAAGGCGTCGAGCCCGATCTGGTCCATCGCGTGCAGCAGGTCCACGAGCACCCAGTTCTCGCGGATCAGGCCGCGCTCCAGCCGCCAGAAGTCGAGGCTGCGCAGCGTGATGTGACTGCCCGTCGGAGGCAGACCCAGCCAGCCGCCACCGGTCAGGGTCTGCGCCATGTCGGGCCAGCCGGTGACGGCGGCATAGGCGCCTTCGGCGAAATAATGCCCTTTGGTCTCTGCGGGGTATTTTCCGCGATCGGGCATGGCGGCGAGGAAGGGGATCTGGTGCCAGCGGCGGAAGCCTTCGATGCCGCGGGCGCTGCCGATCCCGGCGGGGCCATACCACATCATCCGGGGATGCCAGAACCGCGGCAGTTCCATCGCCTCGGGCGGCGCGTCCGGGTGGCGGACCATCGCCTCGAGCATGGCGATCACGGTGGCCCGCGTGCCTGCGGTCAAGCCGGGGTCATGCGGCCCGAGCCCGTCGCAACTCGCAGGCCCCGGCACCAGCACCTCGCGCCCGAGCGAGGGCGCCAGCGGCCAGACGCCCGCGTCCATCATCACCTCGGGGATGTCCCAGATCGCCTGCACCTCGACGATCCGGCCCGCCTCGTGGCGGAAGAACTCGGCATAGCGCATATGGGCCAGATGGCCGGTTGCGGGAATGTCCAGAAAGGGGCGGGCGAAGGTGCCCATGTAGTGCCCGCCGCAGCCGATCCAGTCGGCGCCCTCGGCGGTCCGGCCCGCGACGACGATCCAGTCGCGGCGTTCGAGATCGGGCCATGCAGCGAGGAGGGGGGCATAGGCCGTATCGAAGAACGCCTCCGGCCCCGCCACCGTCCCGAAGGGATGGCAGAGCCGCACCGCCGCGTCGGGCGCGAGGGCGGCACCGAGCGCCGTGCGCACCGGACCTTCGGCGAAGTCCGCCATCGCCGCGCGCAGGTCGCGGATCAGCATGGCGGGATGCAGCGTCATTCCGCGGCCATCCCGTAGCCCACGTTGCGGTGGCCATAGCGGCGCACGCGGACGTTGCACTGCTCGGCATGGCCCACGAACCCTTCGAGCAGGCAAAGGCGGCTGCCGTATTCGCCCACCAGCGTCGCGGCCTCGTCGGTCAGGATGCGCTGGTAGCTGTGCGTCTTGAGGAACTTGCCGACCCAGAGCCCGCCCGTGTAGCGCCCCGCGCGCCGCGTGGGCAGCGTGTGGTTCGTGCCGATCACCTTGTCGCCGTTCGCCACATTGGTGCGCGGGCCAAGGAACAGCGCGCCGTAGCTTGTCATGTTCGCAAGATACCAGTCGTCGCGGTCGGTCATCACCTGCACATGTTCGTAGGCCATGTCGTTGGCGACCGCGAGCATCTCGTCATGCGTCTCGCACAGGATCACCTCGCCATAGTCGCGCCAGCTTGCCGCGGCCGTCTCGCGCGTGGGCAGGATGGTCAGCAGACGATCGACCTCGGCCAGCGTCGCCTGGGCCAGCGCGCGCGAGGTCGTCAGCAGGCAGGCGGGAGAGTTGTAGCCATGCTCGGCCTGCCCCAGAAGGTCGGTCGCACAGAGCTCGGCGTCCACGGTGTCGTCGGCGATCAGCATGGTTTCGGTCGGACCCGCGAAAAGGTCGATGCCGACCCGGCCGTAAAGCTGGCGCTTGGCCTCGGCCACGAAGGCGTTGCCGGGGCCGACCAGCATGTCCACCGGGCGGATCGTCTCGGTGCCGATCGCCATGGCGCCGACGGCCTGGATGCCGCCCAGCACGTAGATCTCATGGGCCCCGCCCAGATGCATCGCGGCGACGATGGCGGGGTGGGGGGCGCCCTGCACCGGGGGCGCCGAGGCGACGATGCGCGGCACGCCCGCGACCGATGCCGTCAGCACCGACATATGCGCCGAGGCGACCATGGGAAACTTGCCGCCCGGCACATAGCAGCCGACCGACTGCACCGGGATGTTGCGATGGCCCAGGATGACGCCGGGCAGCGTTTCCACCTCGATGTCGGTCATCGAGGCGCGCTGCGCTTCGGCAAAGCGGCGGATCTGGGTCTGGGCAAAGCGGATGTCGGCCATGTCGCGGTCGGACACGCGCGACATCGCGGCCTCGATCTCGGATGGGGTCAAGCGGAACGCGGGCGGGTCGTAGCGGTCGAACTTTGCCGAAAGATCCCGCACCGCCGCGTCGCCGCGCGCGGCGATGTCGGCCAGCGTCGCCTCGACGGTGGCGCGCACCTTCGCGTCGTCTTCGGCGCGTTCGCCTTCGGGTTTGGCCGTCTTGAGGTAAGTCGCCATCTCACGCAGCCTCCGGCCGGGGCGGCATTTTCTCGCCGCGATCATAGGCCTCCCAGCCATGGCCGCCGAAACAATCGACCCCGAGCTGCGCCATCACATGGGGAAAATCGACCATGACCCAGTTGTCCGCGATCCTGCCATCCACGACCTTCCAGAAATCCATGTAGCGGATCTCCACCCGCTTGCCGGTGGGGGCGATGCCCATGAAGGCGCCCGAATGCGTGGCCTCCTGCCGGCCGAAGGCGGCGGCCCATTCGCCCATGAAAAGCCGCGCCTCGTCGATGCAGACCTTGTCGCTGAACGCGGCCTGGAACGGGCGCTGCCAGTTGTCCTGGAACGCCCTGAGCCCGAACTTGGTGCCGCAACCGCAGTTGCCCATCCAGCGGAAGGACTCGGCGAAGAACTGGCCGATGTCGTCGATGCGGTGATCGTTCAGGCCATCGACCATGCCTTCGATCACGGCGCGGGTGGCCTGGGTCTTCGACATGTCGGTGTCGCGGCTGAGCGCGGCCTGTTCGGGTCGGGAGCCTTTCATCGGGAAAGCCTTTCTCCGGTCGTGGGATGGAAAAGGTGACAGATCGCGGCCGGGATCGCGGCGGCGACGGGCGCGCCGATCTCGGCGCGGAAATCCTTGGGCGCCTTGATCGCCACCAGCGCCCCTCCGGCGCGGACGGTGACCATCGTCGCATCGCCCAGCAGTTCCAGCGAATAGACCGGCGCGGCGATGGCGCCTTCTGCCGCGATCGAGGCATCCTCGGCGCGAAATCCGAGCGTCACCGGTCCCTCGGGGCCGTTGATGCCGGGAATGCGGACGCGTTCGCCCACAAAGGCGCCGCCCTCGATCCGGCCCTCCATCAGGTTCATTGCCGGGGTGCCGATGAAGCCCGCGACGAAAGTGTTCGCGGGGCGGTCGTAGATTTCAGTCGGCGTGCCGATCTGCTGGACGAGGCCGCGGTTCATCACCACAACGCGGTCGGCCAGCGTCATCGCCTCGATCTGGTCGTGGGTGACGTAAACGGTCGTCACCTGCAATTCGTGGCTGAGGTTCTTGATCTGCGCCCGGGTCGAGACGCGCAGCTTCGCATCGAGGTTCGACAGCGGCTCGTCCATCAGGAAGACGTTCGGCCGCCGCACGATGGCGCGGGCCAGCGCCACCCTTTGGCGCTGCCCGCCCGACAGCTCGGCCGGGCGGCGGTGCAGGTAGTCGGTCAGCTCCACCATCTCGGCCGCGCGCCGCACCCGCGCGTCGTGTTCGGCCGGATCGGCGCGCCGCACCTTCAGCGGAAAGCGGATGTTCTCATAGACGTTCATGTTGGGATAAAGCGCGTAGCTCTGGAACACCATCGCCACGTCGCGATCCTTGGGATCGAGCCCGTTCACCCGTTTCCCGTCGATCAGGATGTCGCCTTCGGTTGCCTGTTCGAGGCCGGCGATCATCCGCATGGTCGTGGTCTTGCCGCAGCCCGAGGGCCCCAGCAGCACCAGAAACTCGCGGTCCGCGATCGTGAGGTCGAAGGACGCCACGGCCACGAAGGAGCCCCAGCGCTTTGTCACGTTGTGAAGCTGGACTTCCGCCATCTGCGCGCCTTTAATGAATACGATTGCAAATGAAATAGGCATGATTCTGACCATCAAGCAAGCCAAATTTCAAAGCTATTCCGACAAATGACCAAAGAATCCCGTTGCCAAATGAAAGACTGGAGGCATATATTTGCAATCGTATGCAATGCCCATCGATTCGATGGCGCTTGCAGCGGCAACGGCAGGCCGACTGCCGGCACAAGAAGGGCTCGAAATCACCGGGCCGACCACGACAAGGGAGTTTTCAGACCATGACTTTCTGGAAGATTTCGGCCCTGGCGGCGGCGGCCGTCCTCGCGGGGTCCGCCGCATATGCGGGCTGCGGCCTCAAGAGCGGGAAGGTCGCCTTTCTCGGCAACGACTTCCCCGCCGTGCAGGACGTGGTTGCCGGCGCGAAGACGTGCGCGGGCGACGGCGTCACGGTCAGCGCGAACCTGAACAAGGACTATCAGAAGCTGCAGGTCGCGGCCCTGACCGCCAACCCGGCGCAATACAGCGCGACGCATGTCACCACCTCGAGCATCGTGCCGCTTCTGAGCGCGGGCCTGCTGCGCCCGCTCGACGATCTCGTGGCGAAATACGGCAAGGACCTGGAGCCGCAGCAACTCATCAAGATCGACGGCCATGTGATGGCGGTGGCCTTCATGGCGAACACCCAGCACCTCTTCTACCGCAAGGACATCCTTGCCAAGGTGGGCATGGAGCCGCCGAAGACCTATGAGGACGTGCTGAAGGTCGCGGCCGCGGTGAAGGCCAAGGGCATCATGCCCTATCCCTTCGCGCTGAACACCAAGGCGGGCTGGAACCTCGCCGAGGAATTCGTGAACATGTATCTGGGCGAGGGGGGCAGCTTCTTCAAACCGGGTTCGGCCGAGCCGTCGATCAACAACCCGGCGGGCGTGAAGACGCTTACGATGCTCAAGGATCTCGTGGCCTATTCGAACCCCGACTACCTGACCTACGACTCGAACGCCACGCAGGCGCTCTGGGAAAGCGGCAACCTTGCGCTTGCGACGCTTTGGGGGTCGCGCGGGGGATCGATCCTCGACGGCAAGGGCGCGGCGCCCGGCGTGGTCGAGAATACCGTCCTGGCCGGCGCTCCCACCGTCGGAGGCGGCAAGATCCCGGCGACGACGCTCTGGTGGGATGGCTTCGCGATCGCCAAGAACGTGTCGGAGGCCGATGCCGAGGCGAGCTTCGTGACGATGGTCCACGCGATCTCGCCCGAGAACATCCTGCCTCACAGCGCGGATGCGGTCTGGCTGGTCAAGGGCTACAAGCCGACGCCGGCCTCTGCGGGCGTGATCGCCACGCTGCAGGAAGGGTCCGCGAAATCCTATCCGCTCTATCCCTACATGGGCCTCATGCACACCGCGCTTGGCGATACGCTGCCCAAATTCTTCCAGGGCCAGCAGACCGCAGAGCAGACGCTTGCCGATGCCGAGGCCGCCTATACCACGGCGGCCAAGGCGAAGGGGTTTCTGAAGTAACGACGGCGCTTGGGGCGGTGACAGGCCGCCCCACGATCTTTCGAAAGGGTGGGCGGGCATGAAACATCGGACGTTCTTCTGGTTCATCCTGCCATCGCTGAGCGCGATGGTGCTGTTCATCGCCCTTCCCATCGTCTCGGTGCTGATCCAGTCGGTCTTCGTCGCGCCCTCACAGGTTCTGGTGACCACGCAAAGCTGCGGGCCTTTCGGCTGCACCGAGACCACGACCGTCGATGCGGCGGCGACCGCGAAGGCGGCCGAGGCGCATCCGCTGGGCCGGTTCAACGGGCTGGGCACCTATCTCGACCGCGCCCATCTTGCCACCGCCGAGGTGGCGCAGGCCTGGCACGACAGCCCGACCCTCGGCGCGTTTGTCCGGGCCTTGATGACCCTGCCGTTCTACAGCGCACTGGCCTTCACGCTGACCTACACCTTTGCCGTCACGCCCGTCGCGCTGCTTCTTGGTCTGGCGGTGGCACTGGCGGTGAACGCGCTGCCCCGGGCCATCAGGGGGCCCACGATCTTCGTCTCGCTTCTGCCGATGATCGTGACGCCGCTGATCGGCTCGCTTATCCTGTTCTGGATGATCGACGCGCGGGGCATCATCGGGGCCACGCTGCAATGGCTGCTGAACGATCCCGGTCTGTCGCTGAAGGCCTCGCCCGCGCTGACCTGGCTGACGCTGATCCTTTACGGGATATGGCAGCAGGCGCCCTTTGCCTTCATCGTGTTCTATGCCGGGCTGCAGACCGTCCCGCACGAGACGCTGGAGGCGGCGATGGTCGATGGGGCGAGCCGGTGGGAGCGCGTGCGTTACGTCGTCGTCCCCCATCTGGCGCCGCTGATCGTCTTCGTGGCGCTGATCGAACTGATGGACAACTTCCGTGTCTTTGAACCGATCGTGGGGTTCTCTGCCGAGGCGTCCGCCACCTCGCTGTCCTACGCGATCTACAGCGACCTTTCGGGCGAGGTTCCCCGTTTCGGCTCGGCCGCTGCAACATCCATCCTCACCGTGATCGGCGTCGCGATCCTGCTGGCCCCCGTGCTGGTGCGGACATGGCGCGACTTCAACCGCAAGGTCGTCTGACATGGACCAATCCCCCGGCCGTTCCCCCCGCATGCTTGCCGCGCTCTCGATGACGCTGGTCGCCCTCTGGGTGCTGGTCGCGGCCTTCCCGTTCCTGTGGACGCTCTGGGGATCGTTCAAGGTGCAGGCCGACTTCTTCTCGATGGCCAACTGGCGCAACGCGCTTTGGGGCACGCAGACCATGGCAGAGACCGGCGCGCGGTTTACCGGGGCGGGCTATTACGGCGCCTGGGTGGAACAAGCCTTCTGGCGTTCGGCGCTGAACACCGGGATCGTCGTGGTTTTCACCGTCATCATCTCGCTGACCTTCGGCACGCTTGGCGGCTATGCGCTCGCCCGCTCGGGGCACCGCTATGCCTTCTGGCTGCTGATGCTCGCGCTCGTCTTCCGGGCCATGCCGCATATCACGCTGGTGTCGGGCTACCTGCTGCCGTTCTTCGCCTGGAACCTCTGGGGGCACCTCGGCACGGCGGTGATCGTGCTTGTGGCGATCAACCAGCCGTTCACGCTCTGGATGCTGCATTCCTTCTTTCTCAACATTCCCAAGGACCTTGACGAAAGTGCGATGGTGGATGGCTGCACGCGGATGCAGGCCTTCCGGCACGTGATCGTTCCCGTCATGTGGCCGGGCGTGATCACCACCGGGCTCTTCAGCTTCCTTCTGGCCTATAACGACTTCACGGTGACGGCGCTGCTGCTGAGCCAGCACAATCAGACGATGATACCCAAGATCGCGAGCTTTCTTGGCTCGACCCAGGTCGAGGGCAAGGTGATGTATGCGGTCGCCGCCGTGGTCTCGGCCACCGCGCCGCTCTTCGTGCTGATCCTGTTCTTCCAACGGCAGATCGTCAGCGGCCTGACCGCTGGCGCGGTGAAAGGCTGACAGATGGATTTCGCGGCAGAAAAGGCGCTGGTGCTGGCCCACTACGACGAGCTGGCCCGCGCGCAACCGCAGAACGTGGCCGAGATCCTCGCGCGACGCACCGTGCCCGACTGGCACTGGCGCGGGATGCATCCGTTCCACGAACAGCGCGGCGCCGAGGCCGTGGCCCGGGCCTTCTGGGCGCCGTTCCTGACGGCGATGACGGCGGTCCAGCGACGGCCCGACATCTTCTTCGCCGGAAGGAACGAGATCGACGGCTTCCAGTCGGTCTGGGTCGTGTCGATGGGGCATCTCATGGGGCTGTTCGACGCGCCCTTCGTCGGGATACCCCCCACCCGCCGGATCGCCATGCTGCGCTATGCCGAGTTCAACCGGGTCGAGGGCGGCCGGATCGTCGAGACGGCGCTTTTCTGCGACCTTCTGCACCTGATGCATCAGGCGGGTCTGCGCCCGCTTCCGCCGCAGACGGGCGCCCACCTCGTGCAGCCCGGCCCCGCGACGCATGATGGGCTGCTTCTTGCGCCGTCCGACCCGGCCGAGGGAGAGGCGACGCTCGCGCTCGTGAACCGGATGATCGGCGCGATCTCGGATCACCGCTCCTTCGCCTCGCCCGAAGATGAACTGGCGGGCAACTGGCATCCCGACATGCTCTGGTGGGGCCCCGACGGGATCGGCGCCACCTACACGATCCCGCGCTACATCGAACAGCACCAGCGCCCGTTCCGCACCGGGCTTGCCAACCGCGTCTTCAATGGCCACGTCGCCCGGCTGGCCGAGGGCAACTATGCCGGGTTCTTCGGCTGGCCCAACCTGACGCTGACCCCCACCGGCGGCTACATGGGGCTACCGGGGAACGGCAAGTCCACCGCCGACATGCGGGTGGTGGACATCTACCGTCGCGCGGGCGACCGGCTGGCCGAGAACTGGATCTTCATCGACATCCTGCATTTCCTGAACATGCAGGGTCTCGACGTGCTGGGTCGCATCGCGGTGTAGGGCCGATCCCGCGCGCCATCCCGCGCGTCCGGGCAACGGGGGGCTTGCGCAAGGGGTGTGCGGGGATATGAAGGTCCCCCCAGATCAGGAGACCTTCCGTGACCGAGACCGCGCGCCGCATTCTTCAGACCATCGGCAAGGATATCGGCGCCCGGCCGGAACAGGTGAACGCCGCGGTCGAGCTTCTGGACGGCGGGGCGACGGTGCCCTTCGTCGCGCGTTATCGCAAGGAGGCGACCGGGGGGCTGGATGATACGCAGCTTCGCCTTCTGTCCGACCGCCTGGCCTATCTGCGCGAGCTTGAGGCGCGCCGGGCCGTGATCGCCGAGTCGATCGCCTCGCAAGGCAAGATGACCGACGCGCTTGCCCGCGCCATCGCCGGGGCCGAGACGAAGGCCACGCTGGAAGACATCTACCTGCCCTACAAGCCCAAGCGCCGGACCAAGGCGATGATCGCGCGCGAGAACGGGTTGCAGCCGCTGGCCGAGGCGATCCTTGCCGACCGCGCCGCCGACCCCGAGACGCTGGCGCAGTCTTTCCTGAGCGAGGCGGTTCCGACGGCGAAGGACGCGCTTGACGGTGCGCGCGACATCGTCGCGGAACAGCTGGCGGAAGACGCGACCCTGCTCGGTCAGTTGCGCGACTTCCTGCAACGCGAGGCGATCCTGACCGCGCGCCTCGTGCCGGGGCAGGAGGAAAAGGGGGCGAAGTTCTCCGACTATTTCGACCATCAAGAGCCCTGGGCCAAGGTCGCCTCGCACCGCGCGCTGGCGATGCTCCGGGCGTCGAAGGAAGGCGTGGTGACGCTGGACATCGGGCCCGATCCGGAGACCGGCACCCCGCGGGCCGAGGCGATGGTGGCCGCCCGGCTCGCCACCACGGGCAGCGGGCCGGGCGATCTGTGGCTGCGCAAGGTGGCGGGCTGGACATGGCGGGTGAAGCTGTCCACCGCGATGATGGTGGACCTGCTGAGCGATCTGCGGGCGCGGGCCCATGAAGAGGCGATCGCCGTCTTTGCGCGCAATCTCAAGGACCTGCTCCTGGCCGCGCCCGCCGGTGCGCGCCCGACGCTTGGTCTCGATCCCGG
>JAGWVA010000096.1 GCA_028875855.1 Paracoccaceae bacterium
CATAGTCCGCGACCTTCGCCTTTATCGCGTCGATATCCACGCCCCGACGCGCCAGCCGCGCTCCAAGGCTATCGTAGTCGGCCTTCAGGTCGGCCATACGGGCGGCGTTCCCAGCCTCGATCAGGGATGCGTCAATCATGACTTACCTCGTGAAGCTTTGCGGGTTGCCCGCATCGACGTTCAGGATGTTCCCTGTCGATTTGGCCGACAGGTCGGCAGCGAAGAAATAGACTCCCTCGGCCACATCTTCCGGCAAGACAGAACGTTTGAGGGCCGAGCGCTGGCGATACATCTCTTCCAGTCCCTCCTTGTCGGTCTTGTAGGTCGAGGCACGCTGATCCAGCCATTCTCCCGACCATATCTTGGACCCGCGCAGCACCGCATCGGGGTTCACCACGTTCACGCGGATACCCGCTTCAGCGCCTTCCAGCGCGAGGCAGCGGGCCAGATGGATTTCGGCCGCCTTCGCCGTGCAATATGCCGAAGCGTTGGGGCTGGCTGCCAAGCCGTTTTTCGAGGCGACAAAGACGATCGATCCGCCCATGCCCTGCGTGCGCAGAACCCGAAACGCCTCGCGGCTGACGAGGAAATAACCCGTGGACAGGATTTCCATGTTACGGTTCCACAGATCCAGTGTCGTCTCTTCGACCGGTGCAGAAGACGCGATGCCGGCGTTCGACACGAGGATATCGACGCCGCCGAATTCCACTGCCATCTCGGCATAGGCGGCCCTCACGGCGACCTCGTCCGTCACGTCCACGCGGGTGGAGCGGATGACGTCTTTGCCGAAGCGCGTGGCGAGGTTGGCAGAGGTCGCAACCAGCGCAGGTTCGTCAATATCTGCCAGCAGGACGCAGGCCCCTTCGCGCAGGAAGCGTTCCGCTGTGGCCGACCCAATCCCGCCCGCGCCGCCGGTAACCAGCGCAATCCGACCAGCGAGGCTTTTCGGCTTCGGCATGCGTTGCAGTTTCGCTTCCTCAAGCAGCCAGTATTCGATGTCGAAGGCCTCCTGTTCCGGCAGGCCGCAATAGTCCGATACCGTGGAGGCGCCGCGCATCACGTTGATGGCGTTTACGTAGAACTCGGCCGAGATGCGCGCCGTCGCCTTGTCTTTGGCGAAAGTGATCATCCCTACGCCTGGCACGAGGTACACCACAGCATTGGGGTCGCGCAGCGCCGGGCTGTTATCGTGTTTGCAGCGGTTGTAGTAGGCGGCGTAGTCGGCACGATAGGCCTCCACCTGACCGGAAAGGGCCGCCAGCGTGGCATCGACGTCGGGCTTGGCTGGATCGAAGTTCACCACAAGCGGGCGGATCTTCGTACGCAGGAAATGGTCGGGGCACGAGGTGCCAAGTGCGGCCAGTTCGGGCATCCTCGCGGCATTGACGAATTCCAGGACCGACGGCTGGTCGTCGAAATGGCCCACCATCGCGTGGTCCTTTGACACCATGCCACGGATAGCGGGCATCAGGCGCGCCGCCACCGCGCGGCGGTCGGCGTCGGGCAGGCTTTGATGCACTGCGCCGCCAAAGATCCGCTTGCTGCGAGTCTCGGCCTCGAACCAGGCCATCGCACGGTTGATGATATCCAAGGTCGTCTCGTAGCAGGTCCGGGCGTCGTCATGCCACGTGAAGAGGCCATGAGATTCCAGCACCACGCCCTTTGCATTCGGGTTGTCGAGGCAGAACTTCTCGAGCCACAGACCCAATTCGTACCCCGGTCGCTTCCACGGAAGCCAGCCGATCTCGGCTCCGAAGATTTTCTGAGTCAACTCTCGAGAATTCCTTGACGCGGCGATGGCGATGATCGCGTCCGGATGCATGTGGTCGACGTGCTTTTTCGGCACATAGGCATGGAGCGGGGTGTCGATGCTGGCCGCGCGCGGGTTCAGGTTGAAGGTGCAATGGGGCAGGTAGCCCACCATCTCGTCTTCGAATTCCACACCGCGATAGACGCCCTTCAGGGCGCGGAGCTTGTCCATGTAAAGCGTCGCAAACCCGTCCATCTTGATCGATCCGACATCGCCGCCCGATCCCTTTACCCAGAGCACTTCGACCGGCTGACCCGTGAGCGGATCGGTTTCCATCACTTTGGCCGAAGTGTTGCCGCCGCCATAGTTCGTGATTCGCTTGTCCGAACCCAGCAGGTTTGAGCGATAGAGCAGCCTCTCTGGCTCAGTCATGCCCGCAGCTTTTGTGTCATCCCAAAGGTTTGCGAGCCGGTTCGATACGGCGGTGTCTGGCATCTCATCCTCCCATGCGCGGCCTTGCGGTGCGCTCCGTTTGTCGAAGACTTTGACGGAGTGCGACAGAATGTCAATCAAGTTCAATCATAAACGATCATTATGCAGGCGCAGAAAGACTCATAATGATTGAAAATGATTGACAGTGAGCGGAATCGGTGGAAGCGTGACAGTGGGAGGACCGTCATGCACGAAAGCGAACGCCACAGGATCATTCTCTCTGCCGTACAGGAGCGTCCGGTTGCCACGGTGCTGGAACTGGTGACGCTAACCGGCGCGTCCGAGGCGACAATCCGACGCGACATCGCAACCCTTCATGTTCAGAAGAAGCTGCGCCGCGTGCGCGGCGGCGCAGAGGCCGTGTCGCCGCCGCAATTTGTCGGGCTGGCGGGCCGGCCCTTCAGCGTGAACGAGACGATCAACATCGCTGCCAAGCGCGCCATCGCCCGCGCGGCAGTGGAGCTTTGCTCGGACGGCGATCCGATCATCATCAACGGCGGAACGACCACCTTCCAGATGGTGCATCCCCTGTCCGCGCGTCGCTGTCAGGTTTTCACCAACAGCTTTCCGATCGCGGAGCATCTGCTCAAGCATTCCAAGAACACCGTCCTGCTGCCGGGCGGTGCGATCTATCGCGAACAGAACATCATCCTGTCGCCCTTCCAGGACGATGGCTCGCGTCATTTCTATGCGCGGCGCATGTTCATGGGGGTGCAGGGGATCGGCCCGTTGGGCCTGATGGAGGCGGACCCGCTGCTGATCCAGGCCGAACAGAAGCTCATCGGGCAGGCCGACGATCTGGTCGTGCTGGCCGACAGTTCCAAGTTCCGCAACCGCTCCAGCCTTGTCCTGTGTCCTCTCGAGCGCGTGCATACCGTCATCACCGACGACCGCATCGCGGATCGCGAGGCGCAGATGCTGGAATCGGCGGACATCACGCTGATCACGGTCCCTATCGGGGCCGAAGAAAAGAAAGGCGCCGCGCAGGAGGGTTAGGAGCCTGCAAGGCGCCGCTGCTCAAGGGAGGAAAACACATGAGCATCTGGAAGAAGGCCATATCGACCGCGGCCCTGGCCACCGCGCTTGCGACCTCGACCGTGACGGTGGCGCAGGCCGCCCCGATGCGGATCGCCGTCGTCGTGAAGGCGCTTGGCATCGGCTTCTTCGACGCTGTCCACAAGGGCGCGGAAGAGGCGGCAAAGCAGATCGGCGATGTGCAGATCATCTACACGGGCCCGACCAAGACCACGGCCGAAGGCCAGATCCAGGTCATCGACTCGCTGATCGCCCAGCGCGTCGACGCCATCGCGATCTCGGCCAACGACAAGGACGCGCTGGTTCCGGCGCTGAAGAAGGCGATGCAGCGCGGGATCACCGTGATCTCGTTTGACTCGGGCGTGGCCCCCGAGGGTCGCCTGATGCAGCTCAATGCCTCGTCCACCCCGCTGATCGGCCAGACGCTGATCAAGCTCGCGGCCGATCACATGCCCAACGGCGGCGAGGTTGCGGTGCTCTCGGCCTCGGCAACGGCCACGAACCAGAACGCCTGGATCGCGGCGATGAAGGGCGAGATGAAGAACTACCCCAACATCAAGCTCGCCACCGTGGTCTATGGCGACGACATGGCCGACAAGTCCTATCGCGAGGCGCAAGGCCTGATCAAGACCTACCCGAACCTGAAGGCGATCATCGCGCCGACTACGGTGGGGATCCAGGCGGCCGCGCAGGCGGTCGAGGATGCGCATATGGTGGGCAAGATCAACGTGACGGGCCTGGGCCTGCCGTCCGAAATGGCCGGACACGTCCATTCGGGCGCCAGCAAGTCCTTCGCGATCTGGAACCCGATCGACCTTGGCTATGCCGCGACCGAGATCGCCTACAACCTCGCCACCAAGAAGGCCGTGGCGAAGCCCGGCGCGAAGATCAGCATGGGGCGTATGGGCACCGTGACGCTGGACGAGCACAACGATGGCGCGATGGCGAACCCCTTCGTCTATGACGCCTCGAACGTGGACCAGTTCGCCAAGATCTTCTGATCGGAGTCCCGGCCCGGCGTGCTCTCTCTCCCGCCGGGCCCCCCTCTCTTTCTTGCTCCTGCGCAGGTTGCCCATGTCCTCCGTCTCCGCCGTTTCCGAACATGGCGCGGCCCCCGTGCTGTCGCTTGCCGGCATCTCCAAATCCTTTCCCGGCGTGCGCGCGCTGCACGATGTCGGGCTGGAGCTTTACCCCGGCCAGGTCACAGCGCTTGTCGGCGAAAACGGCGCCGGCAAGTCCACGATCGTGAAGATACTCACCGGCATTTATCAGCCCGATGCAGGCACGATCCGCGTTGACGGACAGGAGACGCGCTTTCCCTCCGCCGCCGCAGCATCTTTGGCCGGTGTGACGGCCATCCATCAGGAGACCGTCTTGTTCGATGAACTGACGGTAGCCGAGAACATCTACCTGGGGCACGCGCCCCGCACCCGCTGGGGCCTGATCGATTGGCGCGCCATGCGCGAAGGCGCGAAGACCCTTCTAGAGCGGATCGGCTCTGATCTGGACCCCGAGGTCCGCCTGCGTGACCTTGGCATTGCCTCAAAGCACCTTGTCGCCATAGCCCGCGCCTTGTCGATCGACGCGCGTGTCGTGATTATGGACGAGCCGACCGCCGCACTTTCGCACAAGGAAATTCACGAACTTTACGCACTGATCGAGCGGCTCAAGGCCGAAGGCAAGGCGATCCTGTTCATCAGCCACAAGTTCGACGAGATCTTTCGCATCGCCGACCGTTGGACCGTGTTCCGCGATGGCCAACTGGTCGGCGCGGGACTGATGCGCGACGTGCGCGAGGCGCAGCTGGTGCGCATGATGGTCGGCAGACAGGTGGATCAGATCTTCCCGCAGCGCGAGCCGACCGCCGGCCCGCCCGTGCTGACGGTGGCGGGCTATAACCACCCGACCGAATTCGCCGATATCAGCTTCACCCTGCACCGCGGCGAGATCCTTGGCTTCTACGGCCTGGTCGGCGCTGGCCGGTCGGAAGTCATGCAGGCGCTGTTCGGCTTGACGAAGCCCTCAAAGGGGGCATGCCGGATCGGCGACCGTGTTGTCGTGATCCGTTCGACAGCAGAGGCGATTCAGAACGGCATCGTCTATGTGCCCGAGGATCGCGGTCGCCAGGGGGCGGTCAAGGGCCTGCCAATCTTTCAGAACATTACCTTGCCGTCACTCGCCAAGACCTCGCGCCGAGGCTTTTTGCGACTGGCCGAGGAATTCAAGCTCGCCCGCGCCTACACCGAGCGGTTGGACCTTCGGGCCACGAGCCTCGATCAGGACGTGGGGCTTCTGTCGGGGGGCAACCAGCAGAAGGTGGTGATCGCCAAATGGCTGGCCACCCGGCCGCGGGTCATCATCCTTGATGAGCCGACCAAGGGCATCGACATCGGATCCAAGGCTGCGGTGCATGACTTCATGGCCGAGCTTGCCGCCGAGGGGCTGGCCGTCATCATGGTCAGCTCGGAAATTCCCTAAATCATGGGCATGTCCGACCGTGTGATCGTGATGCGCGAAGGCCGGATGGTGGCTGAATTCGACCGCGCCACAATGACGCCCGAACGGTTGGTGCGCGCTGCCGCCGGGCTGAAAGACGAAAGAGAGGACGCGGCATGACGCAGCTTGCCAAATCGCGCGAAGCGCTGTTGGCGCTCGCCATCGTGGTCATGACTGGGCTGATTGCACTGCGCTTCCCGGACTTCGTGACACCCTCGAACCTTGTGGGCACGTTCAACGACACCTCGCCGCTGATCATCCTCGCGCTTGGCGAAATGGTGGTGATCCTGACGAAAAGCATTGATTTGTCGGTGGCCGCGAACCTCGCCCTTTGCGGCATGGTCGCCGCCATGATGAACGAGGCCGGGCTGCCGCTGCCGCTTATCATTCTGGCCGCAATCATGCTTGGCGCCGTGGTCGGGGCGATCAACGGGCTGCTGGTGTGGAAACTGGATATCCCCTCCATCGTCGTCACTCTGGGCACGATGACCATCACGCGTGGGGTGATCTTCCTGATCTCCGGTGGCGCCTGGATCAACGACCATCAGATGAGTGAACTGTTCAAGGGCTTTCCCCGGATGTCGCTTATCGGCCTACCGGTGATGTCCTGGATCGCGATCGCGGTCGTGGTGCTGTTAGGCGTCATCGTCGGGCGCACGGCCCTTGGGCGGGCCTGCTTCGCGGTAGGTGGCAATCCACATGCTGCCGTTTATACCGGCATTGACGTGGGCCGCACGCAGTTCCTTGCCTTCACGCTGTCAGGGGCGCTTGCGGGGCTTACCGGCTATCTGTGGATTGCACGTTACGCCGTGGCCTATGTCGATATCGCCAACGGGTTCGAGCTTGACGTGGTCGCCGCCTGCGTGATCGGCGGTATCTCTATCGCAGGGGGTATCGGATCGGTCAGCGGCGCGGTGCTGGGGGCGCTGTTCTTCGGCATCATCAAGAATGCGTTGCCCGTCATCGGCATCTCGCCATTTTGGCAGATGGCCATATCAGGGACGGCCATCCTCATCGCTGTCGCAGTTAATGCGCGCGAAGGGCGCCGCGCCGGCCGGGTCATCCTTCGGACAGCGGAGACACGTTCATGACCAGCCCAACTGTCGTGCAACGCCAGATCCCAGATCGGCTCAACAGCCCGCTGTCGCGCGCGCTGAGAAGCTGGGAAGCGCTGTTGGTTCTGGTGGTGATCGCGATCTTCATCATCAACAGCTTCGCCTCGCCCTATTTCCTCGACCCGTGGAACCTGTCCGACGCAACATACAACTTCACCGAAGTGGGGATGATCGCCTTTCCCATGGCGATGCTCATCATTGCAGGTGAGATCGACTTGTCGGTCGCGTCGATCATCGCCCTGTCCTCGACCGCAATGGGCTACGCCATGGCTCAGGGCGCGCCGGTGCCGGTTCTCGTGCTGATCGGTATCGCGGTGGGCCTCGCCTGCGGTGCGTTCAACGCGATGCTTGTGACGCGGATGGGGCTTCCGTCCATCGTCGTCACCATAGGTACGATGAGCCTCTTTCGCGGCATCAGCTATATCATCCTCGGCGATCAAGCCTACACTGGTTACCCGGCGAGCTTTGCCTATTTTGGGCAGGGCTACATTTGGTGGGTCTTCACCTTTGAACTGTTGCTGTTCGTCCTGCTGGCCGGCGCGTTCCATGTTCTACTCCACCGCACCAGCTTCGGTCGTATGGTCTATGCGATCGGCAATAACCCCACCGCAGCGCTGTTCTCGGGCATTCGGGTGGCGCGTGTTAAGGCTATCCTGTTCTTGCTTACGGGGGTGATGTCTGGGGTGGCGGCGGTCTGCCTGACCTCGCGACTTGGCTCCACCCGCCCGTCGATCGCCCTCGGGTGGGAGTTGCAGGCGGTCACGATGGTGGTTCTTGGAGGAACGAACATCCTCGGCGGATCGGGCACGATCCCGGGTGTCGTGCTGGCCGCGCTTGTCATGGGGCTGGTCACCTTCGGGTTCGGGCTTCTGAATGTACCAGGAATTGTGATGTCGATCTTCATCGGCCTCTTGTTAATCGGCGTGATTGCCCTGCCGAGGCTCTGGTCGCGGCTTCAGGCGCGGAGGAGTTGACATGGAGAAATACGCTTTCCGTATGCGCCTCAATCCCGGCATGGCAGAGGAATACCGCCGCCGGCACGATGCGATCTGGCCCGAACTGTCAGCACTTCTCTCTGAAGCGGGGGTGCGCGACTACTCGATCCACCTTGACCCGGAAACGAACCTTTTGTTCGGCGTGCTCTGGCGACGCGAGGATCACGAGATGGACGCGCTGCCCGATCACCCGGTTATGCGGCGGTGGTGGGCGCATATGGCAGATATAATGGAGGTGAAGCCCAACAACGAGCCCGTTTCAGTGTCGCTTGTCCCGATGTTCCATCTACCATGACGCCTCGCCACATTGCTGTCATCGACATCGGCAAGACCAACGTAAAGCTGGCGCTGGTCGAGGGCGTGACACTGACCGAATTGGAAGTGGTCACCCGCCCGAACAAGGTCTTGCCCGGTCCGCCTTGGCCGCATTTCGACACCGAAGGCACCTGGGCCTTCCTGACCGATGCGCTGGCGAGGTTTCATGTCCACCACGGCGTCGAGGCGATCTCGATCACCACGCATGGCGCCTGCGCCGCGCTGCTGACAGCGGATGGGTCGCTGGCAGCGCCGGTGCTGGATTACGAACACGATGGTCCGCAGCAAACTGCGCGAGAGTATGATGCCCTTCGCCCGGCATTCGAGGTGACGGGCTCACCACGCCTTCCCCATGGGCTGAACCTAGGGGCGCAGTTGCACTGGCAGCTTGCCACAACGCCCGGGCTGCTCGACCGGGTCGCACAGGTTGTTACATGGCCTCAGTACTGGGCGTTTCGCCTGACGGGGCGGATGGCGACCGACGTAACCTCGCTCGGCTGCCATACCGACCTTTGGTGTCCGGGTGCGCGGGATTTCTCCTCGCTCGTGGAGCGGCTGGGGCTGGTGGGGAAGATGGCGCCGCCAAGGCGCCCCGATGAGATCCTTGGCACCCTGTTGCCCGACATCTCCGCCGCCACCGGCCTGCCAGAGGCGACACCGGTGGCGGTCGGGATCCACGATTCCAACGCCTCCCTGTTGCCGCATCTCAAGGCCCGCGCTGCGCCTTTCTCGGTCGTGTCGACGGGAACATGGGTGGTGGTGATGACGGTCGGGGGCAGGGCTGTCACCCTGGACCCGGCCCGCGACACGCTGATCAATGTGAACGCGTTCGGTGCCGCGATACCCTCGGCCCGCTTCATGGGGGGGCGGGAATACGAGGTAATCCGGGCCGGATCAGAGGTGGCTCCGTCGCCAGAGGATGTGACCGAAGTGCTGGATGCTGGCATCCTGCTGTTGCCGGCGGTCGAGCCTTCCAGCGGACCCTTCGCGGGGCGCGCGATGGAGTGGCGGAATCTGCCAGCGGACGCCCGGCCCGGTCTGCGGATGGCCGCATTGTCCTTTTACTTGGCCCTAATGACCGCTGAGTGCCTTTCGATGACCGGCTCAGGCGGCCCGATCATCGTCGAGGGACCGTTCGGCGGGAATGTGAATTACCTGCAGATGCTTGCGGCAGCTACGGGGCAACCCGTCCTCGCATCTAGGGCGCGTACTGGAACCAGTGCGGGGGCTGCGCTTCTCGTGACCGATCTTCGTGCGTCAAGCACGGTGTTTGACCCGACCTACATCGATGCAGAATTAAGGGCGAACATGGCGGCCTATGCGTCAAGAATGCGGCTGTCATTCCTCAACCGCGATCACGCCCGGGCTTGAGGATAGGATCACCGACCTTGCCATGCCACAGACTACCCCGGCGACCTGAGATGTCTTTGTGGTCGCATCAAACGGCGGCCTTTTATGAACATCGCTAAGGCCCCATCCGTCGCCTCAGGCCATAAGTGCTTGTTTTATTTATCTTTCCTTTTTCGTCTGCTTGAGCCGTTCTCCTCTTTTCCAGTCCTTTGAAGAAGGATTGTTCTGTTTTTCTATTCTTTCACCTTTGATACGCGCACCTGTTCACCGATCGTCGCCGAGAGCGCCTTGGCAAAGGGCAGGCACTCTGGTTTGTAGCG
>JAGWVA010000035.1 GCA_028875855.1 Paracoccaceae bacterium
GACCGCCGACCCGCCGGTGAACGTGCGGGGCTTCCCCGTCTCGGTTTACTGGCACCGCCGCAACGATGCCGACCCGCAAACGGTCTGGGTGCGCCAGCAGATGACGACGCTGTGACAGCCCCCGCCGGCGCCTGACCGGACGGGGGCACTGTCGCCCGGGGCCTGCGCCCCGTTACCCGCGCCGCCCCGTGGCAAACATCGGCCCGCCGCGCCAGCGTGGAAAGCCGTAGCCGTGGATCTCGACAAGATCGATGTCGGCAGGCGTCGCCGCTATGCCTTCGGCAAGGATGGTGTCCCCCTCTGCCGCCATCTCGGCGATCAGGCGATCGGCGATCGCCGGGCGGTCCAGCGCCACCTTCCCGGCAATGAGCGGCGCAAGGAGTTTGGCGACCGCGGCCGAGGCCATCGGCGCCCGGCTGCCCGGCGCATAGTCATACCAGCCGCCGCCCGTCTTCTGCCCCTTGCGGCCCGCGCGGACGAGGATGTCGCCCAGCGTCTCCGGCACCGTCCGGCCCGCCGCCCGCGCGCCCTCGCGCTGAAGATAGGCGATGTCGAGACCGCCAAGGTCCTGCGCCTCGAAGGGACCCATGGCAAAGCCATAGTCCCGCATCGCGGCATCCACCTCTGCAATCGGGACGCCCTCGCGCACCAGCGCCTCGGCGGCCGCGCGCATGCGTTTGAGGATGCGATTGCCGATGAAGCCTTCGCAGATGCCCGCCTGAACCGGCACCTTGCCCAGCATCCGGGCCAGCGCGAAGCCGGTGGCCAGCGTCTCGGGCGAGGTGTCGGGCGTGGGCACGATCTCCAGCAGCTTCATCACGTTGGCCGGGCTGAAGAAATGCAGCCCGATGAAACGGTCGGGATTGGGCAGCCCTTCCGCGATCGCGCGGGGATCGAGGTAGGAGGTGTTGGTTGCAAGCACGGCATCCGGGCGGCAGGCGCGGGCAAGCTCGGCAAAGACCGCGCGCTTGACGCCAATTTCCTCGAACACCGCCTCGATCACCAGATCGGCCTCGGCCAGCGCCGCGTAATCGGTCGCGCCGGTGACGCCCGCGAGCCTGTCCGCCGCGGCCTCAGCCGTGAGGCGGCCCCGGCTGACCGCGCCGTCGAAGATGCCCCTGAGCGTATGCAGACCCCGCTCCAGCGCCGCCGCGTCGCGCTCGATCAGCGTCACGGGCAGGCCCGCGTCCCGCAGCGCCGCCGCGATCCCGGCCCCCATCGTGCCGGCCCCGACGACGCCGACCCGCGTCAGCGGCCGGGGCGTCACATCCTTCAGATGCGCGGGCCGTGGCGCGGCGCGTTCGGCGAAGAACACCGCCCGCAGCGCCGCCGACTGGTCAGAACCGCGCAGGTCGAGGAACGTCTGCCGCTCGAAGGCGAGCGCCTCGGCCAAAGGCGCCTCCGCCGCCTTGCGGATGCACTCAAGCGCCCGCAGGGGCGCGGCGGCACCCTTGGCCGCCTTGGCAACCCGACCGCGCGCTTCGGTCCAGAAGCCTTCGTCCGGCGCCGTCACCGGGCGGACCGAGACCGGCGCGGGCAGCGGCGCCTCCAACGCCTGCCGCGCGAAGGCCAGCGCCCCGGCGCGCAGATCGCCCGGCACGATGGCGTCGATCAGCCCCATCTCTCGCGCCTTGGCGGCCTTCACCGGCTTTCCCGTGGTGATCAGCTCCACCGCCGCCGCCACGCCCGCAAGCCGCGGCGTGCGCACCGTGCCCGACGCGCCGGGGACAATGCCAAGGTTCACCTCGGGCAGACCGACCGAGGCGCCCTCTGCCGCGACGCGGACCCGGCAGCCAAGCGCCACCTCGAACCCGCCGCCAAGGGCCGAGCCGTGGATCGCCGCGATCCACGGCTTGGCCGCCGCCTCGATGCGGTTCACGAGGTCGGGCAGATGCGGGGGGACAGGCGGCTTGCCGAATTCGGTCACATCGGCACCCGCGATGAAGGTGCGCCCCGCGCAGATCAGCACGACGCCCCGGATGCCGGGATCGGCGTCCAGCGTCTCGGCCGCGTCCCAAAGCCCCTGACGGACCGAAGCCGACAGCGCGTTCACCGGCGGATTGTCCACCGTGACCACCGCCAGATCCCCGTCCCGCTCGATCCTGACCACCGACATGCGCGTCTCTCCCGATGCCTTCACTTTCTCTTTAACATTGACCGACCGGTCGGTTTATGCAACATGATTCTCGGGCTCCTCGCGGCAAGAGGGTGAGGGAGAAGACGATGACCGGATCCGAAACCGTTCTGGCCGAGCTGCGCGACAGCGTGCTGCACCTGACGCTGAACCGGCCCGACAAGCTTAACGCCTTCACCGAAGAGATGCACCTTGCGCTGCGGGCCGGGCTCGAGCGGGCGCGGGACGAAGACACGGTGCGCGCCGTCCTGCTGACCGGGGCGGGGCGGGGCTTCTGCGCCGGGCAGGATCTGGGCGACCGCGATCCCCGCCGGGGCGGCCCGCCACCCGATCTGGGCCGCACGCTCGAGACCTTCTACAACCCGACGCTGCGACTGATCCGCGATCTGGAAAAGCCGGTGGTCTGCGCCGTCAATGGCGTTGCCGCGGGCGCCGGGGCGAATATCGCACTCGCCTGCGACATCGTTCTGGCCGCGCGGTCGGCGAAGTTCATCCAGTCGTTCGCCAGGATCGGCCTTGTCCCGGACGCGGGCGGCACATGGAGCCTTGCGCGCATTCTGGGCGAGCCGCGCGCCAAGGCGCTGGCGCTGACGGCAGAGCCGCTGATGGCGGAGACCGCCGCCGACTGGGGCCTGATCTGGAAGGCGGTCGAGGACACGGCGCTGATGACCGAGGCGGAAACGCTGGCCCGGTCGCTTGCCGCGGGGCCGACGCTGGGCCTTGGCATGACCAAGCGGCTCATTCAGGCGGCCGCCGGCAACAGCCTCGAGGCGCAGCTCGACCTTGAACGCGACTGCCAGCAGATCGCGGGGCGCAGCGCGGACTACGCCGAGGGCGTCACCGCCTTCCTCGAAAAGCGCAAGCCCGTGTTCCGGGGGGAGCGAGAACCATGAAACCGGTCTCAGAAATGACGCCGCAAGAGCTTGCCGAAGCCTCGGCGCGCGCGATGTGGGCCGAGGATCATGCCAGCCAGCGGCTGGGCATGGTGCTGGACCATGTCGGCCCCGGCGAGGCGCAACTGTCGATGACGGTGACCGAGGCGATGTCGAACGGGCATGGCAATGCCCATGGCGGCTTCATCTTCACGCTGGCCGACAGCGCCTTTGCCTTTGCCTGCAACAGCTACAACCAGCTTGTCGTGGCGCAGCACTGCTCGATCACCTACCTGATCCCCGGCCGGATCGGCGACCGGCTGACCGCCACCGCGCGCGAAGTGTCGCGCCGCGGCCGCTCGGGCATCTACGACATCCGCATCACCAACCAGAACGGTGACCACGTGGCCGAATTCCGCGGCCATTCGCGCACCGTGAAAGGCACCCATCTGCCGGAGTGACCGGCCCGCTCTCGAGGGAGGAGAGAATGGAAGACCTGACGCCTCGCAAGCAAGACCTCGACCCGATCGAGATCGCCTCGCGCGATGAGATCGAGGCGCTGCAATTCCACCGCATGAAGCGGTCGCTGAAACACGCCTTCGAGAATTCGCCCTTTTACCGCAAGTCCTTCATCGCCCACGACGCGCATCCCGAGGATCTGAAATCCCTCGCGGATATCGCGAAATTCCCGTTCACGACGAAGCAGGACCTGCGCGACAGCTATCCCTTCGGCATGTTCGCCGTGCCGCAGTCGAAACTGGTGCGCATCCACGGCTCGTCGGGCACGACGGGCAAGCCCACGGTGGTGGGCTACACGGCGGCCGACATCGAGGTCTGGTCCAAGCTCGTCGCCCGCTCGATCCGCGCGGCCGGGGGGCGGCCGGGGGACATCCTGCACAACGCCTATGGCTACGGCCTCTTCACCGGCGGTCTTGGCGCGCATTACGGCGGCGAACAGCTTGGCTGCACCGTCGTCCCCGTCTCGGGCGGCATGACCGAGCGGCAGGTGACGCTGATCACCGACTTCAAGCCGCGCATCATCATGGTCACGCCCTCCTACATGCTGTCGATCCTCGACGAGTTCCGCCGCCAGGGCGTGGACCCGCGTCAAAGCTCGCTTCAGGTCGGCATCTTCGGCGCCGAGCCCTGGACCAACGCGATGCGCGAAGAGATCGAGCAGGCCTTCGACATGCATGCCGTGGACATCTACGGCCTGTCCGAGGTGATGGGCCCCGGCGTCGCGCAGGAATGCGTCGAGACGAAGGACGGCCTGCACATCTGGGAGGATCACTTCTACCCCGAGGTGATCGACCCGGTGACGGGCGAGGTTCTCCCCGACGGGCAGATCGGCGAGCTGGTCTTCACCACGCTGACGAAGGAGGGCCTGCCGATGGTGCGCTACCGCACCCGCGACCTGACCCGCCTGCTGCCCGGCACCGCCCGCACGATGCGGCGGATGGAGAAGATCACCGGGCGCAGCGACGACATGATCATCCTGCGCGGCGTGAACGTCTTCCCGACCCAGATCGAGGAACAGATCCTGAAATGCGCGGGCCTTGTGCCGCATTTCCAGATCGAGCTGACCCGCTCGGGCCGGATGGACAGCATGACCGTTCACGCCGAAGCCTCGGGCACGCATGCGAGCGACGATGCCCGCGCGGCCTCGGCCCGGGAACTGGCGCATCACATCAAGAGCGTCATCGGCATCACCGCCCGGATCGAGGTGCATGAACCGGGCGGCGTCGTCCGGTCGGAAGGCAAGGCCAAGCGCGTCGTGGACAACCGGCCGAAGGGCTGAGGGCCAGGACCCGCGACAGCGGCGTCGCGGGGGGGCGTTACGGGGCACGACCGGAGCCGTTTCCGGGCGGCCCGCAGGGAAGGGACGACATGGCTCGGACACGGGCACAGGATTTCGAGGAAAAGCAGCGCGGTATCCTGGACAAGGCGGCCGCGGTCTTTGCCGAACAGGGGATGGAGAAAGCCTCCATGTCCCAGATCGCCGCCCATGCGCAGGTGTCCAAGGCGCTTCTCTACCACTACTACCCCAGCAAGGACGCGCTGATCTTCTCGATCATCGCGGGCCATCTCGAGGAAGTGGACGCCGCGACCGAGGCCGCCGACGATGCAAGCCTGCCGCCCGAGACGCGGCTGCGGCATCTGGTGGGCGCGGTTCTGGAAAGCTACCGGGGCGCGGACAACCAGCATAAGGTCCAGCTCAATGCCAGCTCGGCCCTGTCCGAGGAACAGCGCGCCGGGATCACGGCGCTGGAACGCCGGATCGTCAAGCGGTTTTCAAGGGTGATCGCGGCGATCAACCCGGCGCTGACGGATGCCAGGCGTCCGCTGCTGACGCCCGTGACCATGTCCGTCTTCGGCATGATGAACTGGATGTACATGTGGTTCCGCGACGGCGGCGCGATCAGCCGGGCGGACTACGCCGATCTGGTCACGACCCTGACGCTGGAAGGCATCAAGGCCCTGCGCTGACCCGCGCCCTTGGGGCGCGGGCGCGTGGCGTTCCGGCCCCTACCCCGCCGCAGGAACCGGCGGCCAGGTCTTGGCGACCATGGTCAGCACGTCGTATTGCGCGACCACCGCGCCCTCCTGGTTCGTCACGCGGCAATCCCAGCGCACCTCGCCATGATCGGCGGTGGCCCGGGGGGTGATCTCCTTGCAGGTCAGCCGCACCTGAAGGCTGTCGCCGAAATAGACCGGGGTCAGGAAGCGCAGGTTGTCCACGCCGTAGTTGGCCAGCACCGGGCCGGGGTTCGGCTCCACGAACAACCCGGCGGCAAAGCTCGCGATCAGGTAGCCATGGACCACCCGATCCTCGAAGAACGGGTTGGCCTTGGCAGCATCGGCATCCATGTGGGCGTAGAAGGTGTCGCCGGTGAAATGGGCGAAATGCTCCACGTCCTCTTGCGTCACCACGCGGCTTTCGGTCACGAGCTGGTCGCCGATCTTCAGTTCGGCCAGCGACTTGCGGAACGGGTGGGTGCCGTGCTGCACATCCGCCCCCTCGATCCAGCGGCCGGTGACGGCCGACAGAAGGCGCGGCGCGCCCTGCACGGCGGTGCGCTGCATGTAATGCTTCACACCCCGGATGCCGCCCATCTCCTCGCCCCCGCCGGCGCGGCCCGGGCCGCCGTGGACAAGCCCCGCGAGCGGCGAGCCGTGGCCGGTCGAGGTCTTGGCCGACAGCCGGTTGCCGATCATCACCCGCCCGTGGAAGGGCGCAAGGCCCAGCACGACCTCTTCCGCGACCGCCTTGTCATCGGTGAAGACCGAGGCGACCAGCGATCCCTTGCCCAGATGCGACAACGCGATCGCCTCGTCCAGATCGTCGTAGGGCAGCACGGTCGAAACGGGACCGAAGGCTTCGACCTCGTGCACCGGCCCGGCTGCAAAGGGCTTGTCCGCGTAAAGCAGCACGGGGTTCAGGAAAGCCCCCCGGTCGGCATCGCCGGTGGCGAGCGTCACAGCCCCGGGATCGCCCGCGACGATCTCGGCCACGGCTTGCAGATCGCGCACGCGCGCGCGCACCTCGTCGCGCTGCGCGAGGCTCGCGAGAGGGCCCATCCGCGTCCCCTCGGCCCCCGGCAGGCCGACGGCGGTCTTTGCCAGCCGGTCGCGCAGCGCGGCGATCAGCGGCTCGGTCAGCGCGCGCGGCGCCATCACGCGGCGGATCGCGGTGCACTTCTGGCCGGCCTTCACGGTCATCTCGCGGGCGACCTCTTTCACGAACAGGTCGAACTCGGGCGTGCCCGGCACCGCGTCGGGGCCAAGGATCGCCGCGTTCAGGCTGTCGGCCTCCATCGTGAAGCGCGTCGAATTGGCGATCACCGCCGGATGCGCCTTGAGCTTCCGCCCCGTCGCGGCCGACCCGGTGAAGGTCACCGCGTCCTGCCCCGTCACGTGATCGAGCAGGTCGCCCACCGACCCGCAGATCAGTTGCAGCGCGCCTTCCGGCAAAAGCCCCGTGCCAATGATGCGGCGCACCACCAGCTCGGTCAGATAGGCAGTCTGCGAGGCGGGTTTGACGACGCAAGGCACGCCGGCCAGCAGCGTCGGCCCGATCTTCTCGAGCATCCCCCAGACGGGGAAGTTGAAGGCGTTGATATGGACTGCCACGCCATGAAGCGGCGTCAGGATGTGCTGCGCGCTGAAGCTCTGGTCCTTGGACAGAGGCTCCACATCGCCGTCGGTCAGCACCCGCGCGTTGGGCAACTCGCGCCGCCCCTTGGAGGCGAAGGTCAGCATCGTGCCGATGCCGCCCTCGATATCCACCCAGCCATCGGGCCGCGTGGCGCCGGTATGAAGGCTTTCGGCGTAGAACTCTTCCTTCATCTCCATCAGCGCAAGGCCAAGCGCCTTCAGCATGGCGGCGCGGTCGTGGAAGGACATCGCGCGCAGCTTCGGCCCGGCGACGCGGCGGCCGTGGTCCAGCACGGCGGCGAAGTCGATGCCGGAGGAGTCGATGAAGGCAACCGTCTCACCGGTCGCCGCATCCAGCAGGGGTTGGCCGTCTGCCCGGCCGGGCGTCCAGCCACCGCAGACATAGCTTTCAAGACGGCGCGGGGGGCGGGCCGGGGCGTTCATGGGCGTTTCCTCATTTCGGCGGGCGCGGCGGAGGGCCGGTGCCCTGTCACAGGTTGCAGGCGGCAAGATGCGCGGTCGCAAGCGCCTCCCACCGGGCCAGAAGCTCTTCGTTGGGCGCATGGCGCAGGCCGAAGCGGCGCAGCATGTCGAAGCGGTCGGAGCCCGCGATGCCGAAGCTCGCCGCCACACGCGGGCGCCAGTAGGCCAGAGCGGCGCGGGCCTCGGCGCGTCCCTCGGCGCGGGCGGCGATTTCCTTCAGACCGTCCAGCCCCAGTTCGACATGGCGCGCCTCGCGCGGGGCAATCTCGCGGAAGACCTCGGCCAGCGGCGCATAGGAGACGCGGGTGAGTTCGGTCATCTGCACCCCGGCGGCAAGGCCTTGCAGGACGTTCATCACCACCGCATCGACCCAGCCGGTGATCGGGTAATGAAAGACCGACAGCCGCATGTCCCCACCCCGCCGGGCCGTGCCCAGATCGGCATCGCGCGGCAGGCGCGCGGCCCAGTCATGCGCGGATTGATAGCGCGCCTCGTCGGTCCCGAAGCTGCCCATCACGGCCAGCACCCGGCCCGCGTGATCGGCCTTTTCCAGCGTGATCCGGCTGGCCGCGATGCGCGCGGCGATGCCGGGGGCGAAGTTGATCGCATCCGCGAAGCCCGCCGACCCGGCAAGCTCGCTGTCCACGAAGGAGGCCATCAGCCGCATCAGTTCCCCGCGATACCGCGGCGGCACGTTCTCGGGCGCGCTCAGCACGCCGCCCTTGGCCAGATAGTCCTCGATCTTCATCGTGTCGTCGCTCATCGCGCCCTCATTCGTCATAGGTCACGACGACGCGGTCGCTGAGCGGCCGCGCCTGACAGGACAGCACGTAGCCCGCGCGGACCTCGTAATCTTCCAGCGCGTGGTTCACGGCCATCTCGACCTCGCCCTCCAGCAGCTTGCAGCGGCAGGTCGAACAGACCCCGGCCCGGCAGGAATAGGGCGCGTCCATATCGGCCGCGAGCGCCGCATCGAGGATGGTTTGCCCCTCGCGGGCAAGCGCGACCCGGCGCGTCGCCCCGTCCAGCGTCACCGTCGCGTCCACATCCGCGCCGCCGGCATGGGCGGCCCGGGCCACGGGCTTTTGCTGCGCACGGCCCGGCTGGCCGCTGGCAAAAAGCTCGAACTTGATCTGATCGTCGCGCAAGCCATGGTCGCGCAGGCTGGCCGCGATCGTCAGCATCATCGGCTCCGGCCCGCAGATGAAGGCGGTGTCGATCGCGCTGGCGTCCAGCCAGTGATCGAAGAGGCCCGCCATCTTCTGCGCATCGATCCGGCCGGTGAAAAGGTCGATCTCCTGCCCCTCCTGTTCCAACACATGGATGACCGAGAAGCGGCCGAGGTGAAGGTTCTTCAGATCCTCCAGTTCCTCGCGGAACATGATCGAGCTGATCTGGCGGTTGGCATAGATCAGCGTGAAGTCGGACCGGGGCTCGCGCGCCAGCACCGTCTTGATGATCGACAGGACCGGGGTGATGCCGGAGCCGCCGGCAAAGCCCACGTAGTGCCGCGCCGCCTCGGGCATGAGGGGGGTGTGGAACTTGCCCATCGGCGGCATCGCCTCGATCTCGTCCCCGGGGGCGAGGTTCTCGTTGGCCCAGGTCGAAAAGGCGCCACCCTCGACGCGCTTGATGCCGACCTTCAGGCAGCCTTCGTCAAGCCCCGCGCAGATCGAATAGCTGCGGCGCAACTCGACCCCGTCGAAATCGCGGCGGAAGGTCAGATACTGGCCTTGGGTGAAATCGAACAGCGCCCGATCCTCGTCGCGCGGGGCAAGGGTGACGACCACCGCGTCGCGGGTTTCGCGGCGCACATCGGTGACTTTCAGGGAATGGAAACGGGCCATGGGTTCCTCGGCGGCGTCAGATGCACTTGAAGTAGTCGAAAGGTTCCAGACAGTCCTTGCAGCGGTAGCTGGCCTTGCAGGGGGTCGATCCGAACTGGCTGATCTTCTCGGTCAGCGCGGACCCGCAGCGCGGGCAGGCGACGGTCAGGTTCGACGCGCCCGACAGCCGCGCGATGCGCCCGGCAAGGCGGCCGTCGGCGGCGGTGCCGTCAACGGGGGGCGCGATGCCGAAGGACCGCAGCTTCGCGCGCGCCGCATCGCTCAGCCAATCGGTCGTCCAGGCGGGCGACAGGCGGCGGTCTATGCGCATCCGCGTCACGCCATGATCGCGCAGCACGCGTTCCAGCTCGAGGTTGATGAGGCTGGTGGCCGGGCAACCCGAATAGGTCGGCGTGACGGTCACGACGAGCGTGTCCCCGTCCCAGGCGACATCGCGCACGATGCCGAGGTCGGTGACGGAAATCACCGGGATCTCGGGGTCCGGCACCTCGGCCAGCCAGGACCAGACCGTCGCGAGGTCGGGATGGGCGGGCGCGTCCATCGGCCTTACCAGGTCGCGCCGGGATAGGCACGTTGCAGGAACTGCATCTCGGCCAGGATATAGCCAAGGTGTTCCGAATGGACCCCGCGCTTGCCGCCCTGATGCTGGAAGGTCTCGCCCGGATGGGACAGCGTCGCCTCGTGCAGCACCGCGCGGACGGTTTCGTCCCAGGCGCTGCGCAGACTGGACGGCAAGGGCGCAATCCCGGCCTCGGCCACGGCGCGGTCAGTCGCGTCGTCGGCGAAAAGCTCGCCCGTGTAGGGATAGAGCCGGTCCAGCGCCTTCTGCATCCGGTCATGGCTTTCCGCGGTCCCGTCGCCCAGCCGGATCACCAGATCGGCCGAACGTTCGAGGTGATAGGCCGCCTCTTTCGCGGCCTTCGCGGCGATCTCGGCCACGCGCGGGTCGGTCGAGCCCTGCAAGGCGCGCAGCATCTCGATATGGAAGGCGTCGAACAGGAACTGCCGCATCAGCGTCTGGCCGAAATCGCCGTTCGGGCGTTCGACCAGCAGCGCGTTGCGAAAGCCCCCCGCGTCGCGCAGATAGGCCAGCGCATCGGCCGTGCGCCCCTGCCCTTCGACCGCGCCCGCCAGTTCCAGCCAGAGGCGGCACTGCCCGATCAGGTCCAGCGCCTGATTGGCCAGCGCGATGTCTTCTTCCAGCACGGGGGCATGGCCGCACCATTCCGACACGCGATGGCCAAGGATCAGCGCGTTGTCGCCCATCCGCATCAGCCAGTCGGCGAAGGCCGCGCGATCGACCGTTTCAGCCGGGGCCGCCATCACATGTGCCCCACTTCGTCGGGGATGTCGAAGAAGGTCGGGTGACGATAGACCTTGCTGTTCGACGGATCGAAAAGCGGGCCCTTCTCCGAGGGCGACGAGGCGGTGATGTCGTTCGACCGCACCACCCAGATCGAGACGCCTTCGTTCCGCCGCGTATAGACGTCGCGCGCGTTGCGAATGGCCATTTCGGCGTCGGGCGCGTGAAGGCTGCCGACATGGCGATGGTTGAGACCGTGCTGGCCGCGGATGAACACTTCCCAGAGGGGCCAATCCTTGGACATTCTTGCTTCCTCCCGATGCTCGGACAGGGGGCGGGCGGCAGATCGCCCGCCGGGGATCACTCGGCGGCCACGCGGCGCGCGGCGGCTTTCTCGGCATGGGCCATCAGCCCATCGCGGAACCATGCGCCCTCTTCCCAGGCGCTGACGCGGGCCTCCATCCGCTCGGCGTTGCAGGGGCCATTGCCTGCCACGACGGCGTAGAATTCGTCCCAGTCGGGTTCCGAGAAGTCGTAGCCGCCCTTCTCGTCGTTCCAGCGCAGGTTTTCGTCCGGAACCGTCAGGCCAAGGTATTCGGCCTACGGCACGGTCTGATCGACGAATTTCTGGCGCAGCTCGTCATTGGTGTTGATCTTGATCTTCCACGCCATCGACTGCGCGGAATGGACCGAGTCCTTGTCCGATGGCCCGAACATCATCAGCGAGGGATACCAGAAACGGTTCAGCGCATCCTGCGCCATCGCCTTCTGCTCGGGCGTGCCACGGGCCATCTTCATCATGATGTCGTAGCCCTGCCGCTGGTGGAAGCTTTCCTCTTTGCAGATGCGGATCATCGCGCGGGAATAGGGCCCGTAGGAGGTCCGCTGGAGCGGCACCTGGTTCATGATCGCCGCGCCATCGACCAGCCAGCCGACCGCGCCGATATCGGCCCAGGTCAGCGTGGGATAGTTGAAGATCGACGAATATTTCATCTTGCCCGCATGCAGCAGGTCGATCAGCTCGTCGCGCGACACGCCCAGCGTCTCGGCGGCGGAATAGAGATACAGCCCGTGGCCCGCCTCGTCCTGCACCTTGGCGAGCAGGATCTGCTTGCGCTCCAGCGTGGGCGCGCGGGTGATCCAGTTGCCTTCGGGAAGCTGGCCCACGATCTCGGAATGGGCGTGCTGGCCGATCTGGCGGATCAGCGTCTTGCGGTAACCCTCCGGCATCCATTCCTTGGGCTCGATCTTCTCGCCGCGATCGACGCGGTCCTGAAAGGCGATCTCTTCCGGCGTCATCTCGGCGCGGGATTTCGCCCCTTCGGATTTCACGAGTTGCGCATACATGCGGGCTCCTCCCCTTCAGACACGTTCGATGATGAGTGCGATGCCCTGCCCCACGCCGACGCACATGGTGCAAAGCGCATAACGCCCACCGCTGCGGCGAAGCTGATACATCGCGGTCGTCACAAGCCTTGCGCCCGACATGCCGAGCGGATGGCCGATCGCGATGGCCCCGCCGTTGGGATTCACATGGGGGGCGTCGTCGGGAATGCCAAGTTCGCGCAGCACGGCAAGCGATTGCGCGGCGAAGGCCTCGTTCAGCTCGATCACATCCATCTGATCGAGACGCAGTCCCGCGCGGGCCAGCACCCGGCGCACGGCCGGCACGGGCCCCACGCCCATCACGCGCGGCTCGACCCCGGCGGCGGCCATGGCGACGATGCGGGCCTTCGGCTCGAGCCCCTGCGCCTTGGCTGCGCCCTCCGACAGGACCGCGAGCGCCGCGGCACCGTCGTTGACGCCCGAGGCATTGCCCGCGGTGACCGACAGTTCCGGCCCGTTCACGCCCTTCAGCCGCGCCAGCGCCTCGGCCGTGGTGCCGGGGCGGGGATGTTCGTCCGTCGTGACGATCACCGGGTCGCCCTTCTTCTGGGGCAGGCTGACGGGCACGATTTCTTCGGCGAAGACGCCGGCTTCCTGCGCGGCGGCCCAGCGGGCCTGACTGCGGGCGGCGAAGGCATCCTGATCCGCGCGGCTGATGCCATAGTCGGCCGCCACGTTGTCGGCCGTCTGCGGCATCGTATCGACGCCGAAAGCGCGCTTCATCGCCGGGTTCACGAAGCGCCAGCCGATCGTCGTGTCATAAACGGCATTGGTGCGGGAAAAGGCGGTCTCGGCCTTGGGCATCACGAAGGGGGCGCGGCTCATGCTTTCCACGCCGCCCGCGATGACGAAGTCGCAATCGCCCGCCCGGATCGCCCGAGCGGCCATGCCGACCGCGTCCATGCCCGAGCCGCACAGCCGGTTGACCGTCGTGCCCGGCACCGCGATGGGCATGCCCGCCAGAAGCGCCGCCATGCGGGCAACGTTGCGGTTGTCCTCGCCCGCCTGATTGGCGCAGCCATAGACGAGATCGTCCACCGTGGCCCAATCCACGCCGGGGTTGCGATCCATCAGCGCCTTGAGCGGCAGGGCGGCCAGATCGTCCGCCCGCACCGCGGACAGGGCCCCGCCGTAGCGCCCCACCGGGGTCCGGATCGCATCGCAGATGAAGGCTTCGGCCACAGGCTGCTCCCTTGCTGGGCGGACTGGGCGATTCCCGAATTCACCGACCGCTCGGTCAGCTTATAGCGCGGAAACATTACACCGTGAAGCGAAATTTAATGTCTGGCGTAATGTTTGGCGGCGTGATCGGCGCGCGCGCCTAGCCGAGCGCCATGAGACGCGCCCGCGTCTGCGGCGTTGCACCGGGCAAAGGGGCATCCTCGCCTTCCAGCGTGGCGCCGATCTCGGCCTCGGCCGCGGGCGACAGCGCTCGGTAGAGATCGCGGAAAAGACCGCGCGCCGCTTTTCCCGGCCAGCCCTCGGGCAGCGCCCCTTCCGGCAGGCCCGGATCGCGCAAGAGCACGCCGCGATAGACATGGACCAGCAGCAGCCGCGCCATCAGCGCCTCGGCCCCGCCGGGCAGATCGCCGGCGGCGACCCGTCCGGCAAGCGGACGGAAGCGGTCCAGAAGCGCCTGATAGCGCGCGCCCAGCCCGGGAATATCCCAAAAGCCCGCCATCGCGGGCAACGTTGCAACATCATCGGGCGTCGCGGCGCGGAACACCAGCGCCCCCGTCGGCAAAGGCTCGTCCCGATCCGGGCCGATCCAGACATCGCCCCCCATCCGGGCCAGCCTGTGGCGGCGGGATTCCTCGTCGGAAAGGCCCGGGGCATGCAGGATCAGCCAGCCCCGCGCGCCCCGGCCGGGCGCATAAAGCTGGTGGGCGGCCTGCAGGAATTCGGCGCGCGCGGCAGGCGCAAGGCGGTAGAAACTGCGCCGCCCCGCACGCTCCCCCTCGAGCCGCCCGGCCGCGACAAGGCGCGACACGGCGGTCCGCACGAGGTTCTCGCTGATCCCGATCTGGCCGCACAGACGGATCAGGCTGCCCATCCAGAGCACCTCGCCGCGTGGCATGACCACGTCGCCATAAACCGTCACGATGAAGGCCGCGGCCGTCAGAGGCAGCCCCTCGATCAGGGGGGCGATGGCGGGATCGGTGCCCATCGGGCTCCTTTCGTCTCAAACCCGCGCGTCGGGACACGGGACTGCCCTTCTATCGCGCAAGCCCCGCCAAGGTCCAACGGCATTCGCGCATCCGCGAGCTGTGCTTGCAGAAGAACCGGCCCCGGTCGCAGAACTGATCGAGCGGCTTCGTCCGGACCTGTCTCGGGATCGGGGTCCGTGTTTTCATGCGGGCCGGGATGGTCTCGACAACGAACGAAGCCTCGACGGGACACGGCGGAGGCGCGGCATCTCTGGCCGTTTGAAAATATCAGATGGTTTGGCGGCTCTGGCAGCCCGGCGGGCGGGATGCAGCGAAGCTTTGCCGCAGCGCCCATCGATGGCTTCCAACCGGCCCGGCAGGCAGCTACCCTTTGCCTGCGCTGAAAGGACGAGGCACCACATGGCCATGACGCCCGCACTGGGCATCTCGCAAAGGCGGACGTTGTCCATGACGACCATGCTTCGTCAGGCAATCGGGCTGCTGAAATGCAACAACGCCGAACTCCATGACTTTCTGACCAAGGCGACAGAGGCCAATGCCTTTCTGGAACTGACCCCGCCGCCGGCTGTGCCCGCTCGCCCGCCCACCGACACGCGGGGCCGGGCGATCTGGCGCAAGGTCTGGAACGGAGCGGGCGACGACGGCATCGACCTTCTGCGGCGCCCGGCGGCAAGCCTGGTGGAACATATAGCCCAGCAGATCGCGCTGTCCTTTCCGGACCCCGGGGAACGGCACATCGCCTTTGGGTTTCTGGAAGCGCTCGAACCTTACGGCTGGCTTGGCGACTCCGTGGAAGACATCGCGAGGTCCCGCGGATGTAGCCTGACGGCGGCCCATCGTGTTCTGGATCGCCTTCAGGATTTCGAGCCCTCCGGGATCTTCGCGCGGTCGCTTGCGGAATGCCTGCGCCTGCAGGCGCGTGACGCGGGCGTGCTCGACGATGGCTTCGCCTGTCTCCTCGACCATCTTTCGGTGCTTGCCGAGGACGGCCCGGACCGGCTTGGCGAGCTGTGCGGCCTGCCCCCGGAGACCGTCCGACGCCATCTTGCCACGTTGCGGAGTTTCGACCCGAAACCGGGCGCGCGGTTTCTTGAGGCCGCAGAGATGCCCATCCGGCCGCCCGATCTGGTCGCAGAGCGCACGCGCGACGGCTGGAGGGTCGATTTGAACGGCGCCAGCCTGCCCACCGTCGTCTTGCGGGATGACCGGATCAACGACCGGGCGACCCGCGAAAGCGCCGGGGCCGATGCCCTGACGTTTGCGCGCGATCTCAAGCGCGCCGTGGACCAGCGCAACGCGACGGCCCTGCGTGTCGCCGCCGAGGTGGTGCGGCGGCAATCCGCGTTCCTTTCCGATCCGCTTGCCCTTCCGGCCCCGCTGTCGCTTCAGGACATAGCCGACGCCATCGGCCTGCACGCCTCGACCGTGAGCCGGATCGTGCAGGGCATGACCATCGACACACCGCGCGGTCTTCTTGAACTTCGCCGCTGCTTCGCGCGCGGGCTTCCTGCCGAGGGGGGCCGCGGCGCGCTGTCGGTCGGGGCGCTCAAGCGCCGCATCCGGGAGATGGTGGAAGCCGAGGACAAGGCCCGGCCCTTGAGCGATGCGGCGCTGTGCGCGGCGTTGCAGGCGGACGGCATCCGGGTCGAGCGGCGCACGGTCGCCAAATACCGCGAAGAGGCAGGCCTGCCGTCTTCCGTGGCGCGCGCGGCAGCGGCGCGGCAGGGGCCCCGTTCCTGACGCGTGCGTTTTCCCCGTCGGGCGTGATATTCACGCGACAGGGGGCCAGCTTCTGGCGGGACTTTGCAGACACCCCCGCTGTCGCCCTGAATTGGTTGAGTTTTTTCGCCAGTGCCTGTGTGTTCGATTGTTGGCGTCCAATTTGCATGTATGCAGATGACGGCGCCTCATCCCAGAGCCGACGTTCAAGAGCGAAAACGCCTTCAAGTCCAAACACGGGAGACTGATCCATGAGAAAGCTCACCAGCGCCGGTCTGGCCGCGCTGATCGCCTTCGGCGCGACAAGCCAGACCGCTGCCGCGAAGGACCTGGTGATCGGCTTCAGCGCGGATGCCGCCACGCTTGACCCGGCCAACCATCGCGACACGAACACGGAAACGATCATCCGCGAGATGTATGACGGCATCCTGACCCGCGATCCCGCGATGCATGTCGTCCCCCAGCTTGCCGAGTCCTACAAGCAGATCTCGCCCACGGTTTACGAGTTCAAGATCCGCAAGGGCGTCAAGTTCCACGACAGCGGCACGATGACCGCCGAGGACGTGAAGTTCACGCTCGACCGGATCTGGCAGAAGGGCGGGCTTGGCGATGGCCAGACCAGTCCGCGCCAAAGCCTGTTGGGGCCGATCAAGTCGGTGGACGTGGTGAACGGCGACACGGTGCGCGTGACGCTGTCCGCGCCGTGGTCGCTCTTGCCCGCCATGCTTCCCTTCCAGGAGATCGTGTCGAAGGCCTTCGTGGACAAGGTCGGCACGGCCGGCATGGCCACGCAGGAAGACGGCACCGGTCCGTTCCAGCTTGTTCAGTGGAACAAGGGGGACTCGGTCGTGATGAAGCGCTTTGACGCCTACTGGGGCGGCAAGGCCTGCGTGGATCGCGTGATCTTCAAGACGATCCCGGAATCCTCGTCGCGCGTTGCGGCACTTCTGGCCGGGGACGCGCAGATCATCGACCATCTGCCGCCCTATGCCGTGTCGCAGGTGAACGCGAGCGGCAATGCCAAGGCGGTCTTCGTGAACGGCACGCGCAGCTATTTCATCGCCATGAACCTGACCGAAAAGCCGTTCACCGACATCCGGGTGCGCGAGGCGATCGCCCATGCCATCGACAAGCCGCTGGTCATCAACAAGATCCTTGGCGGCCATGCGGTGGCGATCAACGGCATTCTCAGCCCCGATGCCTTCGGCAAGAACAAGGCGCTGAAGGGCATGGCCTACGACCCCGCACTGTCGCGCAAGCTGTTGAAGGAGGCGGGGTATCCCGACGGCATCAAGATCACGATGGATGTGACCGGCCCCGACAAGGACACCGCGGAAGCCGTCGCCTCGCTGATGGCGAAGGGGGGCATCACGACCAAGGTTCAGGTCGGCGAAAGCGCGATGCTCGGGTCCAAGTGGCGCACGATGGGCAAGCCCAAGACCGGCGACATGTTCTTCTCGTCCTGGGGCAACGGCTCGCTCGACCCGCAGGGCATCTTCATGCCGACGCATCACACCGACGGCCGCGGCAATGCCTCGGGCTATTCGAACCCCAAGGTGGACAAGCTGCTGGACGACGCGGCCGTCGAGGTCGATCGTGCCAAGCGCGCCGCGATGTATGAAGAGGCCGAGGCGATCGCGGCCAAGGATGTCGCCTACATCTACCTGTGGGTGCCTCAGGACATCTATGGCGTGTCCAAGCGCCTGACCGGCTGGCAGCCAAGCCCGGATGGCCGGCTGAACCTCGTCAAGACCTGCCTGAACTGAGCCCGCTGGACCGGAGGCACCAGGATGTCCCTCACCAAACTCGTGGAACGTCTGGTGCAACTCGTGCCGGTGCTTCTGGGGGTCAGCGTCATCGTCTTTCTGATGATGGCAATGACCCCCGGCGATCCCGTCCAGATCATGATCGGCGACCAGAACGTGACCGCGGCACAGGAAGCCCAGCTGCGTCACGATCTGGGGCTGGATCGCCCCGCCTACGAGCGTCTGGCCCTCTTCATCGGCCATGCGGCGACGGGGCATTTCGGCGAAAGCTTCTACTACAAACGCCCGGTCGCGCAGGTGATCGCCGAACGCCTGCCGGCCACCATCGAACTGAGCGTGGTGGCGCTTCTGATCGCGCTCATGACGTCGATCCCGCTTGGCGTTCTGGCCGCCGTCAAGAAGAACTCCGTGCTGGACAGACTGGCGACGGTCGGATCGCTGCTGGGGGTCTCGTTGCCGGGCTTCTGGTTCGGCATCCTGCTGCTGATGCTGTTCGCGGTGCAGCTGCACATCCTTCCCGTCTCCGGCCGCATGGGGTTTGCGACCAGCATAAGACCCATCACGGGCTTCCTGCTGATCGACACGCTGCTGCGCGGCGATCCCGCGGCCTTCGTTGATGCGCTCAAACACATCCTGCTGCCCGCCATCACGCTTGGCCTGCCGATGACGGCCGTCCTGATGCGCGTCACGCGCACCTCGATGCTGGAGGTGCTGCGCCAGGATTACATCACCTTTGCCGAGGCAAAGGGCCTGTCGCGCACCCGCGTCCTTGTCCGCCATGCGCTGAAGAACGCACTGATCCCGACCGTCTCGGTCGCCGCGATCGAGACCGGCTCCCTGCTTGGCGGCAACATGATCGTCGAGACCGTCTTCGGCTGGCCCGGGCTGGGGCGGCTGGTGGTGGACAGCATCTTCGTGCGCGACTACCCGCTGGTCCAGACGGCGGTGCTGCTCTACGCGGTCACCTACGTGCTGCTGAACTTCGTCGCCGACATCCTCTACACCTTCCTGAACCCGCGGGTGAAACTATGAGCGACGCCGACGTGACCCGCCCGGCCCCGTCCCAGTCCCTTCTGGTGCGCAACCTCGTCGTCTTCGCCGAGAACCGGCTGGCCGCCGGCAGCGCCGTCATCGTGCTGGTCTTCGTGGCGCTCGCGCTTTTCGCGCCGCTCATCGCACCTCAGGACCCGAACGCGACGGACCTCTTCAGCCGCCTCCAACCGCCGGCTTGGCAGGCGGGCGGCGACTGGGGCCATGTGCTGGGCTGCGACGCCCTTGGCCGGGACATCCTGTCGCGCATCATCTACGGCTCTCGGGTGTCGATGCTGGTGGGAGCGACGGTCGTCTTCATCGCGACAAGCATCGGCATTCTGGCGGGGCTTGCCGCAGGCTATCTGGGGGGCTGGGTCGATACGATCATCTCGCGCACCGTCGATATCCTGCTGGGCTTTCCCTACCTGATCTTCGCGATCGGCCTGATGGCGATGATGGGCGCGGGGCTGGGCAATATCATTCTGGCCCTGGTTTACAAGGAATGGGTCATCCCCTGCCGCGTTGTCCGGGCCGAGACGCTGGCCACGCGGGAACAGGAATATGTCGAGGCCGCGCGGGCACTCGGCGCCTCGAACCGGCACATCATGCTCCGGGAAATCCTGCCCAACTTCCTGTCGCCCGTCATCGTCGTATCGACCATCCGCATGGCGAACGTCATCATCCTCGAGGCGAGCCTCAGCTTTCTTGGCCTTGGCGTGCAGCCGCCGACCGCGTCCTGGGGCGCGATGGTGGCGGACGGGCGCGCCTTCATCATGCAGGCGTGGTGGGTGAGCACCTTCCCGGGCCTTGCGATCCTGCTGCTGGTGCTGGCGCTGAACGTGGCAAGCCAGGGCCTGCGCGACGCTTTCGACCCGAGGTTCCACGAATGACCGAACCGCTTCCCGGATGCCTGCTCGAGGTTGCGGGCCTGCGCACCGCCTTTCACACCCGCGCGGGCACCGTGCGCGCCGTCGATGGCGTCGATGTCATGGTCCGGCGCGGCGAATGCATCGGCGTGGTGGGGGAATCCGGGTCGGGCAAGAGCGTCACCTTCGCCTCGGTCATGGGCCTGATCCGGTCGCCGGGGCGGATCGAGGCGGGCACCATCCGCTTCGACGGGCAGGACCTGCGCGCGCTTTCGCCCCGCCAGATGCGCGCCATCCGTGGCCGGGACATCGCGATGACGATGCAGGATGCGCTGACCGCGCTCAATCCTGCGCTCACCGTGGGCGAGCAGATCGCGGAGGTGCTGGAAGCGCATGACGAGGACCTCCCCCGTCGCGGCCCGGCCCGGCGGCGGGCGATCACCGACCGCGCGGTCGAGATGCTGCGCCTTGTCGGCATCCCCTCCCCCGCCGAAAGACTGCGGCAATACCCGCACGAATTCTCGGGCGGGATGCGGCAGCGCATGATGATCGCGATTGCGCTGTCCTCGCGGCCGAAGCTCTTGATCGCGGATGAACCCACCACCGCGCTGGACGTGACGATCCAGGCGCAGGTTCTGGAACTGATCGCCGACATCCGCGCACGTCTGGGCATGAGCGTGGTTCTGATCACCCATGACCTTGCCGTCGTGGCCGAGCATTGCGACCGTGTGATGGTCATGTATGCCGGCGAGGTCGTGGAAGAGGGGCCGACGCAGGCCGTCATCGGCGATCCGCGCCATCCCTACACGAAGGGGCTGCTGGCTTCGATCCCGCGCCCCGCCTTGCGCGGCGAGAAGATCCACCCGATCAAGGGCCAGGTCCCCGACCTCATCAATCTGCCCGATCAGTGCCGCTTCCAGTCGCGCTGTCCCGAGGCGGGGCCGGACTGCCTCGCCCGCATTCACATGCATCCTGCCGGACCCGGTCGCAGGGCCCGATGCATTCGACGTCTCGATGGGGGACAGGCCGATGAGTGAACCGCTGCTGTCCGTCTCCGGTCTGACCAAGGTCTATCGCGGCACGCCCGGCATCGTCGGCCGCCTGATGGGGCGGCCGACGCTTGAGGTGAAGGCCGTGAGCGATGTCAGCCTCTCCGTCGAGCGGGGCGAGATCCTTGGCCTGATCGGCGAAAGCGGCTGCGGGAAATCGACGCTTGGCCGGACGATCCTGCGGCTGCACGAGCCGACCGAAGGCGCCATCCGTTTCGACGGCATCGACGTGGCGGCCCTCCCCCCGCGCGAGATGAAGGCGATGCGGCGGCGGATGCAGATCATCTTTCAGGACCCCTATGCCTCGCTCAATCCCCGGCGCACCGTCGCTGACATCGTGGGCCTGCCCTTGCAGCTTCACGGTCTGGCCAGGAGCAAGGCCGAGACGCGCGACAGCGTTGCCGCGATCATCGAGAAGGTGGGCCTCAAGACGGCGCATCTGGACAGGTATCCCCACCAGTTCTCGGGCGGACAGCGCCAGCGGATCGGCATCGCCCGCGCGCTAGTCAGCCGGCCCGAGTTCATCGTCTGCGACGAACCCGTCTCGGCGCTCGACGTGTCGATACAGGCCCAGATCATCGAGCTTCTGTCCGACCTCAAGCGCGACATGGGGCTGACCTATCTCTTCATCTCGCACGACATCTCGGTGATCGGCTATCTCAGCGACCGCGTGGCCGTGATGTATCTGGGAGAAGTGGTCGAGATCGGACCGGTTCAAGCGATCCTCGAACGGCCGCGGCATCCCTATACGCAAACGCTGATGTCGGCCGTGCCCAGGGTCGAGGCCGAGGGCGGGCGGAAGCGTGTCCGGCTGATGGGCGATCTGCCGTCGCCGCTCGATCCGCCCGGCGGGTGCAAGTTTCACACGCGCTGTCCGCTGGCGACCGATCTCTGCCGCAGCCGCGCGCCGGTGTCGCAAAGCGTGGGCATCGGCCATCATGCCTCCTGCCACCGGTTGAACGAGAGCTTCAACCTGCTGGAAGGGGAAACGGCATGACCGAGTGGTCCCCGACAGAGGGCGACAGCGTCGCGCTTGAAGGGACGCCCTTCCAGCGCGGGCTGGGGCAGGCCGCTGCCGGCCGCGCGGCCTGCGACGCGGTGCGTCAGGTCACCGCCGACCGGCTGGCGGCGGCCGAGGCTCAGGGACTGCTTGGCCCCCGCGCGCGGCAATTCCTCGCGGCGCAGATGGACTTCGCCCGCGCGGTCTGCCAGCCGGAACTGGCGGAACTGACCGGCATCGCCGAAGGCTTCGGCCTTCCCGTGGACCGGTTGTTCGCGGCGCTTCACCTTGGCATTCTGCACGATCTCTCGGCCGTGCCGGACGGCGTTTCGGACGGATGCAGCGCGTGGGCGGTCGATCGCGGCAGGGACGGCCCGATGGTTGTCAAGAACCGCGACTTTTCCGGCGCACATTCCGGCATCCAGCGCATCTTCCGGCACGAGGGCCCGGATCTGGCGCGGGGCCCGATGTTCTGCCTTGGCAGTCTGGGCAGTCCCGGCGCCTATTCCAGCGGGATGAATTCCGCGGGCCTTGCCATCGTGGACACGCAGATCGGCACGCGCCGGCATCGGCCCGGCTGGCTGCGGTATTTCCTGATGACCCGGCTGCTGTCGCAGTTCGCATCGGTCGCGGAGGCCGTCCGGTTCATCCGGGCACAGCAGCACGTGGGCGGCGGCACGCTGGTGATGGCGGATGCTCGGGGCGAGGTCGCCGCGGTCGAATTGGGCGCCGCAGAGGTCGCGGTCGAGATCGCGCCGCGGGTCTGTCGCACGAACCACTTCACCCTGACCGTGACAGCGCCGGAGACCCTGACCGATCCCGCCAGCACGATCGAGGATACATCGCACGACCGGCGCGCGTTCCTCGACCGGACCATTCCCGGTGCCGACTGGTCGGCGGAGGCCGCATCCCGCCTCATGGCCACGCATCGCGGGGATGGGCCGCAGGCGGGGCCGCTCTGCCAGCATCCGGATGCGGGGGGCAGCCGCACGATATCCAGCGTCGTTTATTGCTGCGCGTCGCGGCTCATGTATGCTTGCCTCGACAACCCCTGCACCGGTCCGTGGCACGTCCTGCGCCTCTAGGCCGGGGGGGCGGCATGGACAGGGCAATGGCGCAATACAACGATGGCCTGATCGGTCAGCACGAGAGCATCCGCACCCTGCGCAGCCTGATCGAGCGCGTGGCGAAAAGCCCCGTGCGGACGGTCCTGATCTACGGCGAAACCGGCACCGGCAAGGGCCTTGTGGCGCGGATGCTGCATCGCGGATCGTCCCGCGCGGCGGGCGAATTCGCCGAGATCAACTGCGCCGCGATCCCGGCGGGCCTGATGGAATCCGAACTCTTCGGCCATGAAAAGGGCGCTTTCACCGGCGCGGTCGAACGCAAGATCGGCCTGATCGAGGCCGCCGACAAGGGCACCGTGTTCCTCGACGAGATCCGCGAGATGGAACTGACGTTGCAGGCGAAGTTGCTGACGCTGCTCGATACGCACCAGTTCCGCCGTGTCGGGGGCGTGCGCGCGACCTCTGTCGATGTGCGCTACATCGCGGCCACCAACAAGGTGCTCTTGTCCGAGGTGAAGGCCGGGCATTTTCGTGAAGACCTTTACTACCGGCTTCAGGTCGTGGCCCTCAACATCGCGCCGCTGCGCGACCGCGGCGAGGATGTCCTGATCCTCGCGCGGCATTTCATCGACAAGTTCAATCGCCAGTACGACCGCCGCATCAAGGGGCTGAGCGACGAGGTCGCGCAGATCTTCCTGAAATATCCATGGCCCGGCAACGTGCGGGAGCTCGAGAACCTGCTGGAGCGGATCTTCATTCTGGAAGACGACGACATCGTGCTGCCCTCGCATCTTCCCGACCGTATCCTGCGGGCCGTACGCGCGGGCACATCGACCGCGACAGGCGGCGGACATGCCGACCCCGCCCAGCTGCCCGCCGAGGCTGGCTTTCACCCCGCGACCGCCGCCTTTCAGAAGGCGTTGATCCAGCGGGCGCTGAACGAGGCGAACAACAACTTGCAGCAGGCGGCGGCGGCGCTGAAGATCAGCCGCCATGCCCTGCGACACCAGATGCTCAAGCTCGGCATCCTCGACGCGTGAAAATCCCCTCGTGACGCGCGCAATACGCGCAAGCGCCTGCCCACACCACGTGCATGCTGCATTTTCTTTAGCTTTCCCAATGACCTGAGAATTCCTCCGGCATTGGCATGCGACGTGCATGTAATGTGGTGACGGAATTGCTGGAGAGCCCCATGAAGTCGCTGAAGATCATCTGCCCGAACGGCCACCTGGGTTTTGCCCCGCTGAAGGTGGAAAGCTTCCGGCTCGGCGTGGCGGCCAAACCCGACTACATCGCCGCCGACTCCGGCAGCGACGACATCGGACCCGTGCCGCTCGGGACGGACACCTGCGCGAGCCCCGCGGCCTGGCAGGAGCACGATTTGGAACACATGCTTCTGGCCGCGCGGGAACTGGACGTGCCGATGCTGATCGGTTCGGCCGGCGACACCGGCACCAATTCGCGCGTGGACATGTATGTCGAGATGATCCGCAAGATCGCCCGGCGCCACGATCTGCCGCCCTTCCGCATCGGCTGGTTCTATTCGGAAGTGGACCGCGAACTGGTCCGCACCCAGATCCGGTCCGGGACCGCGGTCGCGGGCCTCGACGCGCGCCCCGACCTGACCGAAGACGAGCTTGACGCGACGACGCGCGTTGTCGCCATGGCCGGCGTCCATCCTTTCGTGGAACTGCTGAAACAGGAGTGCGACGTCATCATCGGCGGCCGCAGTTCCGACAGCGCGATCTTCGCAGCCCCCGCGCTTTACCACGGCTTCCCCGAGGCGCAGGCCTATTACCTTGGCAAGGTGCTGGAATGCGCCTCGTTCTGTGCCGAACCCTATGGCGCCAAGGAAACCGTGCTGGGCAAGATCACCGAAGACTGGGTGGAAGTCACGGCCATGCATCCCGGCCAACGCTGCACCGTCGCTTCGGTTGCCGGTCACGCGATGTATGAGCGCTCCAACCCCTACCACGAATACGTTGCGGGCGGGATGCTGGACATGACCGACTGCCATTATCGGCAAGTGTCGGAAAAGACGACGCGGGTCACCGGAATGCGCTTCGTTCCGGCAACCGAGCTTCGGGTGAAGCTGGAAGGCTCGGGCAAGGTCGGCGAGCGGTTCGTGGGCATGGCGGGCATCCGCGATCCCTACACCATCGCGAACGTGGACGAGGTCATCGCCTGGAGCCGGGCCCAGGTGATCGAACGCTTCGGGCCCGACGGCTGGGAGCTGCACTACAACGTCTTCGGGCGGGACGGCATCATGGGCCCGCTCGAGCCGCTGCGCGACAAGCCGGGGCATGAGCTTCTGGTCGTGGTGCAGGGCCTCGCCCCGACCCGCGAGATGGCCGAGGAAGTCACCATGACGGGCACCCGGCAGTTGTTCTATGCCCGCCTGCCTGATGTGAAGGGAACCGCAGGCGGCGTGTCTTTCGTGCTCGACGAGGTGCTTCCGGCCAGCCCGGCGCATCGCTGGACGCTGAACCACACGATGCGGATCGACGACCCGCTGTCGCTTTTCCCGACGCAAACCGCGACCATCGGCGAAACCGCCACTTCGGACGCCTGAGACAGGACACGCCATGACCACGATGAAACTGAGCGACCTTGCCAAGACGATCCGAAGCAAGAATGCCGGCACCGACAAGATCACCTTCGACGTCATCTTCCGCGAGGCAGCGGCCTATGAACAGGTCAAGCGCTCGCGTGCGCTGACACGGCAGAGCGTCAGCCAACTTCTGAAGATCAATCCGAACCGGATCACCGACTTTGTCGAATACGACCCGGCCTATGCGATCAAGTTCACGATCCTGCGCGATCGCCCCAGCGGCAGCGCGGGGGACGGCGACATCTTCGGGGCGCAGCAATACGCCCCGCTTCTGGATATCGAGATCGCGCTGGACAGCTAGCGCGCCGGGCGCCCCTTGGAGGGGCGCCTTCCGTTTCAGGGCTCGGACAGGAAATCGATGGCCCGCGCCATGAGATCCTGCCATGCCGGGTCCTGGCGGAGCGGAATGTGGTTGCGGCTTTCCAGCAGGTGGAACTCTGCCCCCGGGATACGGGCCGCGATCAATCGCGACTGTTCCAGCGGCTGGACGGCATCGTCGCGTCCGTGCAGCACAAGCGTCGGGCAGCGGACCGCCGCGAGCATCGCGGTGACATCGAACCCGTCGATGGCTCGGCGCAGGTTGACCGCGGCCTCCGGCGTGGCCGAGGCAAGTTGCAGCCGCACCAGATCCTCGATCTGCGCATGGTCGGCGTCGGGGGCGTATAGCGCTGCAAAGGCCGTCGCAAAGGCAACCGAACGCCGCCCCCACCCCTCGCGGATGAGGGTCAGGATCGCATCGGCGCGGTCGCGATCCTCCGGCGTCTGACGCAGCGCGCGCCCCTGCGCGTAGCCTCCGTAAAGCACGAGGCGGGTGATCCTGTCGGGATGGCGCGCGGCAAAGGCAATCGACACCGGAACGCCTTGCGAGGCCGCAAGGACCGGGAACCGGTCCAGCCCCGCGGCATCCGCGACAGCCTCGAGATCCTGCACGAGCGTATCGAGCGTCACGGGACCGTTGGCCTCGGCGGAAAGTCCGGTCGTGCGCTGGTCGTAGCGCGTCACCGAGAAATGACGGCCAAGGTGATCGAGGAACGGATGCCAGATCGGACTTTGCCAGTCGTATTCGAGATGCGTGAGAAAATGCCCCGCGCGCAGCAAGGGCGGCCCGGAACCGGTCGTCGTCCATGCCAGCGCCGTTCCATCGCGCGAACGGGCAAAGCGGATGCGCTGCGGCGCTGGTTTCGGCAGCGGCGATGAGGCGGGCGCCCGTTCCGTCGTCACCTCGGCCATCAGCCGGAAGCCCCGGCGGGGGACCGTCGCCAGAACCGCCTGCGCCTTGCCCGTGTCGCCAAGCGCGCGGCGCAGCGCGTTGATGCGCGACGAGATTGCCGCCTCGGAGACGATGCGGTTCTGCCAGATCTCGGCGACAATCTGGTCGCGGGTCACCAGCGCGCCGGGCGCGCGCAGGAACAGGCAGAGCAGGTCGAACACCTGCGGCTCCAGCGGCAGGAGGCGGCCGGATCGGCGAAATTCATGCCGGTCTTCGTCGAGTTCGCAATCTGCAAAGCGATGGATCATGCCCACAGCCTAACGCGGACGCCACCTTCGGGCCATTGCGTCGTGCAGGATCAGCGAAATCTCAAGAAGTTCCACAGGCCTTCCTCAAGCGGGACGGACAGGAGCGGCGCAGGATCGGCCCATGTCCACCGTGCAAGGGGAACCGAGATGATCCGTGATACCTTTCCGATGATCCTGACGCGGCCCGACGGCTCGTTCGACACCGACCGTTACCAAGCGATCGCCCGGTCTGAACGCCGGGCGGAGATGACCCGGCTTTTCCAGACGCTGCGGTCCCTGATGAGGCGCGTGTTTCGGCTCAGGCCCGTCCTGCACGCCGAACGGGCGCGGCACTGACGGCCCCGCGCCCGCCGGAGTCGGCCGGGTCGCAAGGCAACGGACGTCGGACCGTCCCTGCCGCTGTCCGCTCAGATCGCCTCGCGCGCCACGGGCTGCGCGACGGCCCAGATATGGCGCGGCATCGCCAGAAGGATGCCCCCCGCGATCAGCTTCAGCCCGCAGGGCACGAGCGCATAAAGCAGCACCAGCCGCGCGTCTGCCGCCGCGCTGTTGGCCTGCCCCGCGACGAAGCCGCTGGCCTGAAGCGCGGGCAGCACTGTCGCCGCGGCAAGCGGAAGCGACAGCTTGTTGGCAAAGGACCAAAGCCCGAAGGACTGGTTCGGCGCGAGACCCGAGCGGCCCAGAAGGCTCGCGAAGACCGCAGGCAGGATCACGAGGTCCGCGCCGATCGCGATGCCGGAGGCCATCGAGATCAACCCGAAGCCGATCGCCGCCCCCGGCGCGACAAGGCCCGCCCAGACAAAGCTCACGACGGCAAGCAGCATGCCCGACAGCAGGACGGGCCGCGCACCGCGTCTGCGGGCAAGCGCGCTCCAGCCCGGCAGGCTCGCCCCGGCGCCCGCGAAGAACAGAAGCAGGAACGGGCCCGCCTGTCCGGTGAGCCGCAGGTGATCCTCGACGAAGAAGACGAAAAGCGTCGAGGTGATCGCCACGGGCAGGCTGTTGATGACGGCAAGGCCCAGAAGCCAGCCGCCGCCGCTGCGCAGGAACGGGGCCAGCGCGAAGGCCGGGCGGAAGCGGGGCGCGTGGCTCCAGATGCGCCGCGTGGCAAGCACGGCCAGCACCGCGAGAACGGCCAGCGCCCAGCCAAAACCGCCAAGACTGCCCGGAAGCGAGGCGGGCGCGACCACGGCCACGATCACGCCCAGAATACCGCCCGCCTCGCGCCATGCCGACAGGCGCAATTGCGCCTCGGCAGCGGCAGACCCGGCCAGCGCCTCGCTGTCGCCGTAAAGCAGGATCGACGCGAGGCTGTGGCCCGAGAAGACCAGAACCAGCGACATCACCAGCCACAGGCGCGGATCGACCGGCGCCGGGATCGAGAACAGCAGGACAAAGCCCGCGGCCATCGCGCCAAGGCCGATCAGCGCCAGCCGGTCGCGCCCGCCCCGCCACGCGTCGATGAGCCGCCCCAGAGCCGGGTCCTGCACCACGTCGAGGATGCGTATGCCCAGCAGGATCGCCCCCACGGTGGCGAGGTTCAGCCCCATCTCAACCGTCGCATAGCGCGGCAGCAGGATGTAAACCGGCAGTCCCGCCGCGGCCAGCACCATGGCAAAGAGGCTCACCCGCCACGGGGCGGCCCCGGCACGCGACGGGGTCATGCCGCCTGCCCCGCCGGGCCTCGGGGCCGGTTCCGCCCGTGATGATCCGTCCGCATGTCCGCCTCCGCGAAATCCGTCGCCAGATCCCGCGACAGGTGGATTACGCGACGGCCCGCCGCCCGGATCTGTCGCGCCCGCCGCCCCTAGCGGACCCGAAGGCCGGCGAGCGTCGCGCCGACCGCCTGAGGCAGCGGGGTCCGGGGTTCTTCGCCTAGGAAGGCCACCAGCCGGCGATTGTCGAGTCGGATCGACCTGCGCCAGAGATACCGCATCCTGCAGATTTCGCGGGCGGTCGTATCGAACAGCCCCGCAAGGTGCAGCAAGGCCCAAGGCAGGGGTCTTACGCGTAGGCCGGGGCGCCCGAGGGCCGTTGCGATGGCGCGGGGCATCAACGTGCCGTCCGGATCCCAGACGCCCTCGAAGTGGAAGCGGGCGAAAGGCTCCAGATCCTCGGCCCTGTCGAGAAGCCGCGCGATGGTCTCGGCCGCGTCGGGCAGATAGGCCCAGGCATGACCCACGCCCTTGCGGCCGGGATAGGTGACGAACCGGAGCCGTTTGCCCGGCGTCACCAGCCCCTGCCCGAACCATGTATTGCCCGCCTGCGGCCCGAAGAAATCCCCGAACCGCACGACAAGGACCCCGAGCCCCGTGGCGCTGGCCTCCTGCAGCCGCCGCTCCAGCGCCACGCGGATGCGGCCCTTTTCCGTCACGGGACGCTGCGGCGCATCTTCCGTCAGATCGGGGAAGGCGTCGGGTCCGTAGTTGTAGATCGTCCCCGGCAAGACGATCCGCGCGCCGGTCGCCCGCGCAGCCGCGATCGTGTTGTCGATCATCGGCAGGACGAGCTTGTCCCAATCCCGGTAGCCCGGCGGATTGACGGCATGGACAATGACCTGCACCCCGTCCGCCGCGCGGCGCACGTCGTCTGCCGACATCGCGTCGCCGATCACCCAGTCCACGCCGTCCGCGATCTGCGCGACCGGGCCGGTCGCCGGGTGGCGGGCCATCGCCGTCACCCGCCAGCCGTGACGCCGCAGGGCCGCCACGGTCTCGCTTCCGATGCCGCCCGTCGCGCCCAGAACAAGTGCTCGTTTCGCCAAGATCATCGCGTGCCTCCTGTCTTCGCACAGAGGATGACCAGAGCCGGCCCTGAAGGTAATTGCCTAATTGGCTTCACGTGCTAGCATGAAATCTATGAACAGAACGATCGACTGGAACGATCAGCGTGCGTTCCTTGCGGTGCTGGACGCAGGCAGCCTTTCGGCCGCCGCCCGCCAGATGGGGGTGGCCCAGCCCACCATGCGCGCCCGGATCGAGGCGCTGGAACAGGCGCTTGGCGTGCGGCTCTTCACGCGGTCGGTGCGGGGGCTGGTGCCCACGGCCGAGGCCCGCGCCCTTGGGGACGCCGCACGGGCCATGGCGCGCGCCTCCGATGCCTTCGTCCGCGCCGCCGCCTCGCCGCCCGGGCTGGCCGAGGGGGTCGTGCGGATCAGCGTCTCCGATTTCATCGGGCTGGAAGTCCTGCCGGCCATGCTCGTGCCCCTGCGCCAAGGCCATCCGGCCCTTCGGCTTGAGATCGACATCAGCAACGCCCCGGCCAATGTGCTGGAACAAGAGGTGGACGTGGCCGTGCGCATGTATCCGCCGCGACAGGAGGCGCTGGTGGCGCAAAAGGTTCCCGCGATCCGGCTCGGCCTGTTCGCGCATGCCGGCTATCTCGAGGCGCGGGGGATGCCGAAGACGGCCGATGACCTGAGGGATCACGACCTGATCGGGCCGGACCGGTCGCCTGCGGAACGCCAACTGGCCCGCGCGCTTTTTCCCGGGCTGGACGACCGCCGCTTCGTGATCCGCACCGACAACCATCCCGCGCAGCTTGCCGCCGCGCGCGCAGGGCTGGGGATCGCCCTCGTGCAGCGCGCCATCGGCCGACGGGATCCGCAATTGCGCGAGGTGCTGCCGGGACTGGTGCTGCCAAGCCTCGACGCATGGATCGTCACGCATGACAGCCTGCGCACCCTGCCCCGGGTCAGGGTCGTGTTCGATCATCTGGTGGCGGCCTTCCGCGCCTACGGCAAGGACGCGGTCCGCGAGGTCGGCCGCTAGTCGGCGCGTCCGAACAACGACCGCAGACGCTTTCGAAGGCGCTTGAGAAAAATCAGGATCATCCCGGCACTCCGTTCGACCGTTTGCCTGCCCTTGATCCTAGTGCCGCCGCCGCAGACCGTCGATGAAGATGTCAAGAAGGCGGCGCACCTGCGTCTCCCATCCCGGCTCGGGGGGCCGCGCATAGCAGAGCGCGTAGAACGTCTGGGTCAGGTCCTCGGCGGAAACATCGGCGCGCACTTCGCCTTCGGCAATGGCGCGCTGCAAGAGCCCATCCACCGCGCGCAGGATGCGCGCCGAGAGTTCGCTGTACATCGCCTTGGAGTCGTCGCCCACCACCACGGCCAGCGCGCCAAGCAGGCCCCGCTTGGTCCCGACGAGCGCCACGTTGGCATGCATCCATTCCCGCAGCGCCGCGACCCCGCCGCCGGGGCGTTCCAACGCCTCGGCCAGTCTCAGCAGGTCCTCCACATCGTGTCGATAGACCGCCTGAAACAACGCCTCACGCGTGGGAAAGTGGCGATAGAGCGTGCCGATGCCCACCCCCGCCTCGCGCGCGACGGCTTCGAGGCTTGCCTCGGGGCCGCCGCGCCCTAGCACTTCCTTGGCCGCCTCGATCAGACGGGCGCGGTTCTTGAGCGCATCCGATCGGGGTTTTCGGTGCGTTTCGTCCAAGGCTCAGGTTCCTGTTGCTAAACGGAGGCATCCTCCGTATAACTATATCACGCGATCGCCGCCGACTCGAGTCCGCTTGCCGCGCGGCCCCAGCCGATCCAATCCTCACCCCGCGACCGGAGGCTTCATGTCCTTCTCGATCAGCCTGACCATCAACGGCACGCGCCGCGACGTCCTCTTGGAGGACGCGCGCGTGACCCTTCTCGATCTTCTGCGCGAACGCCTCGCGCTTCCCGGCACCAAGAAAGGCTGCGACCGCGGCCAATGCGGCGCCTGCACCGTTCTTGTGGACGGCCGCCGGGTGAACTCCTGCCTCTCCCTTGCCGTCACGCTCGACGGGGCCGAGGTCACCACCATCGAGGGCCTCGCCCAGGGCGACCGGCTGCATCCCGTGCAGGCGGCCTTCATCGACCATGACGGCTTCCAGTGCGGCTATTGCACCCCGGGCCAGATCATGAGCGCGGTGGGCCTGATCGCCGAGGGCCATGCCGGCACCGACCCCGACCGCATCCGCGAAGGCATGAGCGGGAACCTGTGCCGCTGCGCCGCCTATCACGGCATCGCGGAAGCGGTGCAGGACGCGACCCGCCGGATGGCGGCGGAAGACGAAAGGGCATCGGCATGACCCCCTTCGACTACGTTCGCCCCGCAAGCCTTGCGGATGCCATCGCGGCATGGGAGCCCGGCGCGGCCTATCTGGGCGGCGGCACCAACCTTGTCGATCTGATGAAGACCGGCGCCCTGCGGCCGGGCAAGCTGATCGACCTGACCCGCTTGCCCGGCCTTGACCGGATCGAGGCGCTGGCGAACGGCGACACCCGCATCGGCGCACTGGTGCGCAATGCCGATCTGGCCCATGACGCGGATTTTGCGCGCGCCTTCCCGATGGTGGCCGAGGCGCTGCTGTCCGGGGCCTCGGGCCAGTTGCGGAATGCCGCGACCGTCGGCGGGAACCTTCTGCAACGCACCCGCTGCGCCTATTTCCAGGACCCCCACAGCCCCTGCAACCGCCGCGATCCCGGCGCGGGCTGCGCGGCGCGGAGTGGCGACAACGGGGGGCTTGCGATCCTCGGGTGGAGCGCGGCCTGCATTGCCACCAACCCTTCGGATTTCTGCGTGGCCCTTGCCGCGATGGACGCCGTGGTCGAGGTCGAAGGCCCCGATGGCGCGCGCCAGATCTCCTTCGCCGATTTCCACCTGCTGCCCGGCGAGACGCCCGAGCGGGAAACCGCGCTGCACCCGGGCGAGGTGATCGTGGCCATCCGCCTGCCCGCCGCCAGCGCAGGGTTCCGCGCCCATTCCCGCTATCTCAAGTTGCGCGACCGGACGTCCTACGCCTTCGCGCTGGTCTCTGCCGCGGCGGCGCTGCGGTTCGAAGGGGGCAAGATCGCCGGGGCGCGGCTCGCGCTTGGCGCGGTCGCCGCCCGCCCCTGGCGCGTGGCCGAGGCCGAGGCGCTGATGATCGGCCAGACCCCGGATCGCGCGCTGTTCGACACGGCGGCAGACGTCGCGCTGAACGGCGCCGCGCCTTCGGGCGACAACGGCCACAAGATCGCCCTTGCCCATCGCACTGCGGCCCGTGCGCTTGCGCTTGCCGCCGAAGGCACGCCGGCCCAGATGCCGGCCTTCCCCGCATCCGTCTTCGGAGGTCACGCCCATGCCTGACACCCTTCCCTTCGCGACCCGCTTCGGGTCGAACGCCGGTCAGCCTGTCTCGCGCCGCGACGGCGTGGCCAAGGTCACCGGCACCGCCACCTTCGCCGCCGACAACCATCCCGAGGGGATGCTGCACGCGGTCTATGTCCCCGCCACCATCGCGCGGGGCCGCGTGACCCATCTCGACGTGGCCGCCGCCAGGGCGCATCCCGGCGTGGTCGAGGTCATCACACCCGCCAACCGGCCCCTGCTGGAAGGCGACCCGGAAGCCAAGCACTTCATGTTCGCCTTCCGCTTCGAGGCGCTACAGGACGACACGGTGCGCTATGCCAACCAGCCCATCGCGCTTGTGCTGGCCGAGACGCTGGAGGCCGCAACCGAAGGCGCGCGCCTTCTCGACCCGCGCTATGAGGCCGAGTCCCCCCGCGTGGGTCTGGACGGGAACACCCCCTACACCGTGGAGGTCGGTGCCTTCGGTCGCCGCGGCCAGACGGTGCATGGCGACGTGGCGGCCGGTCACGCGGCGGCGGTGCAGTCGCTTGACGTGACCTACGAGACGCCCGCGCAATATCACAATGCGATGGAAACCCATGCCGTCGTGGCGCAGTGGCAGGGCGATCAGGTCACGCTCGACATGCCGAACCAGGCCATCGTGATGTCGCGCGGGGCCTATGGCTATTACTTCGGCATCCCGGCCGAGAACGTCCTGATCCGCAGCCCCTACCTTGGCGGCGGCTTCGGATCGAAGGCGATCCCGAACGGGCCGACCGTGCTGGCGATCCTTGCCGCCCGGATGACGGGGCGCCCGGTCAAGCTGATGCTGCGGCGCGATCAGATGTTCGGCCCCGTCGGCCATCGCGGTGCGACCCGCCAGCGCCTTCGGATCGGCATCGACGCCGAGGGCCGGATGACCGTGCTGGATCACGAGTCGCTGGCCACGACCTCGACCTTCGACGATTTCGTGGAAAGCGCCGCCAATGCCTCGCAGGGTCTCTATGCGGCCGGGGCGCTGCGATCGGCCCATTCCGGGGTGCGCGTCGATACCGGCACCCCCGGGCCGATGCGCGCGCCGGGCGAGGCGTCGGGCTCTGCCGCGCTGGAATGCGCGATGGACGAGATGGCGGAAAGGGCGGGCCTCGACCCGCTCGAGTTCCGGCTGCGAAACTATGCCGAGACCGAGCCCGGCACCGGCCTGCCCTATTCGTCGAAGGCTCTGCGCGAGTGCTACCTGCGCGGGGCGGAACGCTTCGGATGGGCCAAGCGCCCGCTGCAACCGCGCCAGATGCGCGACGAGGACGGGATGCTGGTCGGCTGGGGCATGGGCACGGCGCTGTTCCACGCGCCGATGTTCCAGGCCCAGGCCCGCGCAGTGCTGCGCCCGGATGGCACCGGGCTTGTCGAAACCGCCGCCGCCGACATGGGTCAGGGCGCATGGACCGCGCTGGCGCAGATCGCTGCCGACAGCCTCGGTCTGCCGCTGGACAAGGTGGAATTCCGTTCCGGTTCCTCGGACCTGCCCGATGGCGGGGTCGCGGGCGGCTCGGGGCACACCGCGACGGCGGGCGGCGCGCTGCATGCGGCGGGCCGCGACGCCATCGACCGGCTGGCCCAGATCGCCACCGCCGATCCGGCCTCGCCGCTCTTCGGGGCGGGCAACAAGGGTGTGACCGCGCGCGACGGGCGTCTTTTCGTCACCGACGACGACAGCCGCAGCGAAAGCTATGCCGAGATCATCGCCCGCGCCGGCGGGTCCGAGGTCATCGGCACAGGAAGCGCCGCCCGCCCGCCGGAACAGGCCGCGAAACACGCGATGTATTCCCACGGCGCCGTCTTCGCCGAGGTGAAGGTGGACCCCGACCTTTACCAGATGCGCGTGACCCGCCTTGTGGGCGCCTTCGCCGCGGGCCGGATCATCAACCCCAAGCTGGCGGAAAGCCAGCTGATGGGCGGCATGATCTGGGGCATCTCCTTCGCGCTGCATGAAGAGGCGCGCTTCGACGCCCGCACCGGCCGAATCATGAACGCGGATTTCGCGGGCTATCACATCCCGGTCAATGCCGATGTCTCGGGCCTCGAGGTGATCACGGTGCATGAGGACGACCCCCATGTGAACGCGCTTGGCATCAAGGGGGTGGGCGAGATCGGCATCGTGGGCACCGTGGGCGCCATCGGCAACGCGATCTGGCACGCGACCGGCCACCGCATCCGCCGCTTCCCGATCCGGATCGAGGATCTTCTGCGGGCCGAGCGGGGCTAGCCATGGGCTGCCCCGTTCGTTCCCCGGCACCGGAACAGCCGTCGGATCAGAGCGGCGGCAGGCAGTTCCCCGACAGATCGTGAACGGGATCGTTTGGCGAACAGGGCTGGCCCGAAAGCGGGTATGTTCCGCGCTCCGGGCTTTCGCATCCGGACAGCGTCAGGACGCCGAGCACGATCAGCAGCAGGGCGAACACTCTCATGTTGCCTCCTTGGGTTCGAAGCGCTGGCGTCGCGTCCTGCCTGCGACGGCCTCGGGTTGGGGCCGTCTTTCAGGCGCTGCGTCGCCTTCCCGGAACCAAGCGTAATCGCCGGTTCCCGGGGGGCATTGACGCCGCTCAAAGCCCTGAAACGTCGGGGCTGCGGGACGGGTGCTTGGTGCGGCAACCCGGGTCTGGGGCGACGGCAAGACCGGCGGAAGCGTCAGGCAAGAAATGCCATCACGTGATCGCTGAATTCCGGCGCGGCTTCGACGTTCACGATGTGGCGGCCCGGCAAGGTCACATGCCGCCCGTCGCGCACGGTGCGGGCAAGGGAGTCGAGGTGATCTGGGGGGCAGACCGCGTCCTCGGCACCCGAGAGTGCAAGCACGGGCCGGGCGATGCGGGCGATGTCCCCGCGCAGGTCGGCACCCGCAAGGGCGGCGCAGCAGCCGGCGTAGCCCATCGGCGGGGTCGCGGCGAAGGTCCCGATGATCCGGTCCACGACCTCGGGTGCAGCCGCGCGGAAGCCGGGCGAAAACCAGCGGTCGGCGGTAGCCTCGGCCATCGCGGGAAGCCCGTCGGCCTGCACGGCCCGGACCCGGTCCTGCCAGCCCGCCTCGGTCCCGATCCGGGGGGCGGTGGCGCAGAAGATCATGCGGTCGAACCGTTCCGCAGCGTGCAGGCCAAGCCATTGCCCGGTCAGCCCACCGATCGACAGGCCGCAGAAATGCGCGCGCGCGATCCCGAGGGCGTCGAGCAGGGCTATGACGTCCCGTCCAAGATCGGCGAGCACATAGGGCCCCGGCGGGACCGACGACCGCCCATGGCCGCGCCGGTCATAGCGCAGCAGCCGGAACCTGCGCCCCAGCGGTTCGACCTGCGCATCCCACATGTGCAGATCGGTGCCGAGCGAGTTGCAGAACACAAGCCACGGTGCCGTGCTGTCCTGCCCATCCACGCGGTACTGCAAGCGGTGCGTGCCAAGATCGAGGACGGGCATCGCGGTTCCCTTCAGGTTCAGCCGAGGTCGCCGCCCGCGACGGGCAGAACGTCCCCGGTGATGTAGGAGGCCTCGTCGGAGGCCAGAAACAGGATCGGGGCGACCTGTTCCTCGATGGTGCCGTAGCGCTTCATCAGCGAAGTATCCTTCACCTGCGCCACGACCTCGGCCATCCATGCCTTCTCGGCCTCGGTATCGCCTTCGGCGTTTCGCGGGATGCGGCGGGGCGGGGCTTCGGTGCCTCCGGGGGCGGTGGCGACGACGCGGATGTTGCGCCCGGCAAGTTCCATCGCCAGCGATTGCGTGATGCCGTTCACCCCGCCCTTGGCGGCGGAATAGGGCACGCGATGGATGCCGCGCGTCGCGTTCGACGAGACATTGACGATGGTCCCGCCGTTCCGGGCGAAGAGATGCGGCAGCACGGCGTGGCAGCAATAGAGCGTCGGCATCAGCGAACGACGGATTTCGGCGTCGATCTGCGCGGGCTCGAACTCGGCGAAGGGGCGCATCCGGATGGCGCCGCCGACGTTGTTGATCAGGATGTCGATACCCCCGAAGCGCTGTGCGGCAAAGTCCATCGCGGCCTGCGCGCCGTCCCAGGTCTCGAGGTCTGCCGCAAAGGCCGCAGCCTCGCCGCCCTGCGCCTCGGCGGCGACATCGGCGACGAAATCCGCCCGGTCCACCAGCAGGACGCGACCGCCCTCCCGTGCCGCCCGAAGGGCGACCGCGCGGCCGATGCCCTGCGCGGCGCCGGTGACGACCAGCACCTTCCCGGCAAACCTGTCTGGAAAGTAGGCCATGGTCAGGCGACCTCGCGCATGGAGGGGGCGTTGGGGGTGAATTTCTCGTAATGGAAGCTGGCCGGCGTGATGCCCGCGTCTTCGAAATGGCGCCGCACGGCGTCCACCATGGGCGGCGGGCCGCACAGATAGACATCGGCCGCACCGTTCAGATCGTCAGGCATGTGCTGCGTCACCCAGCCCTTGCGCGGATGGGACGACGCCGCATCCGCCACCACGGTGGCAAAGCTGAAGTTCGCAAGCCGCGCGGCATAGGATTCGAGCGCATCCACCAGCACGAGATCAAGATCGCGGGTCACGCCATAGACAAGACGGATCTGCTGGGTGCTGCCCGCCTGTGCAAGCACTTCGAGCATCGACAGGAACGGGGCAAGACCGGTGCCGCCCGCCAGAAACAGCAGCGGCCGGGTCACGTCGCGCAGGTAGAAGCTGCCCATCGGGCCGGTCAGCGACAGGCTGTCCCCCGGCTGCGCGTCGGCAAGCCAGCCGCTCATCGCGCCCCCGGGGATCGTCTTGATCAGAAAGCTGATGCGCTGCGCGCCCGGTTCGGAGCTGAAGGAATAGGACCGGGTCAGGCTGGTGCCGGGCACGTCGATGTTGACATATTGCCCCGGCAGGAAGGCGGGCGGGATCGCGTCCGGGGCCACGGCAAGGTCAAGGACAACCGCCGCGTCGTTATGGGGCGCGATCCGGGTCACGGTCGCCTCGAAGCGCTGTTGTGCGGTCTTGCAGGCGCTTGCGGTCGTGGGCACGGCGATGACGCAATCGCTCGAGGGCACCATCTGGCAGGTCAGCACCATCCCGTTCGCGGCCTCGTCCGCTGTCAGGGCGTCATCGATGAAATCGTCTCCCAGATCGTAGCGGCCCGCCTCGGCGCGGCACTTGCAGGTGCCGCAGACCCCGTCCGAACAATCCATGGGCAGGTTGATCTTGTGACGATAGGCGGCGTCGAGCACCTTCTCGTCATCCCGGCAATCGATGATCCGGGTGACACCGTCTTCGAAATTCAGGGCGATGGTGTAGCTTGGCATGATGGGTCCTCCTCGACGGGGGCGTCCCCCGGGGGATGCGGGCGCGCGGCCCGCATCAGATGTGGTAGACGTCGATCACCTGGCGGATGTAGTCGTTCTTCAGGACGATCTTCTTGGACCCGATCCGCAGCCCCTCGGCGGTCTCGCGCAGGGTCACGAAGATCGTGCCGAAGAAGGTGTCCGTCACCTTGTAGCGGTGGTTCAGCGTGACGAAGTTGTAGCGCAGGTCCACCTCGGTCGTGCGATCCGCGAGGATCTCGACGTTGCTGATCATGTGGCTGGTGCGCGGCTCCGGGGTCGAGGCGCCCGACCGTTCGGTCTTGATGCGGAAGACCCGGTCCTCGAGCCCGTCGCGGCTGGGGTAGTAGATCAGCGAAAGCTGCGACTGCGGGTCTTCGGTCAGCCTGTCGTCATCGTCCCAGCAGGGCATCCAGTAGGTGACATCGGCCGCGTAGCAGGTCAGCCATTCGTCCCATTCCCGGTCGTCCAGCAGACGGGCCTCGCGATACAGGAAATCGCAGGCCATTTGGTAAGTGATGCTCATGCCGGAACCCCTTCTGCGTCCATTTCAGCGGCGAGTGCCTCGCGCATGACCTTGGCCCAATAGGCGTGCTGGCGGACGAAGAGCCCCTCGTCCTCGCTGCGTTCGCCCGACAGAAGCGGCGTCATGCCCATGCGGCGTGCATTTTCGTCCGGGCCGTCGATCCAGAGCGGCGCCCCGCGGGACAGGTCGTTCCACAGCGCCGCCGTGCCGGCATAGCCTTCCTGGCAGGCGCGGAATTCCTCGAGGTCGTCCGATGTGCCCATGCCCGAGACGTTGAAGAAATCCTCATACTGCCGGATGCGCAGGGCGCGGTCGGCGGCGCTTTCGCCCTTGGGTGCGAAGCAGAAGATCGTGACCTCGGTCTTGTCCACGCTGATCGGCCGGACGACGCGGATCTGCGTGCTGAACTGGTCCATCAGGAAGACGTTGGGATAAAGGCACAGGTTACGCGTCTGGTTCACGATGAAATCCGCGCGCGCGGCGCCGACGCGGGCGGCGATCTCGTCCCTTGCGTTGAAGACCGGGCGCACGGCCGGGTTCATCGCGGTGGTCCAGAGCAGGATATGGCCGTTCTCGAAGCCATAGACGCCCGCGACCGAGCGACTCCAGCCGCTGGCATCGACCGCCTTCGTGCCGGTTTCGCTGCGCCGGCCCATGGTGGCGGAATAGTTCCAGTGGACCGAGCTGACGTGGTAGCCGTCGCAGCCGTTCTCCATCTGGAGCTTCCAGTTGCCGTCGTAGATGTAGGAGGAATTCCCGCGCAGCACCTCGAGGCCGTCGGGGGCCTGATCCACGATCTGATCGATGATCACCTTCGTCTCGCCCAGGAATTCCTCGAGCGGGGCGACATCCGGGTTCAGGCTGCCGAACAGGAAGCCGCGGTAACTTTCGAACCGCGCCACGCGGCGCAGGTCGTGCGAGCCGTCGGTATCGAATTGTTCGGGATATTCGGTCGTCTTGGCGTCCTTCACCTTCAACAGCTTGCCCGTGTTGGAGAAGGTCCAGCCATGGAACGGGCAGGTGAAGCTGCCCTTGTTGCCATGCTTGCGCCGGCACAGCATCGCGCCGCGATGGGCACAGGCGTTGATGACGGCGTTCAGCATGCCGGTCTTGTCGCGCGTGATGACCACGGGCTGGCGGCCGATATGCGTGGTGTAATAGTCGTTGACCCCGGGGATCTGGCTCTCATGGGCCAGATAGACCCAGTTGCCTTCGAAGATGTGCTTCATCTCCAGTTCGAAGAGGTCGGCATTCGTGAAGATGTCGCGGCGGCAGCGGAAGACGCCGGCCTCCTTGTCGTCCTGCACGGCGGTTGCCAGCAGGGTCTCTAGATCGCGGGCTTTGTCGATGATGGCGGACATGGCTTCTCTCCCGTTCGCGGAATGCCGCAGTCGGTTGGAACTGGATGGGCTGTTGGGTCTGGGGGAGCGGCGACGGCCCCGGGGGCCGCCGCCGGCCGTCGTCAGGCGGCGGCGCGCTTGCGCAGCTCGTTCACCTGATTGTCCACGCCGTCGATCAGCGCGGTCAGACGGATGTCGAACTCGATCTCGGCGAAGGGGCCGTTGAGCTTGTTGGCCTGGATGCTTTCCGCATCCGTCCGCTCGACCACCGAGGGAACCAGCCCGTCGCGGGTCGCATAGGCGAAGTCGTCGTTGATCAGCGGATCGCCTTCGATGTTGATCTGCGTCGTGAGCTTGCGATGGCCGTCGGCGCTGATGAAGAAGTGGATATGCGCCGGGCGCTTGCCGTGACGGCCAAGCGCGGACAGCAGCGCCTCGGTCGGGCTTCCCGGCGGGACGCCGTAACCGCTGGGCAGGATGCTCTGGAAGCGATAGCGCCCCTCGGCATCGGCGATGATCGTGCGGCGCATGTTGAAGGGCGCCTGCTTGCCCGTCGGATCGAAGTGCGAATAGAAGCCGCGCGTGTCGCAGTGCCAGACCTCGACCTTTGCCCCCGGCAGCGGCGCGCCGTCGGCGTCATAGACGGTCCCGTGCATGATCAACGTCTGGCCGTTGGTGTCGCTGCCGTCGTCGAGACGGGCGAAGCCCTCGCTGACCGGCGCGCCTGCGACATAAAGCGGCCCCTCGATGGTGCGCGGCGTCGGGTTCGTGATGCCAAGGGCCGCATCGATCGCGTCGAGCCGTTCGTCGATGAAGTGGTCCAGACCCAGACCGGGAGAGATCAGGCCCGCCTGCCCCGCCGCGCCGATCTCGTTCAGCCAGGCAA
>JAGWVA010000002.1 GCA_028875855.1 Paracoccaceae bacterium
GGGCGGTGCTGGCAAGGCAGGACCGCTCGACCGGGCGGGTGCTGTTCGACGGCGCGGTGCGGGGCGGGGCGCAGGCGGCGGGCCGGGCCTCGGGCGCGCTCGAGCCGGGGCTCTGGGCGGATATGCTTGCGCTTGACGGCGCCCATGTGGATCTCGAGGGGCGGAAGGGCGACGAGCTGCTTGACGCATGGATCTTTGCGGGCGACGACCGCATGGTGCGCCGTGTCTGGTCCGCGGGCCGGGCCGTGGTGCAGTCAGGACTGCACGTCGATCATGACGCGATTACAGAGGGATATCGCGCGATGCTAAGGCGACTGAGGGCGCGGATATGAGCGCGCCGCAGGGCTGGGAGGCAATCCGCGCCGAAGTGTTGGACCGTATCCACCGCCGCGACTGGCTGCCCGGCGCGATCATCCCGACAGAGGAGAAACTGGCCGCCGAATTCGGCTGTGCGCGCGCCACGGTGAACCGCGCGCTGCGCGAGCTCGCGACGGCCGGCGTTCTGGAACGGCGCCGCAAGGCGGGGACGCGCGTCGCGACCCATCCGGTGCGCAAGGCGACGCTCGATATTCCGGTGATCCGGCTCGAGATCGAAGGCCGCGGCCAGCGCTACGGTTTCCGCGTGATCGACCGGGCAGAGTCCGAACCGCCCATGACCATCGCCGCACGCCTGCGCCTTGCCCCGGGCCAGCGGCTCTGGCATGTGCGCACGCTGCATCTTGCCGACGGGCGGCCTTGCCTTTTCGAGGATCGCTGGCTGAATGCCGCCGTCCTGCCCGAGGGCTTGCCGGCCGATCCCGATACCACCAGCCTGAACGAATGGCTTGTGAAGACCGTGGCCTATACCGCGGGCGACATTGCCTTTTCCGCGGCGAACGCCACAGCCGAGGAGGCCGCGCTCCTGGGGATCGAGCCGGGGGCTGCGCTCTTCATCATCGAACGCTCGACCTGGCTGGGCGCCGTGCCGATCACCGCGGTCCGTCTTGCCCATCCGCCGGGCTATCGCCTGAGCACCGAGATGTAGCGGCTAGAGCCAGTCCGCCCGTCCCGTCGCCACGGCCTCGGCCACGCTGGCAAATCCGTCACGGGCCAGCAGCGCATCCAGCCCGCGCGCCACCCGCGCGGCAAGGCCGATGCCTTCATAGACCATCGCCGTGTAAAGCTGCACCGCCGAAGCGCCCGCCCGGATCTTGGCATAGGCATCTTCTGCCGAGGAAATGCCGCCCACACCGATCAGCGGCAGCTTGCCGTCGGTCAGGTGCGAGAGCCTTGCCAAAACGCGCGTGGATTTTTCGAACAAAGGTGCCCCCGAAAGGCCGCCCGCCTCGCCCTTGCTTGCACTTTTCAAACCTTCCCGCGCCAGCGTTGTATTCGTGGCGATCACCGCGTCTATCCCGGAGCCAAGCGCGACCTCGGCCACGTCCTCCAGCCCCGCGGCATCGAGATCGGGGGCGATCTTCAGGAAGATCGGGATGGGACGCGCAAGCGTCCCGCGCGCTTCGATGACGCCCGCCAGCAGCGCCGAGAGCGCGGCCTTGCCCTGAAGGTCGCGCAGCTTCTCGGTATTGGGGGACGACACGTTGACGGTCGCAAAGTCGATCTGTGCGCCGCACATGGTCAGCACCCTGGCGAAGTCGGCGGCCCGGTCGGCGCTGTCCTTGTTCGCGCCAAGGTTCAGGCCGATCACCGCGCCCTTCGGGCGGCGGGCCAACCGGGCGGCAATTACCTCGGCGCCGTCGTTGTTGAAGCCGAAGCGGTTGATCGCCGCGCGATCCTCGGTCAGGCGAAACAGGCGCGGCCGGGGGTTGCCGGGCTGCGGGCGGGGCGTCGCAGCCCCCACCTCGATGAAGCCGAATCCCGACCGCGCAAGCGGCGCCAGCGCCACGGCATTCTTGTCGAAGCCCGCGGCAAGGCCGACCGGGTTCGGCAGGTCGAGCCCGGCCAGCGTGGTCTTCAGCCGGGGCGACGTGACGACGCCGGGCAGCGGCACCAGCCCCGATTGCAGCGCGATCAGCGACAGGCCATGCGCGCGCTCGGGGTCGCAACGGTGGAGAAGGGCAAGCCCGAGATGTTCGATCGCGTTCACAGCAGACCCTCGGGAAAGATGTGACCCGAGGCGCCGAGCGGCAGGGACTTGTCCCAGACCACATCGTCAAGCCGCAGCTTGCGGTAAAGATGGGGGAAGAGCGCCCCGCCGCGCGACACCTCCCATTTCAGATCGGCCGCGATGGCCTCGCCGTTGACGGCCACCAGCACCAGATCGCTCTCGGTGGCAAAGTGCTTGGCCGCCGTTTCTGCCACCTGCGCGGCGGTGGAGAAATGGATATAGCCGTCCTGCAGGTCGATCGGCGCGCCCGCGGTCTCGCCCGCGGTGCGGAACTGATCCCATTCGGAGCGGCGGAAAATCTTGTAGATCAGCATGGTTCCGATCCCTTCGTGCGGCCTTCGGTCTGGCGGAGGGATGCCCCATCGGCACGCATGGGTCAATGGCGGGGGCCCACGCGCGCGTCAGGGGATGTCACCGTGCTGTCACGCCCCCCATGCAGAAGGATCACAAGGGTGGTGACTTGCGGCCCAAACCGGCCCAATCTTCGCCCGGATCACAGACCATCAGGGGAGACTTCGATGACCAAGACGACCAATGGCCTGCGCGCGGCGCTTCTGGGGGCCGCCGTTCTGGCAGGGGCACAGGCGCCCGCCGCGCTGGCCGCGCCCGTGCAGCATGTGAAGCTGACGATCCTCGGCGTCGGCGATCTTTACAACTTCGATGCGGGCAAGGATCGCGGCGGCTTTGCGCGGCTCAACGCGCTGGCCAAGGCCGAGAAGGCGAAGAACCCGAACTTCCTCTATGTCTTCGACGGCGACATGCTGTCGCCCTCGCTGCTTTCCGGTCTCGATGGCGGGCAGAACACGATCGATCTGACGAACCTCGTGCCCTTCGACATCGCCGTGCCGGGCAACCACGAATTCGACGCGGGCCCGAAGAACTTCTTCGAAAGGGTCAAGGCCTCGAAATACCCCTGGGCCACCGTGACCATCACCGAGCCCGACGGAAGCCAGCCGCCGGGGCTGAACCGCGTGATGTGGAAAACGATCGCGGGCCTGAAGATCGCGCTGATCCCGATCTCCGAGGATGACACCCCGGTCGTCGCCTCTCCGGGGGATCTGAAATTCCTGCCCTCGGTCCCGACCGGGATCGCCGCGGCCAAGGCCGCCCGCAAGGAGGGCGCCGACCTCGTGATCGCGGTCAGCCAGACCCCGCACAATCAGGATTTCGAACTGATGGCGAGCCATGCCTTCGACGTCATCATGTCGGGCGACGATCACGACTACATGACGGCCTATGACGGCATCACGGCCTATGTCGAAACCTCGATCGACGCGAAGTTCATGAGCCCGCTCGATCTGAACATCACCGTGTCCGAGAAGGACGGCAAGAAGGTGGTCAAATGGACGCCCGACTTCCGCTTTGTCGATACGGCGACGGTGGCGCCCGACCCCGAGACGCAGAAGATGGTGGACGCCTTCAAGACCAAGCTCGACCAGAGCCTTGGCGTGGTGATCGGAACGACCGACGTGCCGCTTGATTCCCGGCGCAACATGGTGCGCAGCGTCGAAACCTCGATGGGCAACCTGATCGCCGATGCGATGCGGGCCGCGACCCACGCCGACGTGGCGCTGACCAACGGCGGCGGCATCCGGGGCGACAAGACCTATGACGCAGGGGCCAAGCTGACGCGCAAGGACATCCTGACCGAGCTGCCCTTCGGCAACAAGACCGTCCTGACGCAGATCCCCGGCAGCCAGCTTCTGGCCGCCCTCGAGAACGGCTTCAGCGAGGTGGAACACGGCGCCGGTCGCTTCCCGCAGGTGTCGGGGATGAAGGTGGTCTGGGACCCGACCGCGCCGCCGATGCATCGCGTGCAATCCGTCACGGTGGACGGCAAGCCGCTGGGCCGGGACACGCTCTACAAGGTCGCCACCAATGACTACATGCTGGCGGGCGGGGACGGCTATACCGCGCTGGGCGGCGGCAAGGTCCTGATCAACCAGACGGCCGGAAGCCTCATGGCCAACGACGTCATGGCCTATGTCGAGAAGGCCGGCCATGTGACCGAGAAGGTCGAAGGCCGCATCACCAAGGCCGGGCAGTAAGCCCTTGGCCCCGGCGGCCCCGCCCGGCGCGGGGCCGCTTGCCTTGGCCGGGCCGAGGTCCTATAGGGTGGGGCAGCGCGGGTGTAGCTCAATGGTAGAGCAGCAGCCTTCCAAGCTGAATACGTGGGTTCGATTCCCATCACCCGCTCCACCATCCCGACATATCGAGAAACGCGGCAAAGCTTGCCCGATGAGGCACCGCGGCATATCTCCGGCCAGTCAGCACGGGAGGCGGCATGGCACGCGACACGGCCAATCTTGAACGCAGGGCGACGTCGCGCCGGATCGGGGCGCTGAGCGGGCTATGGCCCTTCGTGCGGCCCTATCGCGGCATGGCGCTGGCCGCCGCGGTCGCGCTTGTCTTCACGGCCGGGGTCTCGCTGATCCTGCCGATCGCGGTGCGGCGCGTTGTGGACAATTTCAACGGTGCCAATGCCCATCTGCTGAACAACTACTTCGCCGCCGCCCTCGGGATCGCCGCGCTCCTCGCGCTGGGAACGGGGACGCGCTATTATCTTGTCACCCGGCTGGGCGAGCGGGTCGTGGCCGATATCCGCAAGGCGCTGTTCGACCGCGTCGTCGGCATGAGCCCCGCGTTCTTCGAACACATCATGACAGGCGAGGTGCTGAGCCGGCTCACGACCGACACGACGCTGATCCTGTCGGTCATCGGCTCGTCGCTGTCGGTGGCCTTGCGCAACGCGCTGATGCTGGTGGGCGGGCTGGGGCTGATGCTGCTGACCTCGGCCAAGCTGACGGGGCTCGTGCTGTTGATCGTGCCGGCCGTCGTGGTGCCGATCATCCTGCTGGGCCGCCGCCTGCGCAAGCTCAGCCGCGAGAACCAGGACTGGATCGCGCAAAGCTCGGGCAGCGCGTCCGAGGTGCTGCTGTCGGTCCAGACCGTGCAGGCCTTCACCCACGAGTCCGAAAGCCGCGCCGATTTCGGCCGGGTGATCGAGAAAAGCTTCCTGTCCGCCAAGGCGCGGATCGGGGCGCGGGCGCTGATGTCGGTGATCGTGATCTTCCTCGTCTTCACCGGGATCGTGGGCGTCCTGTGGATCGGGGCGCGCGACGTGCGTGCGGGCGCGATGAGCGCGGGGGCGCTGATCCAGTTCGTGATCTATTCCGTGCTCGTCGCCGGATCGGTCGGGGCGCTGTCCGAGATCGTGGGCGAATTGCAGCGCGCCGCGGGGGCGACCGAACGGCTGGTGGAGCTTCTCAACGCAACCGACACCGTGCAGGACCCGGCCCGGCCCGTCGCGCTGCCGCGCCCGGCCAAGGGGGCCGTGGCCTTCGAGGAGGTCACCTTCCGCTACCCGACCCGGCCCGAGGTTTCGGCGCTTGATGGCATCAGCCTGAGCGTCGCGCCGGGCGAGACGGTCGCCCTTGTCGGCCCGTCCGGGGCGGGAAAGACGACGATCATCCAGCTCTTGCAGCGCTTCTACGACCCCGAGGCAGGGCGCATCACCATCGACGGGATCGACCTGCGGACGATGACGCGCGACGACTTCCGCCGGGCCATCGCCATGGTGCCGCAGGACCCGGTGATCTTCGCGGCCTCGGCGCGCGAGAACATCCGCTTCGGTCGCCCGGGCGCCAGCGATGCCGAGGTCGAGGCCGCCGCAAGGGCCGCCGCGGCGCATGACTTCCTGATGGACCTGCCGCAGGGATATGACACCTATGTGGGCGAACGCGGCGTCATGTTGTCGGGCGGGCAGAAGCAGCGCATCGCCATTGCCCGCGCCATTCTGCGCGATGCGCCGATCCTGCTTCTGGACGAGGCGACCTCGGCGCTCGATGCCGAAAGCGAGCGGCTGGTGCAGCAGGCGGTCGAGGCGATGGCGCAAAGCCGGACCACGCTGATTGTCGCGCATCGGCTGGCGACGGTGAAGAAGGCCGATCGCATCCTCGTGTTCGACAAGGGCCGGATCGTTGCGCAAGGCACCCATGCCGACCTTGTGGCCGAGGGCGGGCTTTATGCCCGGCTCGCGCGGCTTCAGTTTACCGACGGGCTGGCGGCGGAATAGCTCAGGCGGCGGCCGGGGTGACTTCGGCCAGCGCCGCGTCGATCACCTCGAGCCCCGCGCCCTTCAGGTTGGCCCGTTCGGACAGCAGCCGCCGCCAGCCGCGCGCACCGGGCTGACCGTGGTAAAGCCCCAGCATGTGCCGCGTGATCTGGTGCAGCCGCCCGCCCGATTGCAGGTGCCGGGCGATGTAGGGCCGCATCTCCTCGACCGCCTCGTGCCGGGTGATCTGCCGGCTCTCGCCCCACAGACGGGCATCGGCCTCCAGAAGCAGGGCAGGGTCGTGATAGGCGGCACGCCCCAGCATCACGCCGTCGAGGCCCTGCGCAAGGAAGCCCTCCACCGCATTCCAGTCGGAAATCCCCCCGTTGATCGACAGATCAAGGTTGGGGAAGCGGGCCTTCATCGCGGCCACCAGCGGATAATCGAGCGGCGGAATCTCGCGGTTTTCCTTGGGCGACAGGCCCTGAAGCCAGGCCTTGCGCGCATGGATCATGAAGCGCGTCACCCCGGCGGCGGCGACGGTCTCCAGAAACCGCGGCAGGATCTCGGCCGGGTCCTGATCGTCCACGCCGATCCGGCATTTCACCGTCACCTCGACCGGGCTGGCCGCGGCCATGACGGCCACGCAATCGGCCACGCGGGCCGGGTCGAGCATCAGAACCGCCCCGAAGGCCCCCGACTGCACGCGGTCCGAGGGGCAGCCGCAATTGAGGTTGATCTCGTCATAGCCCCAGTCCGCCGCGATCCGCGTGGCCTGCGCAAGCTCGGCTGGGTCCGACCCGCCAAGTTGCAGCGCCACGGGATGTTCGCGGGCGTCGTAATCCAGCAGCCGCGCCCGGTCGCCATGGATGATGGCGGGGGCCGTGACCATCTCGGTGTAAAGCAGGGCCCGCCGGGTCAGCACGCGGTGGAAGACGCGGCAATGCCGGTCGGTCCAGTCCATCATCGGCGCGACCGACAGGCGGTGGGGGGCGCGTGGCGTATGGATTTCGGTCGTTGCTGTCACACGCTTACTCCGGTGCGACGGATGATCGAGATCGGCGCCGCCTGAACCCTTGGCCCCGATGGCCTGCGACCTCCTGACCGTTCCGTGGCGGACCTTCCAGATATGGCGCAGGTCTGCCGGGAGAACGGTGGAGGCGAGTACCGGAATCGAACCGGTCTACACGGATTTGCAATCCGCTGCGTAACCTCTCCGCCAACTCGCCTCGGGCGCTGACCGACCTATACCAAGACAAAAAGCCACGCAAGACGTCTCATCGTGCGGACGATGTTGCCGAGCGAGTCGTTCTGTGGCAAACCAAACGAAACGAAACTAGACCGGTAAGTTCAGACATGAGCGACTTTGCGCAGCGCCGCACGATGATGGTTGACACTCAGGTCCGCCCTTCGGACGTGACGAAATTCCCGATCATCGAGGCGATGCTCGATGTCCCGCGCGAGAAGTTCGTGCCCGCCGGCCTGCAGGAAGCCGCCTATGTCGGTGAAAACCTCCAGATCGCGTCCGGCCGGGTGATGCTGGAGCCGCGGACGCTGGCGAAGATGCTGGACTGGCTCGATCTTCAGCCCGAAGAACGCGTTCTGGTGATCGGCGGGGCATATGGCTATTCGGCCGCGGTCGTGGCGCGGCTGGCGGGCAGCGTGGTGGCCGTGGAAAGCGACGCCGACTGGATCGCCACGGTCGAGGCGGCGCTGAAATCGGAAGGCATCGACACCGTGTCGCTGCACAAGGCCGCCCTTGCGGAAGGCGCGGCCGGCAAGGGGGGCTTCGATGCCATCCTTGTCGAAGGGGCGATCGAGGTTCTGCCCGAGGCCATCGCCGGCCAGCTCAAGGAAGGCGGCCGGATCGCTGCGCTGTTCCAGGAGGGGGCGCTGGGAATTTGCCGGATCGGCCACAAGATCGATGGCGCCATCGCCTGGCGCTTTGCCTTCAACGCAAGCGCCCCGGTCCTGCCGGGATATGAGAGGGCGCGCGTCTTCGTTCTGTGATAGACTGAGACTACAAAAACAATGCGGCAACGAGCAGGAGAGACCGCTATGCGAGGAACAGGCATCAAGTTCATGTTGGCCGCGGCCTCTGTTGCCGTGGTTGCGGGCACCCAGGCGTCGGCGGAAACGCTGACCGACGCGCTGGTGCTGGCCTACCGGAATTCGCACCTTCTGGAACAGAACCGCGCCGTGTTGCGCGCGGCGGACGAGGGTGTCGCCCTGTCGGTCGCGACGCTTCGGCCGGTGGTGAACTTCATCGCGCAGGGGCTTTATCAGGACCCCGCGACGGCTTCGACCTACAACAAGAACCTTTATGGCTCGCTCGCGCTTTCGGCGAGCATGAACCTTTATGACTTCGGCCGCACCGACAATGCGATCAAGGCGGCGAAGGAACAGGTTCTGGCCACGCGCGAGGCGCTGGTGGGCGTCGAACAGCAGGTGCTTCTGGCTGCTGCGACCGCCTATCTCAACGTTCGGCAGAACATGCAGACGGTGGCGCTTCAGCAGAACAACGTGAACGTGCTGAAGCAGGAACTGAAGGCCACGCAGGACAAGTTCGACGTGGGCGAGGTCACCAAGACCGACGTCGCACAGGCCCAGGCGGCGCTTGCCGCCTCGCAGGCGGCGCTGGTCGCCGCGCAAGGCAACCTTCAGGTCTCGCGCGAGGCGTTCAAGGCGGCCGTCGGCGCCTATCCGGGCCAGCTTGCCCCCCCGCCGCGCGATCCGGCGACGGCGACCTCGCTGGCCGCCGCGCAAAGCGTGGCGCAGAAGCTGCATCCGAGCATGCTTCAGTCCCAGCATCTGGTTGCCGCCGCGAACTACACGCTGCAACGAGCGGCGGATGGCGCGAACCCGTCACTGGCGGCGGCCCTGAAATCGGGCATCGACAACAAGAGCAACACCGGGACCAGCCTGACGCTGACGCTGACGCAGCCGATCTATGCCGGTGGCCAGATCGCGGCCGCCTATCGGCAGGCGGCGGCGCAGAACGCGCAGGTGAAGGCGGCCCAGATGCAGACGGCGCTGACGGTGTCGCAGAACGTGGGCAATGCCTGGGCCGGGCTCGAGGTGGCGCGCGCCAGCATCACCGCGAACCGCCAGCAGGTCTCGGCCGCGCAGGTCGCCTTTGACGGCGTGCGCGAAGAGGCGAAGCTGGGCTCGCGGACGACGCTGGATGTGCTGACGGCCGAGCAGACGCTGCTGAACGCGCGCGTCTCGCTGGTGACGGCGGAAACGCAGGCCCATCAGGCGGCCTACAACCTGCTGTCGGCGATGGGCCTTCTGACCGCGCAGCATCTCAAGCTCGGGGTGCCGAGCTATGATCCGGCGGCCTATTACAATGCCGTGCGCCATGCCCCCGCTTCGGGCTTTTCCTCGCAGTCGGCTGCGCTTGACCGCATCATGAAACGGCTCGGTCAGAACTGACCGGTGATCGCGTGTTGCCGCCCGTCACGGGCGGCGATACAGTTCTGACAGGAACCGAGGGATCACCATGTCCGACCGCATGAGCAAGAACGATATCGAGGACGTGCTGTCGTCGATCCGTCGTCTTGTCACCGAAGAAACGCAAGGGGCCGTCCAGCATGGCGTCCTGCGTCAGGTCAACGAGTCGAAGGGCCCGGCCGACCGCCTTGTGCTTACGCCCGACTTCCGGATTGCCATATCAGACACGGGCGAGGCCGGCGCCGAGGACACGACGGTCGCAGCGGAACCGACCGCGGGCGAGGGTGCGGACGGGCTTCTGGACGATGCGGAGGCCGGCTCGCTTGGCAGCCGCCTCTCCGTTCTCGAGGCGGCCATGTCGCATCATGCCGATGACTGGGACCATCTTGGCGGCGAACCCGAGGATACGGGCTCCGGCCCCATCTTCCGCCACGCAGCCGAGGACGAGGCCGCACCGGAAGACGCCTTTGAGGCAGAGGACTTGGGCGCCGCGGAGCCCGACGACTGGAAGGATCAGCCCATGCTGTCCGCCCGCCCGATCGAGCCTTCGCCAGACGCCGAAGAGGTCCTGTTCGTGGACAGCGACGATGACGAGTCGCTGGACGAAGAGGCGCTGCGCGATCTGATCCGCGACATGATCCGTGAAGAATTGCAGGGCGAGCTTGGCGAGCGCATCACGCGCAACGTGCGGAAGCTTGTGCGGGCCGAGATCAACCGGGCGCTGGCAAGCCGCGATCTGGGCTGACGATCCCGTCCCGACGTGGCCCGGAAATGCAAAACGCGCCCCTTTGGGCGCGTTTCGTTTTACAGCGGCGATGCGTCGGCGGCCGCGTCAGGCGGCTTCGGCCTGCTCCATGTCCATCGCGTGACGGCGTTCGCTTTCCTCGCGCGACAGCGCCACAGACGTCCGGATGCCCTTGCCGACGAATTCCATAAGACCCTTCACGACGCGTTCGTTCGGGTCGATCCCGGCGCAGGACAGCACTTCGCGCCCATCGCGCGAACGCGCCCAGCGGGCGATCTGCTCAGGTCCGTTGCCGTATTTCTTGTCATCTGCGATGGCATCGTCCAGCGCAGCCAGTACCACCGCCGCAAACAGCTTGCGCGCGCGTTGGCCCTGTTCGTGGTTGAACGCGGTGCCATCAACGAAGTCGGCCATGGTGTCGTCCTATTCTTATTGCTCTTGCAATTCCCGAGAGTGCGGGAATACGGCGGTTTCGTGTCGATTCGGTATACCCGTAACCGAATGACGGCTATGCACGCGGCGTATACCTCGCGGCACGCGCTACAGCATATCGTCTCCTTGCCTCGGGATACCCGACCATATATAGGGCCTGCGACGCTTCCATCAACCTCTTCGTAAGGTTTTCCCATGGCCAAGATCAGTGGCAATGAAATCAAGCCCGGCACCATCATCGAACATGACGGCGGGCTTTGGGCCGCGGTGAAGACCAACCATGTAAAGCCCGGAAAAGGCGGGGCTTTCGCCCAGGTGGAGCTGAAGAACCTTCGCGACGGGCGCAAGCTCAACGAACGCTTCCGGTCGGAAGACAAGGTCGAGGCGGTGGACCTCGAGATGAAGGAACAGCAGTTTCTTTACGAAGTGGACGGGATGCTCGTGTTCATGGACAACACGACCTTCGAGCAGATCGAGCTGCCGGCCGATCTTCTGGGCGAACGGCGTCCCTTCCTGCAGGACGGCATGACCGCGACGATCCAGTATTACGGCGACGAGGCCTTGTCGCTGCGTCTGCCGCAGAAGGTCATCTGCAAGGTGGTGGAGACCGAGCCCGTCCTGAACGGCCAGACCGCCGCCAAAAGCTTCAAGCCCGCGATCCTCGACAACGGCGTGCGCATCATGGTGCCGCCCTTCGTCGGGCCCGACGAGGATATCGTCGTTCACACCGAGCTGATGGAATATTCCGAGCGCGCCTGACGCGCCCGGGATCTAGGCCGGATCGGGCAGCCGCGTGACGCGCGCGGCGCCCGCTACCATCCCATCCTCGGCGCGGTCGAACCGCAGGTAGGCGATCGCCCGGTCGCCCGACCGCGTCATGAGCAGGCCCGCGTCCTTGCCGGCTGCCATGATCGGCGTGCCGGGCAGGACCTCGCCTTCCACCGCGACAAGGGCCAGACCCTTGCGCAGCTCGGTCTTGTGCTTCATCCGGGCGGTGACCTCCTGCCCGACGTAGCAGCCCTTGCGGTAGCTCACGCCGTTCAGCCGCTCGAACCCGCATTCAAGGATGTAGCTTTCATCCGGGATCAGTTCGATCCCCGTCTCGGGGATCAGATGCGCCACGCGGATCGCGTCCCAGTCGATGGCGGGGCTGTCCCCGGCCTCGTCGGAATAAAGGCGCCAGCCAAGGGCCGGATGGCGCGGATCGGCAAAGGCGCCCGGCGGCGGATCGGCAAGGCCGCGCTGCACCTTTAGCGTCGTCGGCTCGATCCGCACATCCGCGCGCAACCGATACATCGCCAGCCGCCGCACGAGCCCGTCGGCGAGGCTGTCCTTCACGTCGAGCAGCACCGTCTCGCCGTCGGGGATCAGCAGGAAGTCCGCCAGATACTTGCCCTGCGGCGTCAGCAGCGCGGCATAGACGGCCCCGCTTTCGAGCCCCTTCGCATCGTTACTGATCAGGCCTTGCAGGAACTTGATCCGGTCGGGACCGGTCAGCCGATAGACCCGTCGGTCCTCTGCGCGTTCACCTGCCATTTTTTTCTCCACAACACGGAAAGTTCATGTAGCATGACCCTAGAGGAGGAACAGGGAGCTTGTGACCATGCGCGCACCGGTCTCGGTCGTCATGGCGGTGCGGGATGTCGAGCACGTCCTGCCGCTTCACTTCGAGGCGCTCGCCGAAGGCTTGTCAGAGGGTTTAATCCGCGAGTTGATCCTTGTCGACCAGGGATCGCAGGATCGCACACGCGAGATGGCCGAAGCCGCGGGGGCGATCGTGGTCGCGGGTCCGGTGGATCGCACGCAGGCCCTTCAGGCCGGGCTGGCCTTGGCCGAGGGGGAATGGGTCCTGATCGCCAGCGACCTGTCGGTTCTGCCCGAGGGCTGGACCGGCCAGCTTCTGCGGCACATGAAACGCTCGCCGAACCGGCAGGGCAAGCTCCGGGCGCGGCGGTTCGCGCCCCGCGGGCTGCAACGGTTCCTGCCCGCAAAACCGTGGCGGCTTGCGCCCCGTCGCCACATGATCGACGCCGAAAAGGCCCGGGCGCTGACGCCGGGCTGAGCCCGGTCGCGGGTCGGATTGACGCCACTTCGGGGGAGGTCTAGCTACGGCGTGTAACCCCAGCGGAGCACGCCATGAGCCTTGCCAACGGTCGGCCCTACCTTGCCATTCCCGGTCCTTCGGTGGTGCCGGATCGCGTGCTGAACGCGATGCATCGCGCCGCGCCGAACATCTACGAGGGGCCGCTGCATGACATGACCCGCGGCGTGATCGCCGACCTGAAGACGGTCGCGGGCACCTCGGGCAATGTCGCGATCTACATCGTCAACGGTCACGGCGCCTGGGAGGCGGCGAACGCCAACCTGTTCTCGCGCGGGGACAAGGCTCTGGTGCTGGCCACGGGCCGCTTCGGCATCGGCTGGGCGGCTTCGGCCGAACGCATGGGCGTGTCGGTGGATGTGCTGGACTTCGGCAAGTCCTCGCCTGTCGATCTTGACCGGGTCGAGGCCGCGCTCAGGGCCGATGCGGCCCACCGGATCAAGGCGGTGCTGGTCACGCATGTGGACACGGCGAGTTCCGTCAAGGCGGATATTCCCGCGCTCCGGGCGCTCATGGAGGCGGTCGGCCACCCGGCGCTGCTGGCGGTCGATGCGATCGCGGCGATGGGCTGCGACGAGATGCGGATGGACGACTGGGGCGTGGACGTGCTGGTCGCGGCCAGCCAGAAGGGGCTGATGACCCCGCCGGGGCTGGGCTTCGTCTGGTTTTCCGAACGCGCGAAGGACCGCTGCCGGGGCGGCGATCTCTGCACGCCCTATTGGGACTGGCTGCCCCGGGCCGAGGGAACCGAGTTCTGGCAGCTGTTCTGCGGCACGGCGCCCACGCATCACCTGTTCGGTCTGGCCGAGGCGCTGACGATGATCCTGCGCGAGGAGGGGCTGCCTTCGGTCTGGGCCCGCCACGCGACGCTGGCGCGCGCGGTCTGGGCGGCCTTCGACGCCTGGGGTGCGGGCAATCCTCAGATCGCGCTGAACGTGGCCGATCCGGCGTTCCGCGGCCATTCCGTCACCGCCGCCCGGCTGGGGGCGCCCCACGCCACCGCGCTGCGCCGCTGGACCGAAGCGGAGGCGGGGGTGACGCTGGGCATCGGTCTGGGCATGGCCGAACCGGCGGACCCGGCCTATCACGGCTTCCTGCGGGTGGCGCATATGGGGCATGTGAACGCCCATATGACGCTGGGGGCGCTGGCGGTGATGGAGGCGGGAATGAAGGCGCTTGGCGTGCCCCATGGCGCGGGCGCGCTGGAGGCGGCGGCCAAGGTCATCGCGGGCGTCTGATCGGGCAGGGGGCGCTGCCCCCGCCGCCTGCGGCGGCCCCCCGGGATATTTGGGCCAAAGTGAAAGCAGGGGTCAGCGCGCGGCGGCCAGGGCTTGCGGCAGGGCCCGCGCGAAGGCGTCGAGCATCTCGGGCGTGCCGCAACTGACGCGGATGCAGCGGTCCTGCGGGGCGACGAAGGGCATGCGCACGAAAATGCCGCGCGCGACCAGTTCCTTCAGGACACGCCGGGCGAAGGCGCCGTCCGCGCCGCAGTCTATGGCGACGAAATTCGTGGCGGACGGGAGGGGCGCAAGTCCGTTTTGCCGCGCAATGGCGGCGATGCGGTCGCGGGCCTCGTCCACCCTTTGCTTCACCTGGGCCAGCCAGTCCTGATCCTCGAGCGCGGCCAAGGCGCCGGCCTGGCTGATCCGGCTCATGCCGAAATGGTTGCGGATGCGGTCGAAGGCCGCGATCAGGGGCGCCGCGGCGATGGCATAGCCCACGCGCGCCCCCGCCATGCCGTAGCCCTTCGAGAAGGTGCGCATCCGGATCACGCGGGGGTCGTCCGCGTCGATGTCGGGCGCTGTGCCGTCGGGGGCGAGGTCGATGTAGGCCTCGTCCAGCACCAGAAGGGTGCCCTCCGGCATCGCCTCCAGCATGTCGAGGAGGACGGGGGCCGGATGGACGCTGCCCATCGGGTTGTCGGGATTGGCGATATAGACGAGCTTCGCCCCCACCTCGGCCGCGCGGGCGGCAAGGGCGGCCGGGTCTTCCGCATCGCCGCGATAGGGCACCTTGTGAAGCGCGCCGCCGAAGCCCGCGACGTGGTAGTTGAACGTCGGATAGGCCCCGTCGGAGGTCACGACCGCATCGCCGGGCGCGACGGTCAGGCGCACGAGGTTGCCCAGAAGCGCGTCGATCCCTTCGCCGACGAGGATGTTTTCCGGCCTGACCCCGTGATGGGCGGCGAGCGCGTGGCGCAGATCGAAGCTTTCCGGGTCGCCGTATTTCCAGGCCTCGGCTGCCTCTGCCTGCATGGCCGCGATCGCCTTGGGCGAGGGGCCGAAGACGGATTCGTTCGCGCCAAGCCGGGCGGCGAAGGGGCGGCCGAGGGCGCGTTCCTGCGCCTCGGGCCCGACGAAGGGCACGGTGGCGGGCAGGCTGGCAACAAGCGGGGTCAGGCGGGGTCCGGTCATGGCCGCACTCAAGCGGATTTCGGGGGTTCGGGCAAGGGGCGAGCCGGGGCGGGGTTCGACGGGGGTTGTCCTTTCCCGGCGAGAGGCGTCATATCGCCGCACGGAGGGCGCGATGGACGAAACGACGGCGAAGGGGGGGCGGCAGTCGGTGCTGTCGCCGCTGGCGAACCGGACCTTCCGGGGGCTCTGGATCGGGTCCAACATTTCCAACCTCGGCAGTCTGATCCAGACGGTCGGCGCGGGCTGGCTGATGACGGAACTGGCCGCGTCGGACGGGCAGGTGGCGCTGGTGCAGGCCGCCAACGTCCTGCCGCTCATGGCCTTTTCGCTGATTGCCGGGGCGCTGGCGGACAATTTCGACCGCCGCCGGATCATGATCTGGGCGCAGGTGGCGATGCTGGTCGCCTCGGGCATCCTTGCGGGGCTTGCCTATGCGGGGCAGGTGACGCCCTGGATCATCCTGATCTTCACCTTCCTGATCGGCTGCGGCGGCGCGCTTTACAACCCGTCCTGGCAGGCCTCGGTGGGCGATGTGGTCCCGCGCGACGAGGTGCGCGGGGCGATCGGGCTGAATTCCATGGGGTTCAACCTGATGCGCTCGGTCGGGCCGGCCTTGGGCGGGCTGATCGTGGCGCTGGCGGGCGCTGGCGCGGCCTTCGCGGTCAACGCCGTGAGCTATGTCGCGCTGGTCTGGGCGCTGGTGCGCTGGAAGCCAGAACCGAAGGAGCGCCGCCTGCCGCGCGAGGCCTTGGGCCCGGCGCTTTCGGCGGGGCTCAGGTATGTCTCGATGTCGCCCGCGCTGATGCGCGTTACCGCGCGCGGGGCGCTGTTCGGTATCGCGGCTTCGTCGGTGCTGTCGCTGCTGCCGGTCGTCGCGCGCGAGATGCTCAAGGGCACGGCCTTCACCTATGGGCTGTTGCTGGGCTGTTTCGGGCTGGGGGCCATCGGCGGCGTGCTGGCCTCCAGCCGTCTTGCCTCGCGCCTGCGCAACGAGACGCTGGTGCGACTGGCCTTCCTTGGCTTTGCCATCGGGGTCGAGGGGCTGGCGGCAAGCAGTCTGCTGGTCCTGAGCTGCCTGTCGCTGGCGCTTTGCGGCGCGTCATGGGTGCTGGCGCTGTCGCTTTTCAACGTGACGGTGCAGCTTTCCACCCCCCGCTGGGTCGTGGGGCGGGCGCTGTCCTTCTACCAGACGGCGACCTTTGGCGGCATGGCGGCAGGGGCGTGGCTTTGGGGCACGGTGTCGGATGACTACGGCACGCCGCATGCGCTGATGATCTCGGGGCTTGGCCTCTTGCTGGGCGTCCTTGCAGGGCGCTGGCTGGGGCTGGCCGAGGTGTCGAACCTGAACCTCGATCCGATCGGCCGCTGGCGCGAGCCCGCGCTGCGGCTGGATCTGCGGGCGCGGTCGGGGCCGGTGATGGTGATGATCGACTACGAGATCGCGCAGGAGGACGTGGAGGAATTCCTGTCCGTCATGCGCCAGCGCCGCCGCATCCGGCTGCGCGACGGGGCACGGCAATGGGCGCTTCTGCGCGATCTGGAGAACCCGGGCCAATGGACGGAAAGCTACCACGTGCCCACCTGGGTCGATTACGTCCGCCATCAGGAACGGCGCACCAAGGCCGATGCCGAGGTGACCGAGCATCTTCTGGCGCTGCATCGGGGCGCGGGCGGGCCAAGGGTCCACCGCATGATCGAGCGCCAGACGGTGCCGGTGCGCGATGACATGCCGCTGAAGATGACGGATGTGACCTGAGGGAGACCCTCAGGCCGATCCGGTCACCCGATCTCGGCCAGGCGCTTCAGCGCGGCGCTGAGCTTGCCGGCTTCGTCCTCGCCCTGAGCCAGCTTCTCGCGCGCCTCTTCGACGACGTCTTCGGGGGCGGAGGCCACGAACTTCGGGTTGTTCAGCCGCCCGCGCAGGCCGCCAAGGTCCTTTTCCAGCTTTTCGAGCGTCTTCGACAGGCGCGCCTTTTCCTCGGCGATGTCGATGATGCCTTCAAGCGGGATCGCGAAGGCGCCGCCCTCGACCGCGACGGTGATCGAGCCCTTGGGCGCGCTTGCCGCCTCGGTCAGCGTCTCGATCCGGGCAAGGCGCTTGATCAGCGCCTCGTTGCGCGACCAGGCCGCGCGGCCCGCCTCGTCCAGCGAAAGCTGCACCATGTCGAGCTTCAGCCCCACCGGCACATGCATCTGCGCGCGGGCCGAGCGGATATCCTCGATCAGCGCGATGACCCAGTTCATCTCGCGGTCCGCCGCCGCATCGATCAGGTCGGGGCCATAGGCGGGCCAGTCGGCATGGATCAGCGCCTTGGCGCGGGTGCCGGTGGTGCCCCACAGTTCTTCGGTGATGAAGGGCATGATCGGGTGCAAAAGGATCATGCACTGGTCCAGCACCCAGGCCATCGTGGCGCGCGTCTCGGGCGCCGTCGCGTCGTCCGACAGGAGCGGCTTTGCGAATTCGACATACCAGTCGCAGACCTTGCCCCAGACAAAGGCGTAAAGCGCGTTGGCGGCCGCGTCGAAGCGGTAGTTCCCCAGGGCCTCGTCCACCACGGCGCGCACGCGGGCGGTTTCGCCCACGATCCAGCGGTTCACGGTGGCGGTGGGCGCGGGGGCCGCGGCCTGCGTCGCGTGACCGTCCCAGACGCCGTTCATCTCGGCAAAGCGGCAGGCGTTCCAGAGCTTGGTGGTGAAGTTGCGATAGCCCGCGATCCGCTGGGTCGAAAGCTTCAGATCGCGCCCCATCGCCGCCATCGCGGTCAGCGTGAAGCGCACCGCATCCGCGCCGTATTCGTCGATCAGCTCCAGCGGGTCGAGCACGTTGCCGAGCGACTTCGACATCTTCTTGCCCTTCTCGTCGCGGACGAGGGCGTGGACATAGACGGTGTGGAAGGGGATCTCATCGACCACGGCAAGCTGCATCATCATCATCCGGGCGACCCAGAAGAAGATGATGTCGAAGCCGGTGATGAGGGTCGAGGTCGGGAAGTAGCGCCCAAGTTCCGGCGTCTGGTCCGGCCAGCCCAGTGTGCCGATGGGCCAGAGGCCGGAGGAGAACCAGGTGTCGAGAACGTCCGGGTCGCGCCAGAGCGAGACCGAAGGGTCGGCCTGGCTGAAGCTTTCCAGCTGGTCTTCCAGCGCGGCGCTCAGGTCCGCCTTTTCATGCACATGCGCCACGCCGTAGAAGGCGCGGGCCTGTTCGGCGACCTCTTCGAAGGAGGCGCCGCAGAAGACCTTGAGGCCCTCGGCAGAATAATCCGCCTTGCCGTCGGGCTCCACCCCCGGCCCATACCACACCGGGATCTGATGCCCCCACCAAAGCTGGCGCGAGATGCACCAGGGCTCGATGTTTTCCAGCCAGTGGAAATAGGTCTTGGCGTCGCGCTCGGGCAGGATGCGGGTATAGCCGGCGGTCTCGTCGAAGGTGCCCGCTTCCTGCGCGTCCATCCCCTTGCGCACCGCATCCAGAGCGGGGCCGACGATCTTCTGGGTGTCCACGAACCACTGGTCGGTCAGGAAGGGCTCGATGGCCACCTTCGAGCGGTCGCCATGCGGGACCACGTGCTTCTCGGGGTCGATCCCGTCCAGCCAGCCTTCGTCGCCCGCCAGCGTCACCAGCGCCTCGCGCACCTCGTAACGGTCGCGGCCGTCGAACATCTCGATGGCTTGCGCAACCCGGTCGGCGGGGCAGCCTTCGGCGAAATCGGCATTGTCCTTGAGCGCGATGGCCGCGCGGGCGTCCATGACGTTGATGACGCGCAGGCCGGTGCGTTGCCCCACGCCCCAGTCGTTGAAGTCATGCGCCGGCGTGATCTTCACCGCGCCGGTGCCCTTGTCGGGATCGGCATAGGCATCGGCCACGATCGGGATGCGCCGCCCCGTCACCGGCAGGATGACGTGCTTGCCGACCAGATGCCCGTAGCGGATGTCGTCGGGATGGACCGCGACGCCGGTGTCGCCCAGCATCGTTTCGGGCCGGGTCGTGGCGACGACGAGGTAGTCGCGCGTCTCCCATTCCGTCGCGCGGCCTTCGTCGTCGAAGGCGACGGGATGTTCGTAGGTCGCTCCGTCCGCCAGCGCATAGCGCAGCCGCCAGAGATTGCCGTTCACCTCGACCTGTTCCACTTCGAGGTCCGAGATCGCGGTCTCGAAATGCGGGTCCCAGTTCACCAGCCGCTTGCCGCGGTAGATGAGGCCCTTGTTGAACATGTCCACGAAGACCTTGATGACGGCATCGTGGAAGTTCGGGCCGTTCCCGGCCTCCGGATCGCCCGCGGCCCCGCCCATGGTGAAGGCCTCGCGCGACCAGTCGGCCGAGGCGCCAAGGCGCTTCAACTGGCCGATGATGGTGCCGCGGGATTTCACCTTCTGCTGCCAGACGCGGGTCACGAAGGCCTCGCGCCCCATCTCGCGCCGCGACGGCTCCCCGTTCTTCGCCATCTCGCGCTCGGTCACCATCTGGGTCGCGATGCCCGCGTGGTCGGTGCCCGGCTGCCAGAGCACGTCGAAGCCGCGCATCCGGTGCCAGCGGATCAGGATGTCCTGCAACGTGTTGTTGAAGGCATGGCCCATGTGCAGGCTGCCCGTCACGTTCGGCGGCGGGATCATGATCGAGAAGGGCCTGGCCCCCGGCTTGGCATTCGCTCCGGCCTTGAAGGCCCCGGCCCGTTCCCAGGCGGCATAGAGGCGCGGTTCTGCCGCGGCGGCATCGAAGGTCTTGTCCATCGCCATTCCGGCACCCTTTTCGTCTGCGTGTCTTGCCGACTGCTCTAGCGAAAGCGCGGGCCAAGGCCAAGAGCCGCGCGGCTCTTTCGCTGCCCCTTGCCGGTCAGATGGCCCGGTCGATTCGCGTCGAGAGCTGGATCAGGCTTTCCGACGACCGCACGCCCGGAAAGGCCCCGATCTGGTCCAGCACGCGGTCAAGGTCCTGCGTCGTCTCGGCCGCGATCTGCAGGATCAGATCGACCCGGCCGGTGGTGGTATGGGCCACTTCGACCTCTGGCGTGGCCTTCAGCCGTTGCAGGACATTCGGCCCCGAGCGGGGTTCGATCTGCAGCAGAACCGTCGCGCGGATGCGCTTGGCCAGCACGACATTGCCCAGCCGGACCGTGTAGCCCGCGATGATTCCCGAGCGTTCCAGACGCTCGATCCGGGCCTGCACGGTCGAGCGCGCGACCTTGAACCGCCGCGCGAGGCGCGAGGTGGATGTGCTTGAATCGGCCGCAAGGGCGCTGAGAAGCTTCTCGTCCAGATCGTCCATCATTCCGCCATGTGTTTTCGTCATTTTGACGGGCATTCCGCACAATTCAACTCTTTTCATCGGTGAATTCGTCCGCCATATGCAGGACACTTCGTTTTCAGGAAAAGGGCGGCTCATACGCACCTGGCCTGGTTTGGTTGAACGCGTAAGCGGCTCCGAACTGGTGTTTCCAGGGCTGGGGTAGGCTGCGCTCTGTTGGCAGGATGAAAGGGCACGCCGATGGGGCTCTCGAAAACGATCTGGACGACTCCGTCCGAATTTTTGACCCGTAATCAGCCGGATCATCCGGTCATCTTCTTCTCCCCGGCGGTGCTTCAGGCGACCGCGCGGCGCTTCATCGACGGCTTCCCGGGGCTGGTCACCTATGCGGTGAAATCCAACCCGGCGGAAATCGTGGTGGAGAACCTCGCCGCCGCGGGCATCCGTGGTTTCGACGTGGCCTCGCCCGAGGAAATCCGCACGATCCGCAGGCTCTGCCCGGACGCGGCGCTGCACTACAACAATCCCGTCCGCTCGCGCGGCGAGATTGCGCAGGCGGTGGCGCTCAAGGTGAAATCCTGGTCGGTGGACAGCCACTCGGAACTGGCCAAGCTGATCGAGATGGTGCCGGCCGAAGATTGCGAAATCTCCGTCCGCTTCAAGCTGCCGGTGCAGGGCGCGGCCTATAACTTCGGCGCCAAGTTCGGCGCGACGGTGGAACTCGCGACCGAGCTTCTGTCGCAGGTCGCGGCGGCGGGGTTCATCCCCTCGCTGACCTTCCACCCCGGCACGCAATGCACCGACCCCTCCGCGTGGGAGACCTACATCCACACGGCGGCCGAGATCGCCGAGGCGGCGGGCGTCACCATCGCGCGGCTGAACGTCGGTGGGGGCTTCCCCTCGCACCGGCTCAACGAGGTCATGCCGCGGCTTGAGGCGACCTTTGCCGCCATCGACCGCGCCGCGACCGAAGCCTTCGGCGAGAACCGCCCCGCGCTGATCTGCGAGCCGGGTCGCGGCCTTGTGGCCGAGGCCTTCGTGCTGGCCGCCCGCGTGAAGGCGATCCGCGACGACAACCACGTTTTCCTGAACGACGGGGTCTATGGCGCGCTGACCGAACTGCCGATGATCGGGGTGATCGACCGCATCGACGTGCGCGGGGCCGACGGCACGCAGCGCCGGGGCGAGGGCGTGAGCCGCATCTGCTTCGGCCCGACCTGCGACTCGGTCGATCGCCTGCCGGGCGAGCTTGCCTTCCCCGCGGACATGCAAGAGGGCGACTATGTTCTGTTCCGCGGCCTTGGCGCCTATTCGATGGCGACCAACACGCGGTTCAACGGCTTTGGCGACCTGACGGTGGAAACGGTCCTGTCGCTGCGCGGCTGATCGGTCGTTTCACCCTGACAAACGGGCGGCGCCATCCGGCGCCGCCCGTTTCATTTCGGGGGGTTCGCGCGCAGACCTGTGGAAAACTGAACCGGCTGGTCTGGACACTGGGGCAGCAAGGCTTACCCTTGGCCCAGATGCATCCGACACCATTCATCCGACGAGGGCCTCATGTCGAAGTTCGGCGAAAGCCAGGCGATCAAGCGCATTGAAGACATCCGTTTTCTGACCGGCCATGGTCGTTACATCGACGACGTCGCCCCCGAGGGCGCGCTGCATGCCGTCTTTTTCCGCTCTCCCGTCGCCCATGCCGAGATCGTGACGCTCGATCTGACCGAGGTGCGGGCCGTGCCGGGCGTGCGTCTGGCGCTGTCGGTCGAGGATCTGGAGGCCGCCGGGATCGGCATCGGCCTCGAGGCGCTGCTGGTCAAGAGCCGTGACGGCCGTCAGGGCGCGAACCCCTTCCGCCCGGTGCTGGCCAAGGGACGGGTGCGCTATGTGGGCGAACCCGTCGCCGTCATCGTCGCCGAAACGATGGAGGCTGCCCGCGACGGGCTGGAGGCCGTGATCTTCGATTACGCCGATCTGCCGGTGCACATGGAGGTCGCCCCCGGCGGGGCCGAACTGCATCCCGAGGCGCCCGCCAACGTCGCCTTCGACTGGGTCTATGGCGACGAGGCCGCGACCGAGGCCGCCTTTGCCAAGGCAGCCCATCGCGTCAGCCTGCGTCTGGAAGACAACCGGGTCATCGCCAACTCGATGGAGCCGCGCGGCGCCGTCGCCGACTGGGACGGCGAGCGGCTGCACCTCGCCTATGGCGGGCAGGGCGTCTGGCGGATGAAGGCCGTGATCGCCAAGTCGCTGGGCCTGCCCGAGGAAGCCGTGCATGTGACGACGCCCGATGTGGGCGGCGGTTTTGGCATGAAGGCCGGGGCCTATCCGGAATATTTCGTCGTCTCGGCGGCGGCAAAGATGCTGGGCGCGCCGGTGCGCTGGTTCGCCGACCGGACCGAGGCGATGCTGAGCGACAACGGCGGGCGCGATCTGGTGTCCACCGCCGAACTGGCGTTCGACGAAAGCTACAGGATCACCGCCTACCGCGTGAACACGCTGACCAATCTTGGCGCCTATAACTCGGGCTTCGGCCAGTGGGTGCAGTCCGAGATCGCCACCAAGGTGCTGACCGGCGTCTATGACGTGCAGACCGTCTTCGTGAATGCAAAAGGCATCTACACCAACACCACGCAGGTCGATGCCTATCGCGGCGCGGGCAGGCCCGAGGCGATCTATACGCTGGAACGCACGATGGACCATGCCGCCCGCGTGCTGGGCGTCGATCCGTTCGAACTGCGCCGGCGCAACTTCATCGCGCCCGACGCTTTCCCCTACAAGTCGGCGGCGGGCGAGCTTTACGACGTGGGCGATTTCCCCCGCGTCCTGTCCCGCCTCGAGGCCGAGGCCGCGGTTGCCGATTTTCCCGCCCGCAAGGCCGAGGCGTTGACGCGCGGCAATCTTCGCGGTCTGGGGCTTTGCTACTATGTCGAGGCAATCCTTGGAAATCCGACCGAAAACGCGGCGGTAGAGTTCAACGAGGACGGGACGGTGAGCCTTTACGTCGGCACCCAATCGAACGGGCAGGGGCACGAGACGGTCTATGCCCAGTTCCTGTCGGATCGCACCGGCATCCCGGTCGAGCGCATCGTGGTGGTGCAGGGCGACAGCGACCGCATCGCCACGGGCGGCGGCACGGGCGGCTCGCGCTCGGTCACCACGCAGTCGGTGGCGACGCTTGCGACGGTCGAAAAGATGGTCGCGGCCTTCGTGCCGTTCCTTGCCGATGAACTGGGGGCGGAACCGGCCTTCGAGGATGGCGCCTTCCGCGCCCCCGGCTCGAACCGGACCCTGACCCTGATCGAGGCGGCCGATCTGGCCCGCGCGGCGGGGCGCGTGGACCTGCTGCGACACGAGGAGCGGATCACCCTGCCGGGGCGCAGCTACCCCAACGGCGCGCATCTGGCCGAGGTCGAGGTGGACCCCGAGACCGGCAAGGTGACGCTTCAGCGCTATGTCGTCACCGACGACTTCGGCAACCTCATGCATCCGCAACTGGCCGAGGGGCAGGTGCATGGCGGCGTGGCGCAGGGCTTCGGTCAGGCGGTCATGGAACAGGTCGCCTATGACGATGCCGGTCAGATCCTCACGGCATCGTTCATGGACTATGCCATGCCGCGTGCCGAAGATTTGCCCATGTTCCGGTTTACAACGGAACCTGTCCCCTCGACCGCCAATCCGCTTGGCATGAAGGGCTGCGGCGAGGCGGGGACGGTGGGCGCGTTGGCGGCCGTGACGAACGCGGTTCTGGATGCGCTGTGGGACCGCGGTGTGCGGATGGTGGACATGCCCTGCACGCCGCATCGGGTGTGGCAATGGCTCAAGGCCGCCGAACAGAAGGAACCGGAGGGTGCGCTGGGTTAGACGACTTTGGCAATGGGGCCGCCCCGCGCGGATCGAGGCACATGGCCCCGATCACGCGCCGCTGCGCGGCCCCATCGACCATGTCGTCATCCTCGATGGCACCATGTCCACGCTGTCGCCGGGGCAAGAGACGAATGCCGGGCGGACCTACCGGCTGTTGCGTGAACTGGCCCCTTCGGCCCGGATGTCGATCTATTACGAGGCGGGCATCCAGTGGCAGAGCTGGCGCCACACGCCCGACGTCTTGCAGGGGCGGGGGATCAACCGCCAGATCCGCCGCGCCTACGGCTTTCTGGCCTCGCGCTATCGGCCCGGGGATCGCATCTTCCTTTTCGGCTATTCGCGCGGGGCCTATGCCGTGCGGTCGCTTGCCGGCGTGATCGACCGGATCGGGCTGGTGCGCGCGGACGAGGCGACGGTGCGCAACATCGTTCTGGCCTATCGCCATTATCAGACCGGTCCCGATACGCAGGCCGCTGCGGCGTTCCGGCGGCTGATGTGCCACGACGAAGTGGCGATCGAGATGGTCGGCGTCTGGGACACGGTGAAGGCGCTCGGTCTGCCGTTCCCGGTGGTGCGCCGCTTCAGCCAGCCCAAGCACGACTTTCACAACCACGAACTGGGGCCGGTGATCCGTCGCGGCTTCCATGCGCTTGCGCTGGACGAGACGCGCGTCGCCTTCTCGCCGGTCCTGTGGCATTGCCCCGAGGATTACACGGGCCGGGTGGAACAGGTCTGGTTCCGCGGCGCGCATGGCGATGTGGGCGGGATGCTGGGCGCGGCGCAGGCCTGCCGCCCGCTTGCGAATATCCCGCTGGTCTGGATGCTGTCCAAGGCCGAAACCTGCGGCCTTGGCCTGCCGGGCGACTGGCGCTCGCGGTTTCCGACCGACCCGGACGCGCCGATGGTCGGCACGTGGAGCGGGATCGGCAAGCTGTTCGTCAAGCGCCGTCGCCGCCCGGTGGGGCAGGACCCGTCCGAGGCGATTCATCCTTCGGCGGCCGCGTGGCACCGCGAACATCATCTGCGCGCCCGCTGGCACGGATTCCGGGCATCCGAACTTGGGGCGCTGCCGCTCAGCCGGCCATGATGATGCAGGTGGTCGAGCCTGTCGCGTAGAGCCGGCCGTCCTCGACCCCGCGGAGTTCGGCGGCGGCGACGGCGGTGCTGCGGCCGCCGTGCTGAAGGATCGCCAGCGCCTCGGCCTCGACCCCGAGCGGCAGGGCGCGGGTGATGTTCACCTTGAATTCAAGCGTCGTGTAATGCGCGCCCTTGCGCAGGCCGGACATCACCGCGCAGCCAAGCGCGCTGTCCAGCAGCGCCCCATACCAGCCGCCATGCACCGCCCCGAAGGGATTGCAGTGCTGCGCCAGCGGGACGCCGCGAAAGGTGACGCGGCCCTCTGCGACGGAATGCAGCCGGACGTTCATCGTCTCGGCCATCCGCGCCGCGGGCGCCTCGCCGCGCAGCATGGCGTGGAGGTAATCGAGCCCCGACATCTCGTGGCGCAAGGCCGCGGGATCGGACGAGGGGGATGAATGGGTCATGCTGGCCTCCTGTCCGGGCAACCTATCGGGGGGACCGGGGGAGGGGAAGGCCGCCCGGGGTGCCCGGCAAGACAAATGGGCCGCGTTCCACGCGGAACACGGCCCAGGTCTCCTTGCGCGGGAAGTGAAACGCGCGCAAGCAGGGAGACGGTCGGCGCCCTCAGGCCACCTTTTCCAGCGCGACCTCTGGCACCAGCCCAAGCGCATGGCAGACGTCGCGCGTCAGGTGGGGGCGGTTGAGCGTGTAGAAATGCAGGTTCTCGACACCTTCCTGCAACAGCGTGTCGCACAGTTCCGTGCAGAGCGCGGTCGCCAGAAGTTCTTCGCGCCCGTCGCGCCGGGCGGTCGTGAAGGCCTCGTCCAGCCAGTGCGGAACGCTTGTCCCGCACCGCGCGGCGAAGCGCTTCGTGCCTTCCCAGTTCTCGATCGGCAGGATGCCGGGAATGATGGGCGCGGTGATGCCCGCGTCGGCGCAGGCGTCGCGGAAGCGCAGGAAGGTCTCCGCCTCGAAGAAGAACTGCGTGATCGCGGCCGTGGCGCCGGCCTCGATCTTGCGCTTGAGCCACTGGATGTCGGCGGCGGTATCGGCGGCCTCGGGGTGCTTTTCGGGATAGGCGCCCACGCGCAGGGTGAATTTGCCGGTCGCGGCCAGCGCCTCGATCAGTTCGACGGTGTCGGCGAAGCCCTCCGGATGCGCGGTGAAACGCGCGGCCCCCTTCGGCGCGTCGCCCCGCAGCGCGACAAGGTCGGTGATCCCGGCCGCGGCATAGCTGTCGGCGATCTCCATGGTTTCCGCCCGGGTGGCATCGACGCAGGTCAGATGCGCCGCAACCCGCAGCCCCGTGGCCTTGCCGATCGTGGTGACCGCCTCATGCGTGAGCTTGCGCGTCGTCCCGCCCGCCCCGTAGGTGACCGACACGAAGTCCGGCCGCAGCGGCGCCAGCATCTGGACGGTTTCCCACAGGCGGAAGCTCGCCTCGAGCGATTGCGGCGGGAAAAACTCGAAAGACACGGCGGGGCTGGTCATGGGAACCTCCTGTTCACAAGCCCCTTGTCGCACGCGGCGGAACGTGAGACAAATTCATAATCTTCAAGATCAACATGAGGAATGTCGCAAGATGCACATCGAGCTGCGTCACCTGCGGTCGATCCGGGCGATCCACGAGGCGGGCGGGCTGGCCCGCGCGGCGGATCAGATGAACATGACGCAGTCGGCCCTGTCCCACCAGATCAAGGGGCTGGAGGATCAGGTCGGGGTGGAACTGTTCGTCCGCCGGTCGAAGCCCATGACGCTGTCGGCCGCCGGCCTGCGCCTTCTGCGCGCGGCTGAACGTGTGCTGCCCGAGATCGAGGCGCTGGCCGAGGAATTCGCGGCGCTGAAATCCGGCAAGGTGGGGCGGCTGCACATCGCCATCGAATGCCACGCCTGTTTCGAATGGCTCTTCCCGGTGCTGGAGAAATTCCGCCACGCCTGGCCCGAAGTGGACGTAGACATCCGCCCCGGCCTTGCCTTCGGCGCCTTGCCCGCGCTGATGCGCGAGGAGGTGGACCTTGTCATCTCGTCAGACCCCGAAGACCTGCCCGGCGTCGTCTTCAACCCGCTCTTCGACTATTCGCCGGTGTTCGTCGCTTCCTCGCAGAACCCCTTGGCGCTGAAGGAATTCGTCGAGGCCGACGACTTCCGCGACCAGACGCTCATCACCTATCCGATGGAACGGTCGCGCCTCGACATCTTCTCGGAACTGCTGACGCCCGCGCGGGTGGAACCCCGCGCGGTGCGGCAGGTGGAACTGACGGCAGTGATCCTGATGCTGGTCGCCTCGAACCGGGGCGTGGCGGTGCTGCCCGACTGGGTGGTGCGCGAGGTGAAGACCAACGCCGATTACGTCACCCGGCCGGTCACGGCGCGGGGGCTGACGAAGCGGCTTTACGCCGCCACGCGCGAAGAGGATGCGGTGAAACCCTTCATGGCGCATTTCCTCAGGCTCGGGCGGACCGAGCCCGTGAAGATGCAACGCGGCTGATCAGAAGCGTTGCAGGAAGCGCAGGCTGACCGTGTTCACGCCGGGGTTCGGCGCATAAAGGTTCGCGTTCGACCGGTGGTAGGCTGCAAGCATCACCGACGTCGTGTCGGTGACGTGGTAGCCCAGACCGAAGAGCGTGCGGAATTCCAGCGGACCGCCCAGATCCGTCGCGGCGCCGCCGTTGTGATAAAGGCCGGGGACTTCGCTGATCTCGACGAACCAGCTGCCGAAGTCGCGCTGCGCCGTCAGCCCGATGCCGCCCCATGTGTCGTTGTGGCGGTCGAAGGACAGCGCGACGAAGGGCGAGATGCGCCACTGGCCCGGCTGCCACAGGGGCGCGGCCTGCCATTCCAGGTCGAGCGTCGCCGATGACGGCGCCCCCTTGTGCGAGAACATCGAGTCTCCGAAGCCGATGGCCAGCGTTCCGGCGGCGGCGGGCAAGGGCAGGGCTAGGGCCGCGGCCATCAGGGCCCCGGCGAGTCGGCGGAAAAATGTCATCGTCATTCCATGGGCGAAATCTCGCTCAACCGTCTAAGCCTCCGGGGCCTTGCAATCAAGCACCCGATGGGCCTCATGGTCTTTCCTTTCCGGCGCATCGGGCCTATACGCTCGCCCTGACCCGCCAAGGAGCCCCCGGATGCAAGGCAGCGCGAACCTCAACCTGATGATCAAGGCCGCCCGCAAGGCCGGCCGCAGCCTCGTGAAGGACTTCCGCGAGGTGGAGAACCTGCAGGTGTCGGCCAAGGGGCCGGGGGACTTCGTCAGCCGTGCCGACCTTGCCGCCGAGAAGATCATCCGCGAGGAACTGATGGGCGGCCGCCCGACCTATGGCTGGGTCGGCGAGGAAAGCGACGCGGTCGAAGGGCAGGACCCGACGCGGCGCTGGATCGTCGATCCGCTGGACGGGACGACCAACTTCCTGCACGGCCTGCCGCATTGGGCCGTGTCGATCGCGCTTGAACACAAGGGCGAGATCGTCTCGGCCGTGGTCTTCGATGCCGCGAAAGACGAGATCTACTGGGCCGAAAAGGGCTCGGGCGCCTGGATGAACGAAAGCCGCATCCGCGTGTCGGGCCGCAACCGGATGACCGAAAGCCTGTTTGCCACCGGCGTGCCCTTCGGCGGCCGGCCGGCGCTGCCGGCCACCCTGCAGGACCTCGCGCGGCTGATGCCGGCCTGTGCCGGGGTCCGGCGCTTCGGGGCGGCGGCGCTCGACCTCGCCTATGTCGCGGCGGGGCGCTACGAAGGCTTCTGGGAACGCGGGCTGAAGCCCTGGGACCTTGCCGCTGGCCTGTTGCTCGTGCGCGAGGCGGGCGGGCTGGTCGGCCCGATCCGGCCGGGCGACGACATCCTCGACAAGGGGTCTGTCATCGCAGCCAATGCCGAGATGTTCGAGCCGCTGGCGAAGATCCTGCGGGACGCCTGAGCCCCCCGGCGCGGCGTCAGCCCGCGCCACCCTCGAGGGCAAGCGTTTCTGCCGTCTGATCGCGCAGCGCGCGCAGATCGGCAATGGTCGCCTCAAGCTCTGCCTTTTGTCCGGCCAGAACGCTCAGCTGGCGATTGGCGAGGTCGATCCACGCCTCGAGTTGGGTCCGCGTGCCCTTCTGGCCGTAAAGCTCCAGCCACTGGCGAATCTCCTCGAGCGAGAAGCCGAAGCGCCGCCCGCGCAGGATCAGCGTCATCCGTGCCACCTCGCGCGGGCCGTAGAACCGGGCGCGACCGTCCTTCTCGGGGGCGAGCAGCTCGATGTATTCGTAATAGCGCAGGGTGCGCGGGGTCACGTCGAAGCGCGCGCACATGTCCTTGAAGCTGAGGCGGTTGTCGGTCATCTGTCTCTCCCCGCACGAAATTACCCGCTCGGGCAGGCCGGCGCAATCGCCCTTCGGACGACCGGGGGTTGCAGCCGGCTGCGCAAGGGCGAATAACAGGCGCAGGCGAGGGAGACGCGCATGACCGACAGCCGGATCGAGAACACCCGCAAGTTCATGTTGGCCCTGCCGCATTCCGCGGCGCTCGGGATGGAGCTGGACGCGATCGGCGATGGCGTGGCGGAAGTCTCCATGGCCTATGACGAACGCTTCGTCGGCGATCCCGCGACCGGCGTCATCCACGGCGGGGCGGTGTCGGCCCTCATGGATACCTGCGGCGGCATTGCGGTGATGAGCCATCCGACCGGAGCGCTTGGCACGGCGACGCTCGATCTGCGCATCGACTACATGCGGCCCGCCACGCCGGGCCAGCGCATCCGCGCGCGCGCCGAATGCCATCACGTGACCCGCACCGTGGCCTTTGTCCGCGCCGTGGCGATGGATGACGATGGCGACCGCCCCGTGGCCACCGCCACCGGCGCCTTTACCGTGGAGCGCGCGTCATGAGCCGCCCGAAGCCCGAACCCGTTCAGGTCATCAAGCAGCGGCGCGACGCGGCGCTTAAGGCGCTGGTCGCGGGCGTGCCCTACATCCGCTTTCTGGGTGTCGAATTCGACCGGCGCGGCGATGAACTGACCGCGATCCTGCCCTATGCCGACCGCCTCGTCGGCAATCCGCGTCTGCCCGCGCTGCATGGCGGCGCGCTGGCGGCGTTTCTGGAAATCACCGCGATCATCGAACTCTCGTGGGCCACGCTCTGGGAGCAGATGGAGGCCGGCCAGCTTGACCCCGCGACGCTCGAAGGTCGCCTGCCGCGTCTGCCGAAGACCATCGACTTCACGGTGGATTACCTGCGCTCGGGCCTGCCGCGCGATGCCTATGCGCGGGCGCGGATCAACCGGTCCGGCCGGCGCTATGCCAGCGTGCATGTCGAGGCCTGGCAGGACAACCGCGCCCGCCCCATCGCGCAGGCGACGGGGCATTTCCTGATGCCCGAAAAGGATGGCTGACACGGGACTGACCCACCGCCGGGTTCTGGCCATCGCCCTGCCCATCGTGCTGTCGAACGCGACGGTGCCGCTTCTGGGCGCGGTCGATACCGGCGTCGTGGGCCAGATGGGGCAAGCGGCCCCCATCGGGGCCGTGGGTCTTGGCGCGGTGGTGCTGTCGTCGATCTACTGGATCTTCGGGTTTCTGCGCATGGGCACGTCCGGCATGGTGGCGCAGGCCCGCGGCGCGCGCGACGAGGCCGAGGTGGGCGCGATCCTTGCCCGCGCGCTTCTGATCGGCGGGGCGGCGGGGCTGGCGGCCATCGCCTTGCAGGGCCCGCTGTTCTGGCTTGCCTTCCGCGTGGCGCCCGCCTCGGCCGAGGTCGAGCGGCTGGCCCGCAGCTACCTGTCGCTGCGCATCTGGGGCGCGCCCGCGACGATTTCGGCCTATGCCGTCACCGGATGGCTGATCGCGACCGAGCGCACGCGCGGGGTTCTGGTCCTGCAACTCTGGATGAACCTTGCGAACATCGCGCTGGACCTGTGGTTCGTCCTCGGCCTTGGCTGGGGCGTGCGCGGAGTGGCGGGGGCCACGGTGATCGCGGATTGGTCCGGGCTGATCCTTGGCCTCTGGCTCTGTCGCGGCGCCTTCGCGGGCGGGTTCTGGCATGATGCGCGGCGGCTTTTTGACCGGGTGAAGCTGCGGCGCATGGTGCAGGTGAACGGCGACATCATGCTGCGCACCGTGCTGTTGCAGGGCTCGTTCACCGCCTTCACCTTTCTTGGCGCGGGCTTTGGCGACCGCATCCTGGCTGCGAACCAGGTGCTGATGCAGTTTCTCGAGATCACCGCCTTCGCGCTGGACGGCTTTGCCTTTGCGGCCGAGTCGCTGGTGGGGCAGGCGGTGGGCGCGCGGGCGCGGGCCGAGCTGCGCCGCGCGGCGGTGCTGACGGGACAATGGGGCGCGGGCGGCGCGCTGGCACTGGCGGCGGGCTTCGCGCTGATCGGACCCGGCCTGATCGACGTGATGACGACCGACCCGGCGGTGCGCGAGACCGCGCGCGCCTTCCTGCCCTGGGTCGTGGCAGCGCCCCTGATCGGCGTGGCAAGCTGGATGTTCGACGGCATCTTCATCGGGGCGACGATGACGCGGGCCATGCTGGGGGCGATGGCGATCTCGGTTGCCTGCTACGCGGTGGCGCTGCTGACCTTCCTGCCGATCTGGGGCAATACCGGGCTCTGGGCCGCACTGATGGTGCTAAACGCTGCGCGCGGGGTCAGCATGGCGACGCTTTATCCACGGGTGGAACGCCGAGCCGCCTAGCCGCGCGGGCGCGCCTTTGCGCCGAAGCGGTCGCGCAGGATGCCAAGAATGCGCCGGTGCAGGTGACCGGGGCGGTTCTTCACATGGAGGGCCGCATAGACGGGCTGGCCGATCGGCGCGACGTCCGTGACCGCCTTCGCCCGGCCCTCGGCCACGAGCCGGTCCACGACCGGACCCGGCAGGAAGGCCGACCCGCCCATCGCCAGAAGCAACGCCTCTACCGCCGCCGTCTGGCCGCTCGAGACCGGCGTTTCGGTGAAACCGGGCAGGGCCTGATCGTGCAGCCGCGCGAAGGCGGGCGAATATTCGGTGCGGATATGCGCCTCGACCCGCAGATCGGCGCGGCGGTCAGCCTCGGTCGAGACAAGCCGATAGGGAATTTCGCCAAGCTGCTCGAAGTAGAGATCGGGTTGCGGGCGCGGCGTGAAGATGATGCCGAAATCGCTCGCCCCCTGCACGATGTCGGTGCAGATCTGGATGGAATAATCCGGCTCGATGTAAAACGCCGTCTGCGGCAGCGCGGCCCGGAACGCTGCCACCCAGGCCCCGAGATAGAGGGCGGCGACGTCCTGCTGGATGCCGATCCGCAGGCTCAGCGCGCTTGTCGCGGTGGATTGCACGGCCCGCAGGCTTTCCGTCCATTCCCGACGCAGGCTGCGGGCGTGGGGCTCGAACTTCAGCCCCTCGGTCGTCAGCTGCGTGCCCGCGCGCGAGCGGGTGAAAAGACGCCGCCCGACCGCCGATTCCAGCGCCAGAAGCCGCGCCGAGACGGTCGATTGCGTCACGCCCATGCGTTCTGCCGTGCGGTGGAAACTGCGGGTTTCCACGAGGTCGAGGAAGGTTTCCAGAAGCTCGATCTGCATGGAACGACCCTGATCGATTTTCCCGATCAATATCCCCGCTCCGGGTGAATTGAAAGCGCCGGTATGCAGCCGGATACTCTGCGCCGAAGCAGGGGAGGGCAGGCATGAGCGGATTTCCGACGCAAGCGCGGGTGGTCATCATCGGCGGCGGGGCAGTGGGGGCCTCGGCGCTCTATCACCTTGCCAAGGCGGGCTGGACGGACTGCCTTCTGCTGGAGAAGAACGAACTGACGGCCGGGTCCACATGGCATGCGGCGGGGAACGTTCCGACCTTCTCGTCAAGCTGGTCGATCATGAACATGCAGCGCTATTCGGCCGAGCTCTATCGCGGCCTTGGCGCGGCGGTGGACTATCCGATGAACTACCACGTCACCGGGTCGGTGCGCCTTGGCCACAGCCGCGAACGGCTGATGGAGTTCCAGCGCGTGAAGGGTATGGGGCGCTATCAGGGCATTGACCTCGAGGTGTTGACGCCCGACGAGATCCGCAGCCGCTATCCCTTCGTCGAGACGCATGAGCTGACCGGCGCGCTTTATGACCCTTACGACGGCGACATCGACCCCGCGCAGCTCACGCAGGCGCTGGCGAAGGGCGCGCGGTCCATGGGCGCGCGCATCGAACGCTTCTGCCCCGTGACGGGCGTCCGGCGCGAGGGGGGCGACTGGGTGATCGAGACGCCCAAGGGCGAAATCCGGGCCGAGATCGTGGTGAACGCCGCCGGTTACTATGCCGCCGAGGTGGGCCGCATGTTCGGCCGCGAGGTGCCGATGATGGTGATGAGCCATCAATACATGCTGTTCGACACGATCCCGGAACTGGAGGCCTGGTCGAAGGAGGTGGGCCACAAGCTGCCGCTGCTGCGCGACGTGGACAGCTCATATTACCTTCGGCAGGAGAAATACGGCTTCAATCTCGGGCCCTACGAGAAGGGCTGCCGCGCGCATTGGGTGACCAAGGACGACCCGATGCCTGAGGATTTCAGCTTCCAGCTGTTCCCCGACGATCTCGACCGGCTGGAATGGTATATCAACGATGCGATGGAACGGGTGCCGCTGCTGCAACAGGCGAACCTGACCAAGGTTATCAACGGCCCGATCCCCTATACGCCGGACGGCAATCCCCTGATCGGCCCGATGCCCGGCGTGCCGAACGCCTTCGAGGCCTGCGTCTTCACCTTCGGCATCTGCCAGGCGGGCGGCGCGGGCAAGGTGCTGGCCGAATGGGTGACGGAGGGCGCCACCGAATGGGACATGTGGTCCTGCGATCCGCGCCGCTTCACCGGTTTCGAGGATCGCGACTACTGCGTGGCAAAGGGGCTCGAGGTCTATGGCAACGAATATGCCATGCACTTCCCCCGCCATTCCTGGCCGGAAGGACGGCCCCGGAAGCTTTCGGCGGTCCATGACCGGACGCAGGCGCTTGGCGCGGTCTATGGCGCCTATAACGGGTGGGAGCGGGCGCTGTGGTATGCGCGTCCGGGCGATGACACCTCGGAGGCGGCGCAGCGGACATGGGATCGCGAGGGGCCATGGTTCGGTGCGATGCGCGACGAGGCGCAGGCGGTGCGCGACGCGGCCGGTATCCTCGACCTGCCGGGGTTCTCGCGGTTCCGCCTGACGGGGGCGGGCGCGGCCGACTGGCTGGGCCGCCAGATCACCGGCAAGCTGCCGGGCGTGGGCCGGCTGGGCCTTGGCTATTTCGCCGACGACAAGGGCCGGATCGTCACCGAGATGTCGATCTGCCGGCTGGCCGAGGACGAAATCTGGCTGATCACCGCGGCCACGGCGCAGGTGCACGACCGCGACTGGCTGATGCGCCACCTCGACCCCGGGCTGACGCTGGTGGACGAGACCGACGACTGGTCCTGCCAGATCCTGACCGGCCCAAGGGCGCGCGACGTGCTGGCGGGCGTGGCCGAGGCGGACCTGACGAAACCCTGGCTGACCTGGCAGGCCGCGCGCATCGCGGGCCGGGACGTGATGCTGATGCGGGTGTCCTTCGCGGGCGAGCTGGGCTGGGAGATTCATTCCCGGCTGGCCGACACGGGCGCGGTCTATGACGCGGTGATGGCGGCGGGGGCGCCCCACGGGCTGAAACCCTTCGGGATGTTCGCCCTCGACAGTCTCAGGCTGGAAAAGGGCTACCGGGCGTGGAAGGGCGATCTTTCGACCGACTACACCGTGCTGCAGGGCGGGCTCGACCGCTTCGTGGACTGGTCCAAGCCCGCTTTCCGCGGCAAGGCCGCGCTCGATGCGGAACGGCAGGCGGGGGTCGCCAAGCGGTTCGTCATCCTCGAGGTCGCGCCGGGCGAGACGGACCCGCCCTACATGTCCACGATCTGGCACGGGGGCGCCGTGGTGGGCGAGACGACATCGGGCGGCTGGGGCTTCCGGGTGGAGGCCTGCGTCGCGCTCGGGATGCTGCGGTCGGACCTCGCGGTGCCGGGGACGGCGCTGGAGGTCGAGGTGTTCGGCGAGCGCCGCGCGGCGAAGGTGCTCGACGGGGCGCCGTGGGACCCGGCGAACCTTCGGTTGCGTGCGTGAGATCGGCGGGACCGGGGCTCTGCCCCGGACCCCGGGATATTTTCAGACAGAAAAGGGGGCGCAGGGCGTCCCCGGGCATGAGGAACGCAGGATGCAGCAACTACCGGCGAAGGCGCGGGCGGTCATCATCGGGGGCGGCGTGTCGGGCTGCTCGCTGGCCTATCATCTGGGCAAGCTGGGGTGGACCGACGTGGTGCTGCTGGAACGCAAGCAGCTGACCTGCGGCACGACCTGGCATGCGGCGGGGCTGGTGGGCCAGCTGCGCGGCAGCCAGAACATGACGCGGCTCGCCAAGTATTCGGCCGATCTCTACGTCAAGCTCGAGGCCGAGACCGGCGTTGCCACGGGGATGCGGCAGGTGGGGTCGATCTCGGTCGCGCTGACCGAGGCGCGGCACGAGGAGCTGCTGCGGCAGGCGACACTGGCGCGGGCCTTCGACGTCGAGGTGAACGAGATCTCGCCCGCCGAGGTGAAGGCGATGTATCCCCATCTCGAGGTGGGCGATGTCGTGGGCGCGGTGCATCTGCCGCTTGACGGCCAGTGCGATCCGGCCAACATCGCCATGGCGCTGGCCAAGGGCGCGCGGATGCGCGGAGTTGCCATCCACGAGGGCGTGAAGGTGACCGGCGTGACCGACGACGGCGCGCGGGTGACCGGCGTCGATTGGGAGGCGGGGGGCGCGCGCGGGCACATCGCGGCCGACATCGTCATCAACTGCGGCGGCATGTGGGGGCGCGATCTGGCGGCGCAGTCGGGGGTGAGCCTGCCGCTGCATGCCTGCGAGCATTTCTACCTTGTCACCGAACCGATCGAGGGGCTGGGCCACCTGCCGGTGCTGCGGGTGCCCGACGAATGCGCCTATTACAAGTCGGACGCGGGCAAGATGATGCTGGGCGCCTTCGAGCCGAAGGCCAAGCCCTGGGGCATGGCGGGCATCCCCGAGGATTTCTGCTTCGACGCGCTGCCCGAGGATTTCGACCATTTCCAGCCGATCCTGGAAGCCGCGATGCACCGGATGCCGATGTTCGAGACGGCGGGCATCCACACCTTCTTCAACGGACCCGAAAGCTTCACGCCGGACGACCGCTATTACCTGGGCGAGGCGCCGGAGCTGAAGGGCTACTGGGTTGCGGCGGGCTACAACTCGATCGGGATCGTGTCGTCGGGGGGCGCGGGGATGGCGCTGGCGCAATGGCTCAACGACGGCGAGCCGCCCTTCGATCTGTGGGAGGTGGATATCCGCCGGGCGCAGCCCTTCCAGCGCAACCGCCGCTATCTGAAGGAGCGGGTGAGCGAGACGCTGGGCCTGCTTTACGCCGATCACTGGCCCTATCGGCAGATGGAGACCGCGCGCGGGGTGCGCCGCTCGCCGCTGCATGGCGCGCTGGCCGAGCGAGGCGCCGTCTTCGGCGAGGTGGCGGGCTGGGAGCGGGCGAACTGGTTCGCCCTCCCCGGGCAGGAGCGCGAATACCGCTACGACTGGGGCCGGCAGAACTGGTTCGAGAACCAGAAGGCCGAGCACATGGCGGTGCGCACCGGCGTGGGCCTCTTCGACATGACCAGCTTCGGCAAGATCCGCGTCGAGGGGCGCGATGCGCTGGCCTTCCTGCAACGGGTCTGTGCCAATGACATGGACGTGGCGCCGGGGCGCATCGTCTATACGCAGATGCTGAACGCGCGTGGCGGGATCGAGAGCGACCTGACCGTCACGCGGCTGTCGGAGACGGCCTTCCTGCTGGTCGTGCCGGGGGCGACGCTCAGGCGCGATCTGGCCTGGCTCAACCGCCACGTCGGCGCGGATTTCGCCGTCATCACCGATGTGACGGCGGGCGAGGCGGTGCTGTGCCTGATGGGGCCCAAGGCGCGCGAGGTGCTGGCGCGCGTCTCGCCCAACGACCTGAGCAACGCGGGCCATCCCTTTGGCACGGCGCGAGAAATCGAGATCGGCATGGGCCTCGCGCGGGCGCATCGGGTCACCTATGTGGGCGAACTCGGCTGGGAGCTTTACGTCTCGACCGATCAGGCCGCGCATGTCTTCGAGGCGCTGACCGAGGCCGCCCCGGAGATCAGGCTTTGCGGGCTTCACACGCTCGACTCCTGCCGGATCGAGAAGGCCTTCCGTCACTGGGGCCATGACATCACGGACGAGGATCATGTGCTGGAGGCGGGCCTGGGCTTCGCGGTCAGGACCGGCAAGGGCGACTTCATCGGCCGCGACGCTGTGCTGGCCAAGCGCGAGGCGGGGCTTGAGCGGCGGATGGTGCAGTTCCTGCTCGAGGACCCCGAGCCGATGCTGTTTCACAACGAGGCGGTGGTGCGGGATGGCAAGATCGTGTCCATCGTGACCTCGGCCAATTACGGGCATGCGCTCGGGGGCGCGGTGGGCATGGGCTATGTGCCCTGCCGGGGCGAAAGCGCCGAGGAGGTTCTGGCCTCGCGCTACGAGATCGAGATTGCCGGGCGGCGGGTGCCGGCGCGGGCCTCGCTCGTGCCGATGTATGACCCGAAAGCGGACCGCGTGCGGATGTGACAGGCGCCGGGGGCTCATCCCCGAGGAGATTTGAGGACAGAAAATGGGTGCTGGCATGGAAGAGACGGTGATCGGTTGCGCGCCCGAACGGGCGCGGCGGGCGGGCGGACGGGCGAGCCGGGTGGCTTTGCGCGCGGCGCCGCTGGCGGAGGCCCTGCGGCCGGTGCGGCCGGGCTTGCCCGGCGGGCAATACAAGCCGCTGAGCGCGGAGGGCATGGAGCGCATCCACCAATCGGCGCTGGAGGCGCTGGAGGTGATCGGCTTCGGCTCGGTGCCGCCCACGGGGCGCGAGATCCTGACCCGCGCCGGGGCGGTGATGGGCGAGGATGGGCGTGTCCGCTTTCCGCGCGCGCTGGTCGAGGACATGCTGGCCAAGGCCGCGCGGGGGATCACCCTGCATGGGCGCGATCCGAAATACGACCTGCACCTGACCGGGACCAATGTGCATTTCGGCACGGCTGGCGCGGCGGTGCATATCGTCGATCTGGAGCGTAACGACTATCGGGATTCGACCTCGAAGGATCTCTTTGACGCGGCGCGGCTGACCCATAACCTTGATAACGTGCACTTCTTCCAGCGCGCCATGGTCTGCCGCGATATCGCCGACAATTACGACATGGACGTGAACACGCTTTACGCCTGTTGCGCGGGCACGACGAAGCATGTGGGCACATCCTTTTCGGACCCCTCGCATGTAAAGGGGTGTTTCGAGCTTCTGCACATGATCGCGGGCGGCGAGAAGAAGTGGCGCGAGCGGCCTTTCGTCAGCAATTCCAACTGCTTCGTCGTGCCGCCGATGAAATTCGCCGAAGAGAGCTGCCGCACGATGGAATTGTGCGTCGAGGGCGGGATGCCGATCCTTCTGCTGTCGGCCGGGCAGGCGGGGGCCACGGCACCCGCGCCGATCGCGCTGGCCATCGTTCAGGCGATGGCCGAATGCCTTGCCGGGCTGGTCTATGTGAATGCGATGGTGCCCGGGCATCCCTGCATCTTCGGCACCTGGCCTTTCGTGTCGGACCTGCGCACGGGCGCGATGTCGGGCGGGTCTGCGGAACAGGCCCTGCTGACGGCGGGCTGCGCACAGATGCACCAGTTCTACGGCCTGCCGGGCGGCGCGGCCTCGGGCATCTCGGACAGCAAGCTGCCGGACATGCAGGCGGGCTGGGAGCAGGGGATCACCAACGTCCTTGCCGGGCTCTCCGGGCTCAACATGGCCTATGAGGCGGTGGGGATGCATGCCTCGCTCTTGGGCTTCTGTCTGGAAAGCCTCGTGATGGGCGATGACATCCTGGGTCAGGTCATGCGCTGCGTGCGTGGCATCGAGGTGACCGAGGACAAGGTGTCGATCGAGGCGATGACGCAGGTCTGTCTGGGCGGGCCGGGCCATTACCTCGGGTCCGAACAGACGCTGAGCCTGATGCAGACCGAATACGTCTATCCCGTGGTGGGCAACCGGATGAGCCCCAAGGAATGGGTGGAGGCGGGCAAGCCCGAGCTGCTCGACCGGGCCATCGCGCGCAAGAACGCGATCCTTGCCAAGGCCGGGAACCTGATCGACCCGGAGATCGACGCGGCGATCCGGGCCACCTATCACATTCACGTGCCGGCATGAGGGGAGAGAGAATGCACTACGGCTATATCGGACTGGGCAATCTGGGCGGGCATCTGGCCGAAAGCCTGATCCGGGCCGGGTTTCAGGTGACGGTCTATGACCGGGACGCGAAGCTCGCGGAACGCCACCGGGCGCTTGGCGCGACGGTCGCGGGGTCGGTCGCGGACCTGGCTGCCGGTGTCGATCACGTCTTCACCTGCCTGCCGTCCCCTGCGGTGAGCGAGGCGGTGCTGGCCGAGATGCTGCCCGCGCTGCGCGCCGGCGCGACCTGGATCGAGAATTCGACGCTCGGGCGCGACGACATGCTGCGGTTGGCGGCGCTTGCCAGTGCCTCGGGCATCGATGTGCTGGAGGCGCCGGTGACCGGCGGCGTCCACCTTGCCGCGCGCGGCGAGATCACGGTGCTGGCCGGCGGACCCGAGACCTTGTTCGAGGCGCATCGCCCGGCGCTCGAGGCGATCGGGGGCAAGATCTTCCACATGGGGCCGCTGGGATCTGCCGCGGTCATCAAGGTCATCACCAACATGCTGGCCTTCATCCACCTTGTCGCCGATGGCGAGGCGCTGATGCTGGCCAAGCGCGGCGGGCTTGACCTTGGCAAGGCCTGGCAGGCGATCACCGCGTCGTCGGGCACGAGCTTTGTCCATGAAACAGAAGGCCAGCTGATCCTGAACGGGAGCTATGACATCGCCTTCACCATGGATCTGGCGCTGAAGGATCTTGGCTTTGCCATGGGCTTCGGGCGGGAATTCGGCGTGCCGCTGGATCTGGCCGGGGTGGTGCAGCAGACCTTCGTGAAGGGCAAGGCGGCCTATGGCGGGGCGGCGCAATCGACGCAGATCGTGAAGCTTTTGGAGGATGTGCTGAACACCGACCTGCGGGCCCCGGGCTTCCCCGCGCGTCTCGAATGACGGGCTGGCCGGTCAGGCCAGCAGCACGTAATGCCCCGGCGCGTCTTCGAGCGGCCTGCCCATCGCGGGCGGCTTGCCCTGAGGCCCGCCGTGGGCGTCAAGCCAGTCGGCCCAGACCGGCCACCACGATCCCTGCCGGGCCGGCTGCGCCGCGATCCAGTCGTCCGGCCCGAGATGGGGATCGCCCTCGACGCGGGTCGAGACGCGGTGGTGCCGGTGGGGGTGGCCCGGCTCGCTGATGATGCCCGCGTTGTGGCCGCCCGAGGTCAAGAGGAACGTGACCTCGGTATCGCTGAGCAGGCAGATCTTGAAGACCGATTTCCAGGGCGCGACGTGATCGGTTTCCGCCCCCACCACGAACAGCGGCACCCGGATGTCCGTCAGCGCGACGGGACGGCCCTCGACCTCGAACCGACCCTCGGACAGGTCGTTTTCCAGAAACAGGTGGCGCAGGTATTCCGAGTGCATGCGGTAGGGCATCCGCGTCGCATCCGCGTTCCAGGCCATGAGGTCGGTCATCGGCGCGCGTTCGCCCATCAGGTAGTCGTGCACGATCCGGCTCCAGATCAGGTCGTTCGACCGCAAAAGCTGGAAGGCGCCCGCCATCTGGCTGGTGTCGAGGTAACCCTTGTCCCACATCATGTCTTCAAGGAAGGCGACCTGGCTCTGGTCGATGAAAAGCATGATCTCGCCCGCTTCGGTGAAATCGGTCTGCGCGGCGAAAAGCGTGACCGAGGCAAGGCGGTGGTCGCCGTCCCGCCCCATCGCGGCGGCGGCGATCGCCAGAAGCGTGCCGCCAAGGCAATAGCCCACCGCCTGAACCGGCTGCTCGGGAACGATCCTGCCCACCTCGTCCAGCGCGGCCATCACGCCAAGGCGCAGGTAGTCGGCCATTCCCTTGTCGCGGTCCGCCTCGGTCGGGTTCTTCCATGAGATCATGAAGACCGTGTGCCCCCGGTCCACGAGGTATTTTACCATCGAGTTCTGCGGCGAGAGGTCGAGGATGTAGTATTTCATGATCCAGGCCGGCACGATCAGCACCGGTTTTTCCCGCACCGCCTTCGTGGTGGGCGCATACTGGATCAGTTCCATCAGGTCGTTGCGATAGACGACCTTGCCGGGGGTCGCCGCGACCTCCTTGCCGGGGCGAAAGGCCTCGCTGCCCACCGGGCTCTGGCCGCGCACGAGGCGTTGCCAGTCCTCGATCGCATTCGCCCAGCCGGCGACGAAATTCATCCCGCCCGTGCGGATCGTCCGGTCCAGCACCTCGGGATTGGTCAAAGGGAAATTCGCGGGCGACACGGTGTCGAGGATCTGGCGCGCGACGAAGGCGGTCACGTCGGCGTGGTGGGGCGAGACGCCCTCGACCCCCTTGGCGGCCTGATGCCACCATTGCTGGGTCAGCAGGAAGGCCTGCGACATGGCGGCAAAGGGCTGACGTTGCCATGCCTCGCCCCGGAACCGGCGGTCCTGCGGAAGGGGCTGGATCACGGGTTCGGGGGGCCGGGTCGTGCTTCGGGCAAGGTAGGCGGCAAAGCTCGCGCTCTTGCGGGCGGCGCGGTCGATCAGATCGGCCTGCTTGCCGGGCGAGTTCACCAGATGCGCCACCCAGTCGAGCCAGGCCGCGCTGAGCGAGGCGGGCGAGATGCCGCCCGTGAGCCGCGCCTGTTGCGCGTGGATGGCACGGTCAAGGGGCGGGATCGGAAGGGGGGCAGGTTCGTGGGCCATCGGGTCCTCCGGGGTCGGTCGAAGGCTGGACCGGGGCGGGCCTGCGCGCAATGCGCCAGATCAAACCGATGGTCTGGACCGGTGTTGGCGGATGGCCTCTTCCACAGAGTGGAAGACGTTGCCCTCACCGATCGCGGTCAAAAGCCCCGTGCGTCGCGCCGCCAGCGCCGCCCTCGGGCTTTCCAGGCGGGCAAGCGCGACCTCAAGCCCCTCGGCGCGCAGCCGCTCGATCATCGCGCGCAGGATGCGGGCGCCGGTGTAGTCGATGCCGATGACGGCGGTCGCCTCGAGCACGATCAGGCGCAGGTCCGGCGGGGCGGCGCGCAGGGCGGCCAAGAGCCCTGCCTCGATCTCGCGGGCGTTGAAGAAATTGACCGGCGCGCCAAGCGCGAAAACCAGAATGCCGGGCTCGCTTTCGCCCTTTTCACCGCGGGCCAGCGCCCACCAGATCGTCGTGCCCGGCACCCGCTCCAGCACCGCCGTGGCGGGCCGCGCGATGGCGTAAAGCGCATGCGCCAGCGACAGCATGATCGCAAGCCAGACCCCCTGATTGACCGGCAGCACGATCACCAAAAGCGCTGCGGCAAGGGTCAGAAGCAGCTCGGGCGGGCTTTCCCGGGCGATCTGGCGCATCGTGCGCAGGTGCAGAAGGTGCAGCCCGACCATCAGCAGGATGCCGCCAAGCGCCGCACGGGGCAAGAGCGCGAAGCCCTGCGCCCCGAAGACGACCAGACCGGCGGTCAGCGCAACGGCGATCAGGCCCGACGCCTGCGAGGTCGTGCCCGCCTCGGCCAGCATGGCGCTGCGCGGGGGGCTCGCGTTCACCGCAAAGCCGCCGAGGAGGGCCGAGAACAGGCTGCCCAGCCCGATGGCCGCGAAGTCGCGGCCCGGGTCGCTGTCTCCGTCATCGGGCAGCGCCTGCCGGACGGCGGCCGTCTGCATCATCACGACCAGCGCCACCACCACGGCCAGGGGCAGAAGCTGCACCGCCTGATCGAGGCGCGGCAGCATCAGCCGCGGGAACGGCAGGCTGTGGGGCAGGGGGGCCAGCATCGGCACCGTGAGGCCCATCGCCTGCACCGCGCCCGCCGCCAGCGCTATGCCGATCAGGGGTCCCGGCACGCGCCGGCCAAGCATCCCGCTGCCAAGGCTCACCGCCGCGACCATCAGGCCAAGCGCGGTGCTTGCCACATTCGCCGAGGGAAGCGCGCGCGCCATCTGCCAGAGCCGCCCGGGCAGGTCCGGCGCTGTCGGCGAGACGCTCAGGATCTCGGGCAGGGCGCCCGCGATGACATGAACCGAGATGCCGGCAAGGAACCCGGTGGTCACCGGAACGGACAAAAGGTCCGCGATCCAGCCCAGCCGCAGCGGGCGCGCGGCGATCAGCATGAGGCCGATCAGCGTGGCGAGCATCCCCGCCAGCGCTGCGTAATCCGGGCTGCCCGGCGCGGCCATCACGGCAATCGTGGCGGCCATGATCGGCGCGATGGTGGAATCCGCGCCGACCGAGATCGCGCGGCTGAGGCCGAAGGCGGCAAAGGCCAGCGTGCCCGCGCCGAAGGCGATCAGGCCGGTGACGGGCGCCATCCCCATCAGCCGCGCGGTGGCCAGTTGCTCGGGCACGGCGATGGCCAGCAGGATCAGCGCGGCGACCATCTCGCCCGGCAGCGCGGCAGGCCGCATCCCGCGCAGCGTCGGGAAGAACAGGCGCGGTGCGGGGCGCTGCCGGCCGTTCATGCCGGCCCGGCGGTCTGCGCCTTCAACGGCTCAAGGTCAACCGACTGGTGCAGATGGGGGATCACGACCTCGGTTCCCTTCAGATGGGCTGCGAAGGCCTCTGCCGCCTTCGGCTCGCCATGCACAAGAAAGGTCGTCGCGGCCTTCGCCGTGCTGGCCCAGCCCAGCAGGTCCGCTTGATCGGCATGGGCGGAAAATCCGTTGATCGTGAAGACCTTGGCCCGCACCTTCACGTCATCGCCAAACAGCCGCACCTCGTCCGCGCCATCCACGATGCGCCGCGCCAGCGTGCCCTGGGCCGCGAAGCCCACGAAGATGATCGCACTTTCCCGCTTGGCAAGGTTGTGGCGCAGGTGGTGGCGGATGCGTCCGCCGGTGCACATGCCCGACCCCGCAAGGATCACCGCGCCCGTCACATGGTTCAGCCGGGCCGATCCCTTGGTGTCGCGCACGAGTTGCAGGCCCCGCGGGGTCAGCGGCTCGCGGTCGGCATTGAACATCGCCTTGAGCTCGGGGCGGAAATCCTCGGGGTGGTTCTCGTAGATCTCGGTCGCCGTGATCGCCATCGGGCTGTCGAGATAAACCGGCACGCCACGGGGCAGGGCGCCCGTCTTCTCGCCCTCGCGCAGGTAGAACAGCACTTCCTGCGCGCGATCCAGCGCGAAGGTCGGGATCACGGCATTGCCGCCCCGCCGCAGCGCGCCGTTGATCGCGGCGTAAAGCTCGGTCACCGAGTCGCTCAGGCTGCGGTGCTGGCGGTCGCCGTAGGTCGTCTCGATCACCAGCGCGTCGCTTGCGGGCGCAGGCGTCGGGTCGGGCAGGAGCGGACGGCCGATCCCGCCAAGATCGCCCGAGAACAGGACAGAGCGCGTTAGCCCGCCTTCGGTCAGTTCCAGCCGGATCCAGGCAGAGCCGAGGATATGGCCGGCATTGCCGAAGGTGGCCGTGATGCCGGGCACGACCTCGAAGCTGCGCCCGAGAACCGCCACGCGGCTGAACCGGTCGAAGGCGCGCATCGCATCCATCGTGCCGTAGAGGGCCGCGGGATGATGGCGGCCTGCATGGCGGGCGGCGCGGTCGGCCTCTTCTTCCTGCAGGCGGGCGGAATCCATCATCACGAGGCGGGCAAGCTCGCGCGTGCCCGCGGTGGCGATGATCTCGCCCCGGAAGCCGCGTTTCACCAGCAGGGGAATGCGGCCGCAGTGATCGAGATGGGCATGGGTAAGCAGCAGCACGTCGATGCTGGCCGCGTCGAAGCCAAAGGGGGCGGCGTTGTCCTCCTCAAGCTCCTGTCCGCCCTGAAACAGGCCGCAGTCGATCAGGACGCGCCTGCCCGCACATTCGACCAGATGGCAAGAGCCGGTGACGCCCCCCGCCGCACCATGAAACGAAATCCGCATGTGCCCCCCTCCTTGTGGCCTGGGGCGGATCAGCGGCGAGCGAGTTCGATCACCGTGTCATCCGCATCCGGATCGGCCTCCATACACCAGGGCAGGTCTGACGAGGCCGGCAGGTGGAGCAGAAGGTCCGAAATCTCGAATGTCGCATCATATGCGATGAAATTGGTCATGGCATGCACGTCGATCCACCAGCGCGCCTTTGCCGCGGCCAGGCGGCTGAGGTCGGCGTCCGTCACCTCGGCATTCAGCGGGTCGATGCGGAAGGGGATGCCGCGGGTGCTGTCCACGCGGGAATAGGGGACGTGGCAGAAGCTCTTGAACAAGGTCGTGGCCACGGCGTGGCCCTGCACGTCCACGCAGCGCAGGCGGATGGTGTAGCGCCCGATGGCGTCCACCGGATGTTCGGTTCGGATCACGCCGCGCAGCGGTTCGCCGCGCACTGGCGGTTCGATATACATGATCGAGCGTCCGTAGATCTTGGTGCGCAGCCCGGCCCGCACGCCGCGAAAGAGCAGAAAGGGGCCGATCGCCGCGGTGATCGCCGGCACGAGCAGAAGGATGCTCTGGTGGCGGGCCTCGGGGGGCATCTGCGCCAGCCACAGGATCGATCCCGCCATCGCCAGGGCACAGAACGAAGCCCACCGCATGGCTGTGCCGCCCTCGTCATTCACGTCCTGGCGCACATGGGTCGTGGTGTCGGCGCTGTCCATTTCGCGGGATGGGTCCTTGGGGCGCGAGGTCTCGGGCCGGATAGCCCGCCGGAATGCTAGCGCGTCCACGACCACCGCGCCAGACGATTGTCTGTCCCGATCAAGGTATTGCCCGCCGTCGTGAATGCCGCCGTCCATGTCGCCCCGCCACCGGGCCGCCCCATGGCGCCCCCCGTCCGGGCACCAGCCTAGCCTGCGGACCTTTCTGCCCGGTTAAGCGCTCAGGCCCATTCGCCCTTGCGGAAGACCGGCACACGGGTGCCGTCCGAGGCGATCCCGTCGATGTCGATCCGGTCCGAGCCGATCATCCAGTCGATGTGGATCACGCTGGAATTGCCGCCCTGCGCCGCGATCTGCTCTTTCGTGAGGTCCGCGCCGTTCAGGAAGCACTTCGAATAGCACTGTCCAAGGGCGATGTGGCAGGCGGCGTTTTCGTCAAAGAGCGTGTTGTAGAACAGCAGCCCCGATTGCGAGATCGGCGAGGAATGCGGCACAAGCGCGACCTCTCCCAGCCGCCGCGCGCCCTCGTCGCTGTCGAGCACCTTCCGAAGCACCGCCTCGCCCCGGGACGCGCGCGCCTCGACGATGCGGCCGCCTTCGAAGCGCACGGCGATGTCTTCGATCAGCGTGCCCTGATGCGACAGGGGCTTCGTCGCGCAGACCGTCCCCTCGACCCGCAGGGCGTGGGGGGTGGTGAACACTTCCTCGGTCGGGATGTTCGGGTTGCAGGTGACACCGTTCTTCGCGGTCGAGGCCCCGCCGTGCCATTCATGCCCATCGGCCAGCCCCACCGTCAGGTCCGTCCCCGGGCCCGAGAAGTGGAGCGCCGCAAAGCGCCGGTCGTTCAGCCAGGCGGTCCGCTTGCGCAGGGTCGCGTTGTGGGCGGCCCAGTTCGCCACCGGGTCCTCCCCCTCGATGCGCGAGGCGGCAAAGATCGCGTCGGCGAGCTTTTGCGTGGCCTCATCCTCGGGCAGGTCGGGGAACATGCGCCGCGCCCAGTCGGCGTTGGGATAGGCTGCGATCGTCCAGTTGATGTCGAAGCCCGCGATCTTTTCCAGCGCCGGGCGATAGGCCATCGAATTGGCCCGGTTCGCGCGGGCGACCTTTTCGGGGTCTTCGGCCGACAGCATCATCGGGTCGTCGCCCACAATTGCCATCCGCGCGCAGTTCTCTCCGTAAGCCTCGGCCATGCCGCGACAAAGCCAGTCGGCGGCGCGGTCGAAACTGGCGTCCTGCGCCGCGCGGAAGCGCGCCAGCGTCACCTCGGCATCCGACAGGATCGGCGTCACCAGCCCGGCGCCCGCGTTGTAGGCGTGATGCGCGATGCGGCGGACCAGCGGCAGGGCGGACGCAGGCGCGGTCAGGATGAGGTCCTGCCCCGGTTGCAGGTTCAGCCCCACGCGCACCGCGACCTCGGCCAGCCGGTCGAGCTTTTCGGGGGAAATCGGATGCTGGGTCATGGGGGCCTCCTGTTGCGGTCGAGCCAGACCTTATCCCGGTGCGGGACAAGGTCAATCGGGCGGCAGGTGTGATTTTTCATCGAAAAATCATCGCTGCCCGATTTTCGGGACGAGACATCGCCGCTGTCTGCCGACGCCACGTCATGCCACGATGACGTGGCGTTCGGGCGCAACGGCCGCTTGCGCGCCGTGCGAAAGTCGGGGAACGTCCCGCCGTGGATCGTCGAGGGAGGGAGGACCGCCATGACCACATTCGCGTCGCTTGCCGACCGGAATGCGATCGAGGCCGAGGCGCCGTGGGATGCGCGGCCCCTGCCGGTGTCGCTGCATGCGCTCCTGTCCGAGACAGCCGCCCGCCATGGCGATAGACCGGCTTTCAGCTTTCAGCTGACCTCCGGCCCCAGGGACGCGGCCGAGACGCTGACCTGGCGGCAGCTTGCGGCGCGGGTGACGCAGGTGGCGAACCTCCTGCGGTCGCTGGGCGTCGGGCAGACGGACACCGTCGCCTATGTCCTGCCGAATGCGACCGAGACGGCGCTGACGCTGATCGGGGGGGCGATCGCGGGGCGCGTGAACCCGGTCAACCCGCTCCTGGATGCCGAGCAGATCGGCGCGATCCTGCGCGAGACGGGGGCGAAGGTCGTCGTCACGCTCAAGGCGTTTCCAAAGACCGACATCGCGGCCAAGGTGGCACAGGCGGTGGCGCTTGCGCCCGAGGTCAGGACGGTGCTGGAGGTCGATCTCAACCGCTATCTCGCGCCGCCGAAAAGCTGGATCGTGCCGCTTCTGCGCCCCAGGCATCCGGTGACGCACAAGGCCCGCGTTCTGGATTTCGCGCGCGAGGTCGCCCGCCAGCCGTCCGACCGTCTGACCTTTGCCGAGGGCACGGGCGACCGCGTGGCGGCGCTTTTTCACACCGGCGGCACGACGGGCATGCCCAAGGTCGCGCAGCACCGCGTCTCGGGCATGATCTACAACGGCTGGCTGGGCGCGCGGATGCTGTTCCAGTCGCAGGACGTCGTGATGTGCCCGCTGCCGCTGTTTCACGTCTTCGCGGCCTATCCGATCCTGATGTCGGTCCTCTCGAGTGGCGCGCATGTCGTTTTCCCCACCCCCGCGGGCTATCGCGGCGAGGGGGTGGTGGACAATTTCTGGAAGCTTGTCGAACGCTGGCGGGTGAGCTTCATCGTGACAGTGCCCACTGCCATCGCGGCGCTGATGCAGCGCCCGATCGATGCGGATGTCTCGTCCCTGCGCTATGCCTTCTCGGGGTCGGCGCCGCTGCCGGTCGAGCTATACCACCGCTTCGAGAAGGCGACCGGCGTGACGCTTGTCGAAGGCTACGGGCTGACCGAGGCGACCTGCCTCGTCTCCGTCAACCCGCCCGAAGGCGGCAAGAAGATCGGCTCGGTCGGCATTCCCTTCCCCTACACGGACGTGCGCATCCTGCATTGCGACGACAGCGGAACGGTCGTGAAGGAATGCGTGACCGACGAGGTGGGCGAGATCTGCGTCTCGAACCCCGGCGTCTTTCCGGGCGCGACCTATACCGAGGCCGCGAAGAACGCGGGGCTTTTTGCGGATGACCGCTACCTGCGCACGGGCGATCTGGGGCGGATCGATCCGGACGGCTATCTGTTCATCACGGGCCGCGCGAAGGATCTCATCATCCGCGGCGGCCACAACATCGACCCCGCCGAGATCGAGGAGGCGCTGGCCGGTCACCCGGCGGTGGCCTTCGTGGGCGCCATCGGCCAGCCGGACGCCTTCGCGGGGGAACTGCCCTGCGCCTATGTCGAGCTGGTGAACGGCGGCAGCGTCACGCCCGAGGAGCTCATGGCCTTCGCCGCCCGGCACATTCACGAACGGGCAGCCCTTCCCAAGCATGTCGAGATCGTGGACGAATTGCCCAAGACCGCCGTCGGCAAGGTGTTCAAGCCCGATCTGCGCAAACGGGCGATCCGCCGGGTCTATGACGCGGCGCTGGTCAAGGCCGGGGTCGAGGCGCGCGTGGCCGAGGTCATCGAGGACAAGAAGCGCGGCCTTGTCGCCCGTGTCGTGCACACCGGTCAGGCCGACGAGGCGGCGGTCGAGGCGGTGCTGGGCGAATTCACCCGGCCGTGGGAGTGGGCGCGCTAGGCCCTTGCCCCCGGCGCCCCGCCGCCCGAAGATGGCCAGGGGGCTCTGACCCCGGGAGGGATCATGTCTCGGCGGTTCGCGATCATGGCGGTCAGTCTGGCCTTGGCGGCTGCGGCAGCCGATGCCGCGCCCACGCAGGATGCAAAGGTCGTCTTCACGGCCAAGGACTGGTCCGTCCGCCGCATCGACTGGAGCGACGGGGCAAAGGCCTGCGTCGCCGGGGTCACGAGACCGGATGCCGCGCTGACGCTCTGGGCCGACAACCGCCATCCCCTGCGCGTGCAGGTCTATGACGGGCGCTGGAACTTTCGGCCGCGCAGCCATGCCGTGCGTCTTCAGGTCGATGCCGGTCGCCCCTTCGCCGCGGGAACGGCGCAGCTTTTCCGCCAATCGGTCATCGCCGAGGTTCCCGCCGATGCACAGGGCGCGGCCTTCCTCGCGGCGCTCGGGCGGGGCAGGGAGGTTCGGCTCCTGGCTGACGATGGCAAAGCCCTGCAATCCTTCAGCCTTGCCGGCGCGCAGGCGGCGCTTGGCATGCTGACCCGCTGCGCCGCCGGCCTGCCCTGAATGCCCGCGTGCAGGCCGGTTGACGTAACGTCAGTGTGACAGCGCTGCGTCCTTTCGGAAGTTTTTTCAAATTCCGTTGTGTTCGCGCAGTTTTGATCGTGGCAGAAGCGACCTATCTGTGTCCCACGCCGCCCGTTCGCGGTCCCTTGGGTGTCGAAAGAGGTCTGTCATGTCGAGAGGAATGCCCGGTCACCGCTTTGCCGCGATCGTGGTGCTGATTGTCGCGGGGGCCTGGGTGCTGACCGGCAAGTTCTCGTCCGTGGGCTCGGAACAGGCAAAGGCCGCCGAGAAGCCGCAGACGGTCGCCGCCGAACAGGGCCCGACGACGTTCCGCCCGACCGTGGCGGCGATGGCCCCCGTGTTCGAGGATCACGCCCGCGCCATCCGCATCTCGGGCGCGACCGAGGCCGACAAGACCGTGACGCTGGCCGCGCGCGCTTCGGGCGTGATTTCTGCGCTGAACGTGAAACAGGGCGAGAAGATCGCCGGGGGCGCGGCGGTGATGACGCTCGACGGCCCCGACGTGCTGGCTGGCGTGACCAATGCCAAGGCGGTTCTCGCGCAGCGCGCGCATGAGCTTGACGTGGACGAAAAGCTTGCCAAGACCGGCAACCTTGCCGATCTGACCCTGCTGGCCGCGCGCACGGCCAAGGCTGCCGCCGAATCCGCCGTGGCGCAGGCCGAGGCCGCCGCCGACCGCCTGACGCTGCGCGCCCCCTTTGCGGGCGTGATCGACTCGGTCGCGGTCGAACAGGGCCAGTGGGTGCAGACCGGCGCGCCCGCCGCAAAGCTCATCGCGCTCGACCCGATCGTGGTGCGCGCCGAGGTCAGCGAGATGGACGTGGCCGAGATCGGGCCCGGATCGAAGGCAGAGGTGTCGCTGGTCGATGGCCGGACCTTCACGGGAACCGTGCGTTATGTCTCGAAGCTCGCATCGAACGTCACCCGCACCTTCCCGGTCGAGGTCGCCATCCCCAATCCCGACGGCAAGATCCCGGCGGGCATGACGGCGCAGATCACGCTTTACGCCCCGCCCGTTCGCGCGATCACGGTGCCCCGGTCGGTCATCACGCTGGACGATAACGGCAAGCTGGGTCTGCGCACGGTGGATGCGAAGGACGTGACCCATTTCACCCCGGTGACGCTGGTCGATGACACGCCCAAGGGGCTGGTTGTCGCGGGCGTGCCGCAGGGCGTGAAGATCGTCGTCTCGGGTCAGGACCTCGTGAAGGACGGCCAGCAGGTGGACGTGGTTGCCCCGCCGGAGGGCGGGCCGTCGCTCGCGGCAACCGGGGCCGGCCAATGAAGCTTGTCGAACTTGCGATCCGCAACGCGCGGCTCACGCTCTCGGTTCTCGTCTTCCTGATCCTTGCCGGGGCGATGGCCTATGTCTCGATCCCGAAAGAGGCCGAGCCGGACGTCAAGATCCCGATCATGTATGTGAACATGGTCTATAACGGGATCTCGCCCGAGGACAGCGAGCGGCTCTTGCTGCGCCCGATGGAGACGCAGATCAAGACGCTGGCGGGTCTGAAAAAGATGACCTCGACCGCCTATGAGGGCGGCGGGTCTGTCCTGATCGAGTTTCAGGCCGGCACCGACCTGCGCAAGGCCTTGGAGGACGTGCGGGCGAAGGTGTCGGACGCGCGGCCGAACCTGCCGTCGGGCATGACGTCCGATCCTTCGGTTCACGAGGTCAACATCTCGGAATTCCCCGTTCTTGTCGTGACGCTTTCGGGCGATGTGCCCGAACGCGCGCTGACCACCGCGGCGCGGGCGTTGCGCGACCAGATCGCCGACGTGCCGGGCGTGCTCGATGCCGCGTTGCAGGGCGTGCGCGACGACGTGGTGGATGTGACCGTCGATCCGGCGAAGCTTGAATCCTATCATCTGCGCCCCGATCAGCTGATTGCCGGGGCGACCGCCAACAACCAGCTTGTCGCCGCGGGCGCCATGGAGGGCAGCCAGGGCCGGTATGCGATCAAGGTCCCCGCGCTGATCGAGACGCCCGAAGACGTGGCCAACCTGCCCATCGTAGCCTCGGGCAACGCGGTCGTGCGCGCGCGCGACATCGCGACGATCACCGCGACGCAGAAGGACCCGACCACGATCACGCGGCTGAACGGCAAGCCCGCGATCGCGATCGAAGTGTCCAAGCGCACCGGCGCGAACCTGATCGACACGGTGGATGCGGTGAAAAAGCTGACGCTGGGGGCGCAGAAGCTGTTGCCGCCCGGCACCGTCATCACCTTCAGCCAGGACAAGTCCACAAACATCCGCCAGCTTCTGTCCGACCTGCAGAACTCGGTCCTGACGGCGGTGATCCTTGTCTTCATCGTCATCCTTTACGCGTTGTCGGCGCGGGCGTCGTTCCTTATCGGCCTGGCGATCCCGGCCTCGTTCCTGATGGGCATCCTTGGCCTGTCGCTGGCGGGGCTGACGGTGAACATCGTCGTGCTGTTCTCGCTCATCCTTGCCGTGGGGATGCTGGTGGACGACGCGATCATCGTCACCGAATTCGCCGAGCGGCGGATGGCCGAGGGGATGGACAAGCGCGAGGCCTTCGCCATGGCCAGCCACCGCATGGCCGGGCCGGTGATCGCGGCGACGATGACGCGGGTTGCGGCCTTCTCGCCCCTGCTGTTCTGGCCCGGCATCGTGGGTCAATTCATGATGTATCTGCCGCTCACGCTGATCGCCACGCTGTCGGCCTCGATGCTTTACGCGCTGATCTTCGCCCCCACGCTCGGCGCGATGATCGCCAAGCCCGTGCGCGAGATCCCGAAGGACGGCAAGAGCCTTTACATGCGCTTCGTGGCCCGCGCGATCCGCCATCCCTGGTGGGTCGTGACGGCGGCGCTCGCGCTTTTGATCGCGGTGCCCGTCGCCTATGGCAAATACGGCAACGGGGTCGAGTTCTTCCCCAACGTCGAGCCTGACTACGGCCTGCTTTACGTCCACGCCCGCGGCAACCTCTCGGTGCAGGAGATGGACGCGCTGACCCGGCAGGCCGAGGTCAAGCTGTTGAACTGGCCGGGCATCAAGACGGTCTATACCCGTTCGGGTCACGCCGCGGGCGCGGGCAACAACGTCGATCCCGACGTCGTGGGCGTGATCCAGTATGAATTCGTCGATTGGCGCCACCGGCCCCCGGCCAGCGAGATCCTTGCCAGCCTGCGCAAGGCGATGGTGGGCCTGCCCGGCGTGCGCATCGAGGTGTCCGTCCCGCAGGCCGGCCCGCCCAGCGGCAAGCCGATCCAGATCCAGCTCTCGGCCGTGGACCCGGCGGGGCTGAACGACCTTGCGCGCAAGGTCGCGTCGGAACTGCGCCAGAAGATCCCCGACGCGGTCGATATCTCGGACGGGTTGCCCCCGCCCGGCGTGACCTGGGAGATGAAGATCGACCGCGCCGCCGCCGCAAAGGCAGGCGTCGCGCCGGGCACGGTGGGCGCCATGGTCCAGCTTGTCACCGACGGTCTGAAGCTCACCGACTACCGCCCGCCGGGAGAGGACAACGCCGTCGATATCCGCCTGCGCCTGCCGCCCGAATACCGGACGCTGTCGATGCTTGACGATCTGCGCGTACCCACCGCCAGCGGGCCGGTGCCGATCTCTAACTTCGTGCACCGCGTGGCGGCGCCCTCCACCGGCACGCTGACCCGGATCGACGGGCAGCGCACCGTGACGGTGCAGGCCAACGTGCGCGAAGGCGCGCAGATCGCACAGGTGCAGGACGAGGTCTCCCGGATGATGACGGGCATGGGCATCGAAAAGCAGGGCTTCCGCTGGAAACTTGCCGGCTCGAACCAGGATCAGAAGGACTCGGCCGCCTTCCTGTCGAAAGCCGCTGGCGCTGCCGTCTTCCTGATCTTCGTCGTGCTGCTGGCGCAGTTCAACAAGTTCACCTCGGTCGGCCTTGTGCTGTCGGCCGTTGTGATGTCCACGATCGGCGTGTTCCTGGGGCTTCTGATCATGAACCAGCCCTTCGGCGTGGTGATGACCGGGATCGGGATCATCGCGCTGGCGGGCGTGGTGGTGAACAACAATATCGTGCTCATCGACACGTTCGACACGCTCAGGGCCGAGGGCATGGGCAAGGTCGAGGCGATCATCGAGACTTGCCACGAACGCGCGCGGCCGGTGGTGCTGACGGCGGTGACGGCGATCCTTGGCGTGCTGCCCATCGCCTTCGGGCTGAACCTCGAGCTTTTGACGCATGAGACGACGATGGGCGCGCCTTCCACCCAGTGGTGGATCTCGTTGTCCTCGGCCATCGTCTTCGGTCTGGCCTTCGCGACCGTGCTCACGCTGATCGTGACGCCCTCGCTTCTGATGATCGTGACCCGGGACGAGGCGAAAGAGCGCCGCCGCTGGTTCCGCCGCAAGGCCAAGGAACAGCCGGCCAAGCCCAAGACGGAAAGCTGGAACGTCGTCTGACCCGGGGCGCCTCGATTTTTCGACGAAAAATCGGGGTCCGGGGTCAGGCGCGTTTCGCCTCGAGCAGCGTGCCGCCGGCGTCGGGGGCAAGCTTCAGCACCCCGAAGATCGAGACGAACGACACCAGCGCCATGAGCGTGAACACCGGCGGGAAGCTTTGCGCGACGATGTCGTGCAGCCCCTCGGCCTGTTGCACCGCCTGCAGGCCGAAGGCGGCCACGGTGATGCCGATCGACCGCGAGAGTTGCTGTAGCACCGAGTTGAAGCTGGTGGCCGAGCTCATCCGGTCTTGCGGCACGTCTGAATAGGCAATTGCGTTGATCGCGGTGAACTGGAGCGACCGGCTCACGCCGCCGAGGAAAAGGACGGTCACCATCACGAGGTAGGGCGTCGTCGGGTGGAAGGCGGCGGGGGCAAGAATGAACAGCGATCCGATCACCGCGTTGACCGCCAGAACCCGGCGAAAGCCCCAGCGATTCAGGATGCGCTGCGCGGTGAACTTCATCGTCATCGCGCCGAAGCCGGTGACAAAGGTCATCATCCCGGCCTGAAACGGCGTCAGGCCGAAGCCCAGTTCGAACAGCAGGGGCAGCAGGAAGGGCAGGGAGCCCGACCCCACCCGGAAGAACGTTCCGGCGGTGGTCGAGATGCGGAAGGTCGGATAGTCGAGCAGCCGCAGATCGACCAGCGGCGCCTCGACCCGCAGGGCATGTCGGACGTAAAGGCCGACCAGCGCCAGCCCGCCGAAGGTCAGGCCGATCATCACCGCCTGCGATCCCATGCCAAGCCCGGCCAGCGTCACGCCGGTCAGGAAGGCGGCCAGACCGGGGCCCACCAGCAGGAAGCCGAGTGCATCGAAGCGGCGCACCGTATCCGCCACGATCTGCGGGATGTAGGCGCTGACCAGCGCGACCCCCAGCACCGCGATCGGGATGTTGATCCAGAAGATCCACCGCCAGTCGAAATAGGTGGTGATGAATCCCCCGAGCGGCGGCCCCATCACCGGGCCGATCAGCGCGGGCACCGTCAGCCAGGCGAGCGCGTTCACCAGCGCGGATTTCGGCGTCGTGCGCAGCACGATCAGGCGGCCCACCGGCACCATCATCGACCCGCCGATGCCCTGCAGCACGCGGCTTCCGATCAGCCAGCCAAGGCTGTTCGATGCCCCGCACGAGATCGAGCCCGCCGCGAAGATCAGGATCGCCACGCGGAAGATGTTGCGCGCCCCGAAGCGGTCGGCCATCCAGCCCGAGGCCGGGATGAAGATCGCCAGCGCCAGCAGGTAGGAGGTCAGCGCCAGCTTCAGATGGATCGGGCTCGTCCCCAGATCGGCCGCGATCTTCGGCAGCGAGGTCGCGATCACGGTCGAATCGAGGTTCTCCATGAACAGCGCGGTCGCCACGATAAGCGGCACGATACGAGAACGCAGGAGCGCTCGGGCTGAATCTCGGGTCACGGCGCGCCGTCCTTGGAAGCCGGCACAGTTCGACGTGCCAACGGATATACGGAACTTTCGTCGATTTCCGGCGACGGAAATCGCGGTTCGCTTCGTTTGACCGCCACGAGGCCTTGGAAGCGACAGAAGGCAGCTATCATTTCAATTGCTTTTGTCCAGAGCACGAATAGATGAAGGCGCTGACGAGGGAAGTCCCCGCGGCGCCCTTCTTGCTGACGGGTCGGTATTGGTCTGGCGCGCGCAGCACCGCGTGCTCATGGAGCGTTTGGGATGAAACAGGTCACCGTTGTCGTCATCGTGGCCGCGGCTGCCGCGGGCTATTTCTTCAGGGATCATCTGGCCCCCTATGCGCCGAAATGGGCGCAGCCCTACCTGACGACCGCAACCGCCAAGAAGGCCGCGCCGGCCGCTGGCGGGCGGGGCCATGGCGGCCCGGTTGCCGTGAGCGTCGTTGCGGCCAAGGCGGGGACCCTGCCGGTGACCTTCGGCACGATCGGCTCCATCGTCGCCGACGATACGACGGTCCTTGCGCCCCAGATCGCGGGCACGATCGCCAGGGTCATGGTGCCGAACGGCGCCGATGTGAAGGCGGGCGATCTCATCGTGAAGCTCGACGACAGCACGATCATGGCGCAGGTCGCCAAGGATCAGGCGCAGATCGAGAAGGATCAGGCCACGCTGGCCAATGCGCAGGCGACCTACGAGCGGACGAAGAACCTTGTGGACAAGGGGATCAGCACCGCGCAGGCGGGGGGCGATGCGCTGACCGCGGTCAAGGTCGCGCAGGGCGCGCTGGCGGTGGATCAGGCGACGCTGGCCGCCGACCGCGTGCAACTGTCCCATACCGAGATCCGCGCGCCCTTCGACGGCCGGCTGGGCGTCGTGCAGTTTTCGACCGGCGCCTATGTCGGCGTCGGCACCCAGATCGTCCGGATCACGCGGATGGCGCCGGTCACGGTGCAGTTCAGCTTGCCCGACACGCATCTGCCGCTGCTGCGCAAGACGAAGGCGGCGGGAACGCTGACGGCCTCGGTCTCGGCGGTGCTGAGCGAGGGCGGCGGCGGCGCGACGGTGACCGCGCCTGTCACCTTCATCGACAATGCCGTCGATGCGGGGTCGGCGACCGTGACGATGCGGGCAGCCCTTGCCAATGAGGGGCAGACCTTCTGGCCGGGGCAGCCGGTGAACGTGACGGTAACGGCGGGCGACGCGGGCAATCTGGTGCTGGTGCCCAACGTGGCCGTGATGCCGACGCCGAAGGGCGCTGCGGTCTATCTTGCCAAGGCGGACGGCACGGCCGCGCTGCGTGACGTGACCGTTGCCCTGCGTGTGGGCAACATGGCCGGCATCAGCGCGGGCCTTCAGGCCGGCGACAAGGTGATCGTCGAGGGGCAGGCCGATGTGACCCCGGGCGCCAAGATCCGCATCGTGACGCCGAAGGCGGCGCCCGCCGTGAAGCAGGGGCAGGCCTCCCTCGGCGCCGTCGTGCCGGCGGTGACCAAGTCATGAGCATCTCGACCATCTTCATCCGTCGCCCCGTCGCGACGATCCTGCTGATGCTGGCGGTCATTGCCGCCGGATACGTGGGCTACAAGAACCTGCCGGTCGCGGCGCTGCCGCAGGCGGACCTGCCGACGATCCAGGTGTCGGCGCAGCTCGCCGGTGCCTCGCCCGACACGATGGCGACATCGGTCGCCACGCCGCTCATCAAGCAGTTCGAGACGATCGAGGGGATCGACTCGATCTCGGCCTCGTCTTCGCTCGGGTCCACGAACATCACGATCCAGTTCAGCCTGTCTCGCAACATCGACGCGGCGGCGGCCGACGTGCAGGCGGCGATCAGCCGGGCGCAGCGGCGGCTTCCGTCGAACATGACGCAGACGCCCAGCTACCGGAAGGTGAACCCGGCCAGCTCGCCCATCCTGATCATGACGCTGACCAGCGATACCGTGCCGCTCACGCAGGTGGACGACATCGCGGAAAACGTGATCTCCCCCACGCTTTCGACGCTTCCGGGCGTGGCGCAGGCGCTGATCTTCGGCCAGCAGACCTATGCCGTGCGCGTGGATGTGGACCCCAAGAAGCTGGACGCCCGCGGCCTGTCCATGAACCAGGTTGCGACGGCCCTGTCGAATGCCAACGACCAGACGCCGCTCGGGTCGATCCAGAACAACAGCCAGCAGATGACGATCTCGGCCAACACGCAGCAGACCGACGCGGCGCAGTTCCGGTCGCTGGTGGTGGCGACGTCGAACGGGAATTTCGTCCGGCTGGGCGATATTGCGACCGTCCGGAACAGCGTGGCCGACCTCAATCAGGGAAGCTGGTTCGACGGCAAGCCGGGCATCGTTCTTGCCGTGCAGCGCCAGCCCGACGCGAACACCGTGGCCGTGGTTGATGCGATCCGCGCCAAGCTGCCCGAGATCGAGGCGGCGCTACCCAAGGGCGTGAACGTGCGGATCGTGAACGACGCCGCCGCCCCGATCAAGGCCGCGGTCGAGGATGTGCAGGGCACGCTTCTGTTGACCATCGGCCTTGTCGTGATGGTGATCTACATCTTCCTCAACCGCCTGACGGCGACGATGATCCCGGCCGTGGCGGTGCCGCTGTCGCTGGTCGCGGCCCTGGGGCTGATGTATTTCCTGGGCTATTCCATCGACAACATCTCGCTTCTGGGGCTGACGCTGTCGGTGGGTCTTGTCGTCGATGATGCCATCGTGATGCTGGAAAACATCGTTCGACGAACCGAACTGGGCGAGCCGCCGATGCATGCCGCGCTCGAAGGCGCCAAGGAGGTGACGGGCACGATCATCTCGATGTCGCTGTCGCTTGTCGCGGTCTTCCTGCCGATCCTGCTCATGGGCGGCGTGGTGGGCCGCATCATCAACGAGTTCGGCGTGGTCGTGACGCTTGCGATCCTCAGCTCGGCGCTGGTGTCGCTGACGGCGACGCCGATGATGGCCGCGCGGCTGCCCGTGGTGCACCACGCAGGCAGCACCAAGCGGACGATGTCCGATCGCGTGACCGACGCCTACGAGAAAAGCGTGGCATGGTGCCTGCGCCATCAATGGCTGGTCATGGCCGTCTTCGTGGGGACGGCTGTCGCGTCCTACATGAGCTTTGCCTCGATCCAGCGCAGCTTCTTCCCGCAGGAAGACCTTGGCTCGATGCTGGTGTCCACCCAGGCCCGGCAGGACATCTCGTTCGAGGCGATGAAGACGCTTCAGGCCGAGGCCGCCGCGGTCGTGCAGAAGAACCCCGCGATCGCCCATGTCGCCTCGATCCTGCGGTCGGGGCAGGCCAACCACGGCTTCATGTATGTGCAGCTCAAGCCGCGCGAAGAGCGGGCGAAGCTGCAGGTCGTGCTGTCGCAGTTGCGCCGCGAGCTGGCCGGCATCCCCGGCATCCGGTCCTTCATCATCCCGACGACCTCGATCCGCTTCGGCGGCCGGTCCACGCAGTCGAACTATCAGATCGTGCTGCAATCCATCGACGCGAACGTGGGTCGCGTCTGGGCGCAGAAGCTCGAGGACGCGATGCGGGCCGATCCCGCGCATTTCGTCGATGTCGCGTCGGACTACGAGGCGAAGGCGCTGGAGGCGAACGTGCAGGTGGACCGCGACGCGGCGAACCGGCTGGGTGTCACCGCCAAGGCGATCCGCACCGCGCTGGAAACGGGCTTCGGCAACTATGTCGCGACGCAGATCCAGACCACCGGGTCGAGCTATGACGTGATCCTCGAATACACGCCCGATTTCCAGTGGACCGAGGGCGCGCTTGCCAATCTGAAGGTGCCGTCGCTCAACGGGACGCTGGTGCCGCTGTCGTCGTTTGCCAAGGTGGTGCGGACCTCGGGACCGGTGTCGGTGAACCAGACCGGCCAGCTTGTGGCGGTCACGCTGTCGTTCAACCTGCCGGCGGGCGTGTCGCTGGGCACGGCGACGCAACGGGTGGACGAGCTGAAGCGGGAAATCGGCATGCCGCCGTCGGTCATCACCAGCTATGCCGGGGCGGCCGCGCTTTTCAAACAGGCGAGCGGGAACACCGGCCTCTTGATCCTTGCCGCGGTGCTGACGATCTATGTCGTGCTGGGGGTGCTGTATGAAAGCTTCATCCATCCCCTCACGATCCTCTCGGGCCTGCCTTCGGCGGCGCTTGGATCGCTGCTGGGGCTGAAGCTTGCCGGGTTCGACCTGTCGATCATCGCGCTGATCGGTCTTCTGATGCTGATCGGGATCGTGAAGAAGAACGCGATCATGATGATCGACGTGGCGCTGGTGCTGCGACGGGAAGAGGCGATGAGCGCGGTGGACGCGATCCGCATCGCCGCCGCGCGACGCTTCCGCCCGATCATTATGACGACCTTCTGCGCGCTTCTGGGCGTCTTGCCCATCGCGCTTGGCACCGGGACCAGTTCAGAACTGCGCCAGCCGCTGGGCGTGGCCGTGGTGGGCGGGCTGGTCGTCAGTCAGGCCCTCACGCTTTACATCACGCCGGTGATCTTCGTGCAGATGGAACGGCTCTCGGCCTGGGTCAATGGGCTCTTCAAGCGGCAGCGGAAGACCCGGCCGGGCCACGAAGCGCCGGTCATGGCCGAGTGACCGCTGCGGCCTGATGCGGCCTGAGCTTTGGCAGCGGGCGGCGGTCAGGCCGTGGCCCGCAGCGCCTCCCAGTCGGCAAGGATACGGTCGTGGGCGGCCACGACCGCCGGCACATGCCGGTCGGTGCACGTCCGCAAAAGCCCCGAACGCGCCGGGCGCGAGGTCCAGGCGATCAGCCAGGGTGCCGCCATCATCGGAAGCGCGACGGGCAGCAGCCACAACACCAGATCGGGCGCGAGCGCCTGTGCGGCCGCCAGAAGCGCAAGGCCCGTCAGCACGATCCAGCGCGCGGCGGCCCAGGCATCGGCCACCGACAGCGTGCCGTCGCCCCGGTTGTTGGTGGGCCAGCCCGCGTCGATCCGCATCAGCACCTGCACGACCGAGCGCGTGGTGAACATCAGCATCACCGGCGCGATCAGGCTGGACATCGCAAGTTCCCAGATCGTCGAGACGAAAGCCACGACAGCCCCCCCGAAGGGCCGCGCCCGTCCGGTGACCGCCGCCTCGATCGCGATGAGCAGCTTGGGCAGCAGCAGCAACCCGAAGACCCCGAAGGCAAGCCCGATGGCCTTCGACGTCTCGTTCGACGGAAAGACCGGGAACAGCAGGCGCGGCTCGGGGAAATAGTCGGGCGCGGGGACGAAGAGCGGCGCCGCGATGGAGGCGAGGATGAAGCCCAGCCACAGAAGCGGCGCGATATAGGACAGGATGCCTTGGAGGAAGACGAACCGGCTCCAGGGTTTCAGGCCGGGCGCCTCGATCAGGCGGGCGTGTTGCAGGTTGCCCTGACACCAGCGCCGATCGCGTTTGGCGAAATCGACGATGTTCTCGGGGCCTTCCTCGTAAGAGCCTTCAAGGTCGGGGTCGAGCCGCACCAGCCAGCCATTGCGCGCCAGAAGCGCTGCCTCGACATAGTCATGGCTGAGGATATGGCCGCCGAAGGGGGGCTGCCCGGACAGCGCGGGCAGGCCGCAGGAGGCGACGAAGGCTTCGACCCGCACCAGCGCGTTGTGACCCCAGAACGGCCCCGTGCGCCCCGCCATCAGCGCAAGACCGCGCGCATAGACGGGCGAGAAGAAGCTGGCCGAGAACTGCTGCGCCCGGCCAAAGCGCGAGCGCGCGCGGATGATCTTGGGCAGCGTCTGCAACAGGCCGAGGTCGGGCACGGCCTCCATCCGGCGGACCATCTCGACGATGGTGTCCGCCGCCATCAGGCTGTCGGCGTCAAGGATCAGCGCGTAGTCGTAGGCGCCGCCCGAGCGGGTGAAGAATTCCTCGACGTTGCCGGCCTTCTTGCCCGTGTTGCTGGCACGGCGACGGTAGAAAAGGCGCCCCTCGGCGGCACGGCTCGTGACGAGATGGGCGAACCAGTGACGCTCGGCTGCCGCAATCGCATCGTTGCGGGTATCGGACAGGATGGCGAAATCGAACTGCGAGGCGACCCCGAGCGCCGCCAGCCCCTCGTCCATGGCGGCGACGCGGGCGAAGGTGACGACGGGGTCTTCGTTGTAAACCGGCACGAGGATCGCGGTGCGGCCCCGGATCGGCCCGTCGATCCGCGGGATGGGGCGTCTGCGCCAGAACAGGCCCCAGAGCCCCTGCACCGCGCCCCAGGCCAGCCAGAAGGTCGATCCGAAGATCAGGGCCGAGCGCACGACATCCATCGCGTCGAACCCGTCCGCCAGCCCGAATTGCAGGAACAGAAGACCCGCGCCCACCGCAAGGGCGAGGCTCAGGCCAAGGGCAATGGCCCGCCGCCACCACAGCGCGCGGGTCCCGTCATGCCTTGGGTCCAAGGATCAGTTTCCAAGCAGTTGCGCGCGCAGCCACGGACCCCAGACGGGCCGCAGCCGGGCGAAGAGGCCCTTGGGGTGCTCCAACACCTGCCGGGGCATCGCAAGCGGTGCATTCGGCAATTCCCCCAGCCGCTCCGCGGGGGAACGTTCGGTCATCTCAACCGGGGAAAGGTCCTTGGCCATCAGTTTCTCATCCATTGGTAAAGCCAGACTTCCGTCAGCTTGCGCCCGTAGCCTGCGATATGGGCTGTCAGTTCCACGATACTGCCCGCCGATGCCGAGACATCGATCACGAGCCGCCATATGTCGCTGCCCGAGACCTTGAACAAGGTCTGGGTGACAATTTTTCCATGCGACACGGTGACCACGGGCTGAACCTCGGCGTCACCGGGCATGTTGGCGAGCAATCCGCCCTTGAAGTCGATGACGAACTTGCGCAGGCCGGGGGTGGGCTTGCTGCCCGAGATGCCCCCGTGACCGGCGCGCGTGTCATGGACATAGGCGCGTTGGCCCCGGCTGTCGGGGGGCAGGTTGCCCCATTTCAGCCGGTAGCGGAATTCCAGTTCATCCCCCGCCTTGACGGGCGCCGAGGGGATCCAGAAGGCGACGATGTTGTCGTTCACTTCCAGCTCGGAGGGGATTTCGACAAGGCGCACCGCGCCTTCGCCCCAGTCGCCGATCGGCTCCACGTCGATCGAGGGGCGTTTCTCGTATTTGGCGCCGACATCCTGATAATCGGCGTAGTTCCGGTCGCGCTGGTGCAGGCCGAAGGTCTTGGGCGATTTCAGCGCGAAGACGGAGCTTCCCAGCCGGGGCGGGTTGTTGAGCTGTCGCCACATCACGTCGCCATCGGCCCGCCGGATCATCAGCCCGTCGGAATCGTGCACCTGCGGGCGGTAGTCGTCGAAGCCCGCGCGGTTCACGTCGGAATAGAGAAACATCGAGGTGAGGGGCGCGACGCCAAGCTGCTGGACGGCGGCGCGGAAGAACAGCCGGGCCGTGACTTCCATCACCGTGTTCTCGCCCGGGCTGATGACGAAGCGATAGGCCCCGGTGCAGGACGGGCTTTCGAGCGCGGCATTCACCACGACGCTTTGCGCGCCCGGGGCGGGGCGTTCGAGGTAGAAGGCCGAGAAACGCGGGAATTCCTCGGCGCCGGGCAGGCCCGTGTTGATCGCAAGGCCGCGGGCCGAAAGGCCGTAGGTGTTGCCCTCGCCAAGCGCGCGGAAGTAGGACGCGCCGATGAAGGCCACGATCTCGTCAAAGATGTCGGCGCGGTTCAGCGGATAGCGCAGCCGGAAGCCCGCGACGCCCTGAAGGGCCGTCTTCGCGGGCACCTTGGCGGCCAGATCGCCGTGGTAGATGAAATCGTCCGTGGTGAAGGTGAAATCGCGGGCCATGCCGTCCGCGACCTCGTCCAGCATGACGGGCGTATCGAACAGCCAGCCAAGGTGGAAGGCGTCCATCCGGAAGAAGCTGCCCGGCGTGTTCCAGCGCGCCCGGTCGGGATTATACTGAATGCGCTGGTAGTCGTCGTATTTCAGCGCGCCGAGGAAGCTCGTGACCTTCTGGGGCGCGACATAGGGTTTCTTCGACAGTTCCCGCATCTGCTGCGTGAGGATGTCGAACGAGAACTTCTGCGGTGCAGCAGGTGCCGGCGCATCCTCCGCCATGGCGCCTCGGGGCAGGGCGGTCGTCGCCAGCAGAACGGCCGTGGCCGTCCCCGCCGCAAGCAGGCTGCGGCGGGTCAGGCGGGGAAGGTGGGCCGGGCTGGCGTCAAGCATGAGGTGTCTGATTCGGGTGCGGTTAAGTTGCGACGATACAAATCACTTTCCCCGATCCTTCGCCATATCCGGCATATGCGTCGGCTGCATATCTCCCTTCGCGCCCGTGGTGGGGGCCGGGTTTTCGGCCATTCTTTGCCAACCCCTGCCCGCAGCGCTTTGCCGGCGCAGAAAATCCGGGCGTCTGGCCGGTTTTTGCTGACCTCTCGGGCAGGTTTTGTCCGGTTTCCGCCGCCCGCAACCGCCCGGGTGTTGACATGTCGAGCGGCGGAACGCGGCGGAGAGCTTTCCGGGGAATGCGAATTTTCATTGACTCAATCAAACGATTGATTGAATTTCATGTCATGGCTGATCCGGACGCATATTCCCCAGGCGCTGCGGCGCGCGCGAGCGAGCGAAATCCGACGCGCGACGCGCTGGTCGAGGCGGCGCTGCACCTGTTCGGGCACAAGGGCTTTGCGGCCGCCTCGACGCGCGAGATCGCGGCCCGGGCCGGGGCCAATGTCGCCGCCATCGCCTATCACTTCGGCGGCAAGGAGGGGCTCCGGCTCGCCTGCGTCGAGGCCATCGCGCATCATTTCGACGAGGTGCTGCTGACCGACGGCGTCCGCCCGCCTGCCAATCCTGTCGCCGCGCGGCAAATGCTGGAGGCGGTCGTGCGCTCCGGCGTGCGGTTCATGGCCTCGGGCGCCCCGGCGCAGGACGTGGTGACCTTCCTTCTGCGCGAGGTGACGGAAGGGGGCCCCTTTCTCGACACCCTGTTCGCGCGCGTGCTGGAGCCGCGTCACCGTCTGCTCTGCGCGCTCTGGGGGGCTGCGACCGGGACCGAGGCCGAGGCCGAGGCGACGCGCCTCGCTGTCTTCGCGATGATGGGGCAGGTCGTCTATTTCCGCATCGGTCGCCCGATGATCCTGCGCCGCATGGGCTGGCAGGAGGTGACGCCCGATGCCGCCGACCGGATTGCCGCGATGCTGGTGGCGAACCTGAACGCGGCGCTTGATGCAACCGAAAGGACCAAGCCATGAGCGTGATCTGCGCGATCCCGGTGCTGAGCGCGTTTTTCTCGGCCTGCACGCCGCCGCCCCCGCTCGCGACCGGCTATGTCGAGGGGCAATACGACCTGATCGCGCCCGTCGCGGTGGCGCAGGTTGACCGGCTTGACGTCCGGCGCGGGGCGCGCGTTGCGGCGGGGGCCGCCATGGTCCGGATGGAGCGGCGCGATGCGGATCTCGCTCTGGCCAAGGCCAACGCCGCCTATGCGCAGGCCGAAAGCCAGTTGGCCGACCTCAAGCAGGGCAGGCGGCCCGAAGAGATCGCGGTGCTGCAGGCGGCGCTGACGTCCGCGAGGGCGCAGGCCGAGAATGCGCAGCGCGAACTGACCCGGGCGCAGAGCCTCAACGATCGCGGGGTGGCGCCGCAGTCTAACCTCGACAGCGCGCGCACCGCGCTTGACGTTGCGAATGCGGCCGTGGCGCAGGCGACGGCGAACCTTGCGGTCGCCAAGCTGCCCGCGCGCCCCGACCAGATCGCCGCCGCCGAGGCCGCCGTTGCGCAGGCCCGCGCCGCCCGGGACGAGGCAGCATGGCAGCTTGGCAAGCGCACCCTGACCGCACCGGCGGCGGGCGAGGTGACCGAGGTGCTGCGCAATCCGGGCGAGATCGCTGGGCCTTCCGCCCCGGTGCTGACCTTCCTGCCCGACGGCGCGGTGAAGCTGAAGCTTTACATGCCCGAAACCGTGATCGCGTCGATCCATGTCGGCACGCGGCTCACGGTGCATTGCGACGGCTGCGGCAGCGGCGAGCGGGCCACCGTCACCTATGTCTCGGACCAGCCGGAATTCACGCCGCCGGTGATCTACTCGCTCGATAACCGCCAGAAGCTCGTCTATCTCGTCGAGGCGCGTCCCGATCCGTCCGCCGTGCAGCTCAAGCCCGGCCAGATCGTCGATGTGGCCCTGCCTCAGGGGGCGCAGGGATGAGCGCGCCCGCCATCGACGTGCACGGGCTGGTGAAACGCTACGGCGACAAGACGGTGGTGGACGATGTCTCGATGACCGTGAAGACGGGCGAGATCTCGGGCTTTCTCGGTCCCAACGGGTCGGGCAAGACGACGACGATCCGCGTCATGTGCGGGCTTTTGAAACCGGATGCGGGCCGCGGCACGGTGCTGGGCTTCGACCTGCTGCGCGACGGTCTGCGGATCAAGCGCGAGGTGGGCTACATGACGCAGAAGTTCTCGTTCTACGAAGACCTGTCGATCGAGGAGAACCTGAACTTCGTCGCCGGCCTCTACCAGATCGCGCCGCGCCGCAAGGTGGTGGCCGATACGCTGGACCAGCTTGGCCTCACCTCGCGGCGGCGCCAGCTGGCGGGGCGGCTGTCGGGCGGCTGGAAGCAGCGGCTGGCGCTTGCGGCCTGCACGATGCACAACCCCAAGCTTCTGCTGCTGGACGAACCCACGGCCGGCGTGGACCCGAAGGCCCGCCGCGAGTTCTGGGACGAGATCCACCGGCTGGCCGCGACCGGCATCACCGTCCTCGTCTCGACCCATTACATGGACGAGGCCGAACGCTGCCACCGGATCAATTACATCTCTTACGGGCGGCTGATCGCCTCGGGCACGGTGGCCGAGGTCGTGGCGGGCGCGGGGCTCACGACCTTCGTGCTGGACGGCAAGGACAGCGCCACGATGGCCAGCCTGTCGGCGCGGCTGCACCGCGCCCCGGGCGTCGATCAGGTGGCCCCCTTCGGTGTGACGCTACATGTCGTTGGCCACGATGCCAAGGCGCTGGAGGCTTCGGTCCGCACCCTTGCCGACGAGGTGCCGGGGGTCAGCGTGCGGCACGCCGCAACCAGCCTTGAAGACACGTTCATCCAGTTGATGAGCCAGTCACGGGACAACATGGCATGAACGGCTTCTTCTCCCCCCGCCGGCTTTGGGCCATGCTCGTGAAGGAGACGATCCAGATGCGGCGCGACCGCGTCACCTTCGCGATGATGCTGGGCGTGCCGCTGATGATGCTGGTGCTGTTCGGCTATGCGATCAACACGAACCCCAAGCACCTGCCCGCCGCCCTCGTGGCCCCCACGCAGGACCGCTATTCCCGCGCCATCGTGACCGCGCTCGAGACGACGGGCTATTATCATTTCACCCATGTCGGCATCTCGGCCGCAGAGGCGGAGTCGCTCATCGCGCGCGGGGCTGTCTCTTTCGTCGTCACGATCCCGTCCGACTTCGACCGGCGCGTGGAGCGGGGCGACCATCCGACGCTTCTGATCGAGGCGGATGCGACCGACCCTTCCGCATCCTCCGGCGCGGTCTCTACCCTTGGCACCGTCGCGCAGCAGGCGCTGCAGCACGAGCAGGGAACCGAGGCGCAGGCGGCCGCACAGGCGGCCAGCCAGCTTCAGGTGATCGTTCATAACCGCTACAATCCCGAGGGTGTCACGCAGTTCAACATCGTCCCCGGCCTTCTGGGCACGATCCTGCAGATGACCATGGTGATGATGACCGCCATGGCCCTGACGCGCGAGGTCGAGCGGGGCACGATGGAGAACCTGCTCGCGATGCCCGCAAGCCCGTTCGAGATCATGCTGGGCAAGGTGCTTCCGTTCTTTGCCGTGGGCGCGGTGCAGATGACGGTGATCCTTGTCGCGGCGAAGGTGCTGTTTCTCGTCCCCTTCGTCGGAAGCCTCTGGCTGCTGCTCACCGGCGTTTTGATCTTTGTCATGGCGCTGGTGCTGCTGGGTTATACGATCTCCTCGCTTGCGCGGACGCAGATGCAGGCGATGCAGTTGAGTTTCTTCTTCTTCCTCCCGTCCATCCTGATGTCGGGCTTCATGTTTCCGTTCCGGGGCATGCCCGCCTGGGCGCAGGCGCTGGGAGAACTGCTGCCGCTGACGCATTTCCTGCGGCTTGTGCGGGCGGTCATGCTGAAAGGGGCTGGCTTTGCCGATATCCGTCCGACCATCGTGGCGCTTCTGGCTTTCGTTGTGGCCTTCGCCGTGCTTGCGCTCAGCCGGTTCCGCCGCACGCTTGACTAGGGGCGGGGACGCGGCATGAAGGGGCGTGAGCTGCAAAGGAGCCTTCGTCCGGTTCTGATCGCGGTCGCGGCTGCCGGTCTTGCGGGCGGGCTTGCATTGCACTGGGGGGGCAATCCCGGCGCGGCGCCGCTGGTCTGGACGATGGCCACCCTCCCTGTTCTGGCGGCGCTGCTGGTCGAGATCGTGACCTCGCTGCGCCAGGGCGAATTCGGGCTGGACGTGCTTGCCGCGCTGTCGATGACGGCGGCGCTGAGCTTCGGCGAGACGCTGGCGGCGGCGGTCGTGGCGCTGATGTATGCCGGCGGGCAGGCGCTGGAGGCCTTTGCCGAGGGGCGCGCGAAATCCGAGATGACGGCGCTTCTGGCGCGTGTGCCGCGCAGCGTCCTGCGGCATCGGGACGGCGGGCTGGAGGACGTGGCGCTTGAGGCCGTGGTGCCGGGCGACCGGCTGCTGATCCGGCACGGCGACACGGTGCCGGTGGACGGCACGCTTGCCGCGACGGCGGTGCTCGATCTGTCGGCCCTGACGGGCGAGGCGATGCCGATGCGGTTCGGCGCGGGGGACGAGGTGTCGAGCGGGGTCACCAACGCGGGCGACCCCTTCGACCTTCTGGCAAGCCGCCCGGCCGCGGAAAGCACCTTTGCCGGGATCGTCCGTCTGGTCCGGCAGGCGCAGACCGCGCGCGCGCCGATGACGCGGATGGCGGATCGCTATGCGCTTGGCTTCCTGGGACTTGCCGTGGCGCTGGCAGGCGGGGCCTGGGCCGTGACGGGCGACCCGATCCGCGCGGTGGCGGTGCTGGTGATCGCCACGCCCTGTCCGCTGATCCTCGCCGTGCCGGTCGCGCTGGTCGCCGGGCTCAGTCAGGCGGCGGCGCAGGGTATCCTCATCAAGGGCGGCAAGGCGCTCGAGTCGCTGGCGACGGTCACCGGGATGGTGGTGGACAAGACCGGCACGCTGACCGACGGCCAGCCGGGGCTGGTCGAGACGCGCGTGGGCGATGGCATTTCCGGGCGGGAGCTGCTGCGTCTGGCCGCCTCGCTCGATCAGGCGTCGCATCACACGATCGCCATGGCGCTGGTGGCCGAGGCACGGCGGCAGGGGCTTTCGCTCGCCCGGCCCGAGGCCGTGACCGAGACGCCCGGCGACGGGGTGGAGGGCCTTGTCGAGGGGCGTCGCATCTCGGTGGGCGGGCGGCGCTACGTCGCGGCGCGCTGCGGCCTTGCGGAGCCGCCGCAAGGGCTTGGCGGACCGGGGCAGGTGACCGTCGCGGTGGGCATCGATGGCATCTGGGCGGGCGAGTTGATCCTTGCCGACCGGCTGCGCGACGGCACCGGGGATTTCGTGGCGGGGCTGCGCGCGACCGGCATCCGTCGGATCGTGCTGGCGACCGGCGACCGCCCAGACGTGGCCGATGCGGTGGCCGATGGCCTTGCCCTCGACGCGATCCACGCGGGACTTTCGCCCGAGCGCAAGATCGCCATCGTGGTCGAGGAACGCGCCAACGGGCGGGTGATGATGGTGGGCGACGGCGTGAACGACGCGCCCGCGCTGGCGGCGGCCGATCTGGGCGTCGCCATGGGCGCGCGCGGCGCCGCGGCCAGCGCCGAGGCGGCCGATGTCGTCCTGCTGGTGGACCGGCTCGACCGCATCCTGCCCGCGCGGCGGATCGCGCAGAGGGCGCGGCGGATCGCGCTGCAAAGCGTCGTGGTGGGGATCGGTCTTTCGGCGGCGGGCATGGTCGCGGCGGCGCTGGGCTTTCTCACGCCGGTCGAGGGTGCGCTGCTTCAGGAGGTGATCGACGTGGCCGCGATCCTCAACGCGCTGCGGGCGCTGCGCCCCGCGGGCTGAAGGGTGGCCCGCCTTCGGGTCTGGGGGTCGAAGGCGGGCCTCTTCAGACATGCGTATCCGAAGACGGCGGTTTGGGACGCCGGAAAGCCGGTTACCGCGCCCCCGCTGACGGCAGGCTGACGCGGCGCGCGGCCTAGACGGACCGCGTCTGCTGCGCTGCGCCGGGCAGGGTGATCCGCACCTCGAGCCCCGGCCCCGACGTGCGGTTCTCCAGCTCAAGGATGCCGCCCGCCGCCGTCAGGATTTCCGATGCGATGGTCAGCCCCAGCCCGTGGCCGGGCCCCTCGCTGTCCAGCCGCACGCCCCGGCGCATCAGATCGGCCAGCCGGTCCGGCGGAATGCCCGGCCCGTCATCGGCCAGCGTCAGCCGCAGGCCATCGGCCAGACGGAGCGTGTGCACCGAGACCCGGGACCGGGCATGGCGGGCGGCGTTCTCGGTCAGCGCGCCAAGCGCCTCGGTCAGGTCGTCCGCGTCGATCCGGGCCGAAAGGCCTTCGGGGATACGCACGTCCCAGTCGATGCGCTTGCCCTCGGGCGTGCGGCGCACCACCGACAGGACCCGGCCCATGACCGCCGCAAGGTCGGAATGCGCGGCCGGCGCCGTGGCCGCGATCCGCGCGCGGGTCAGTTCGCGGTCCACATGCCGGTGCATCATGTCGGCGATCTGCTCGATCGCGCTGGCCGATGCATCCTCGCCATGATCGCGCAGCCGCCCGGCCTCGCCGTAAAGCGCCTGAAGGGGGGTCTTCAGCCCATGCGCCAGATCGCCCGCGCGGGTGCGCGCGCGGATCACGTCGTCCTCGCGCGCGGCGATGAGGGCATCGACTTCGCTGGCCAGCGGGCGCACCTCGACAGGGAAATCCGCCCCGAGCCGCGCGCTTTCGCCGGACCGGATCGCGGCCACGCGCGCGCCGACGGTCGCCAGCGGCCGCAGGCCCACGGCCACCTGAAGCCAGCCCGCCACGATCAGAAAGGCGGCGAGCAGGCCGAGGTAGGGGGTCATGTCGGTCACGAAGCTGCGCCCCTCTGCCACCAGTTCCGACCGGTTCATCGCCACCGCGATCATGACGGACCGATCACCCAGCCGCGGCGGCAGGATCACGTGGCGTTCCAGCGTCAGCAGCTTGCCGCCGTCGGGGCCCGGAAGGTCATGGACATGGACGGTGCCGTCGGTCGCATCCCCCGTCGGAAGGGGCAGCGTGTAGTCCCACAGCGAGCGCGAGCGCAGCGTGAAATCCTTGCCCTGCACCTGCCAGTAAAGCCCGCCGAGCGGCTGCCGGAAGCGCGGATCGCTGGGCGGCTCGGGCAGGGTCAGCGCGCCCTTGGGGTCAAGCGCCAGCCCGGCCAGAACCTGATCGAGCTGGATCGACAGGTCCGCAACGGCGCGGCGTTCGACATGGGCGTTGAACAGAAGCGACAGCCCCATCGCCGCCAGTGCCAGCGCCGCGATGACCGAGGCCGCGCCCGCGACGAAAAGACGGAAATGCAGCGACCAGCGCCTCAAGCCCCGCCGCCTTCGAGGAAATAGCCAAAGCCGCGCCGCGTGCCGATCACGCCGGGGCCAAGCTTGCGGCGCAGCCGCGCGATCAGTGCCTCGAGCGCATTCGCTTCGCGGGAAAATTCGTCGCCGTAGAGGTGGTCGAGGATCTCGACCGGCGGCAGCACCCGGTCACGATGCAGCATGAGGTAGGACAGGAGCCGGTATTCCAGCGCCGACACGGTGACCGGCGCGCCGTTGACCGTCACCTCCATCTTCGCGGGATCGAGCGCCAGCGCGCCATGTTCCTGCAAGGGGCTGCCCCGCCCGGCCGAACGGCGAATGAGCGCGCGGGCGCGGGCCACGAGTTCCTCCATCCGGAAGGGCTTGGGCAGGTAGTCGTCGGCGCCCGCGTCGATGCCCTCGACCCGCTCGGTCCAGGCGCCGCGGGCGGTCAGCACCAGCACCGGCACCTCGCATCCGTTCGCGCGCCAGCGCTTCAGCACCGTCAGCCCGTCGAGCTTCGGCAGGCCCAGATCCAGCACGATCAGATCGTAGGATTCCGTGTCGCCGCGAAACCACGCCTCTTCCCCGTCGGCGCAGGTTTCCACCAGAAACCCCGCCTTCTTCAGCGCCGCGGACAGGTCGGCCGCGATGCGGGGATCGTCTTCAACTGCCAGAACGCGCATCAGTCTTGTTCTTTCTCGTCCGGGATACGCTTGCCGGTGGCGGCATCGTATTGAACCTCGATCACGCGGCCCCCGTCGTCAACGATCTCGAACTCGTAGAGACGGCGGCCGTTCTTTTCCTCGTATTCGATCCGCACCACGTTGCCGCCGTAGGTCTTTCTCACCGAGGACAGGATCTTTGCCAGCGGCAGGATCTGGTGGTGCTCATAGGCTTCGCGGGCGCGGTTCTGGTCGTCGCTGTCGGCATGGGCCGGCAGCGCAAGGCAGATCAGCAAGAGGACGGCAATCTTTCTCATGTTCCGGCTCTTCGCACCGCGGGCCTGACGGCGGGCTGACACAAACGTGACCGGCCCGCCGGGGCAGCCTAAAGCCTTGGGCGCGAGAGGGCTAGACCTCGAGCCAGATCGTCACCGGCCCGTCGTTGACAAGGCTCACGGCCATGTCCGCGCCGAATTCGCCGGTCGCGACGGGGAAGCCCTCGTCCCGCATCGCCTGCGCGAAGGCCTCGTAGAGGCGGCGGCCCTCGTCTGGCGGGGCGGCGGTGGAAAAGCCGGGCCGGTTGCCGCGGCTCGTGTCGGCGGCCAGCGTGAACTGGCTGACCACCAGCGCCGCGCCGCCAACATCGCGCAGCGAGCGGTTCATGCGCCCCTCGTCGTCCTTGAAGATGCGCAGCTTGCCGATCTTTGCGGCCAGTTGCGCAGGCTTGTCGTCCCCGTCGCCCTGCATCGCGCAGACAAGGATCAGAAGGCCCGCGCCGATCTCGCCGATCAGCGCGCCATCGACCGAGACGGAGGCGCGGCTCACCCGTTGAAGAAGGGCGCGCATCAGGCGATCTCGTCCACCCAGGGCGGGTTCGCGCCGGCCCGGCTGACGGTGATCGCGGCGGCCTTGCCCCCAAGCGTCAGCGCCTCGCGCAGAAGCGCCGCGTCGGCCGTGGCGACGGCGGACTTGGTCAGCGCGCCCGCTCGGTGCAGCGCGGCAAGGATGCCGGCGTTGAACGTGTCGCCCGCACCCACCGTATCCACGACCTCGACCTTGTTGGCGGCGACCGTGACGGTGTGATGGGCGGTGAAGGCCGTGGCGCCCTTTGCCCCTTCGGTGATGAAGACGATCTTCGGGCCCCGTGCCAGCAGCCCTTTGGCCAGCGCCGGGATGTCGTCCGTCCCTTCCAGCCAGCGCAGATCCTCGTCCGACAGCTTCACGATGTCGGCCTGCGCGATCATCCGGCCGATCCGGGCGCGGTAGCCTTTCTCGTCGGAGATGAAGCCCGGGCGGATGTTGGGGTCGATCATCGTCACGCGGGTTTCCGCCGCCCGTGTCATCAGCGTTTCGTAGGCGGTGGCGGCGGGGTCGTTCACAAGGCTGATGCCGCCGAAGAAGAGCGCCTGCACATCCGCGGGCAGCGCGGGCAGGTCTTCGACCGACAGAAGCCGCCCGGCGGTGTTCTCGTCGTAAAAGGCATAGGTCGCCTGACCGTCCACCAGCTTGACGAAGGCCAGCGTCGTGGGCCGGCCCGAGCGCGCCGCCAGCGCGGTATCGACCTTCGAGGCGGCCAGCGTGTCGGTCAGCACCTCGCCGAAGAGATCGGTCGAAAGCCCCGAGAAGAACCCCGACGGCGCGCCAAGACGACCAAGCGCGATGGCGGTGTTGAAGACCGCGCCGCCGGCATGGGGCGCAAAGGCGGATTCGCCCTCCTTGGTGACACGGGGGAGCATGTCGATCAGGGCTTCGCCGCAGCTCAGGATCATGGGGGCCTCCTTGGGGCAGATTTCGCCCCTGCTTTAGTGGCCCCCGCGGCGCGGGGCAACGGATTTGACGGAAATCATCGCGGCGACTCGGGCGCGGCGTGACTGTTTTTCCGACACATCGAAAGGGAAGACCCATGGTCGAGAAAACACATGCAAGCGGCTTCTGGCCTTCGCTTTACGAGCCGTTCCGCACCATCGGCAACCGCGTCGCGGACTGGTTCGCCCCCGCCTCGGAGGCTTCGTCGAACGACACGGCCTATGCCATCGCCATCGAACTGCCGGGCGTCGCGGAAGAGGACATCCAGATGACGCTGGACGATGGCGTCGTCACGGTCAGCGGCGAAAAGCGCACCGCGCGCGAGGAAGAGGGCGAGAGCTGGTATTTCAGCGAACGCCAGTTCGGCTCGTTCAGCCGCAGCTTTCGCCTGCCGCCGGACGCGGATGAGGCGGGCGTCGCGGCCACGCTCAAGGATGGGGTGTTGACGATCACCGTGCCCAAGCGTGCGGCGTCGGCTGCCGAGGGGGCGCGGACGATCAGCATCCGTCGGGGCTGACGGCGCCCGCCGCCCTCAGGCCTGACCGCCCGCGATCTCGATCGCCTGACCGTTGACGCTTTCGGCGCCCGGCTCGCACAGCCAGAGCGCGGCGGCGGCGACCTCTTCGGGCGCGATGAGGCGGCCGTGGCGGTTGGCGCTTTCCATCAGGCGCCGCGCCTCGTCGGGCGAGATGCCGGCGCGCTGCGCGATGCTTTCGGTGTTCTGCAGGACGATGTCGGTATCGGTGTAGCCCGGGCAGAGCGCGTTGAAGGTGATCCCGGTGCCAAGGTAATCCTCGCTCAGCGCGCGGATGAGGCCGATGACGCCGTGCTTGGAGGCGGTATAGGCCGGTGCGCCCTTCAGCCCGCGCAGCCCGGCGACGGACGAGACCGCGATCACCCGGCCCCAGCCCTCCGAGCGCATCCCGTGCAGGCATTCCCGGATCGTGAGGAAGGCGCCGTCGAGGTTCGTCGTCATGATCCGCCGCCAGAAGCTCAGCTCGGTCTTGTGCAGCGCCCGGCCCTCGGCGATGCCGGCATTGGCGATGCAGATCGTGATCGGGCCATGGGCGCGGGTCGCCTGCTGGATGGCGTTGGTGATCGACGCCTCGACGGTGACGTCCATCATGACGGGGTGCAGGCCATGAATGTCGCCCGCCTCGTCCAGCACATTGGCCCGCCGCCCGGTGATCGTGACATTCGCGCCGGCACCGGCAAGGGCGCGGGCAATGGCAAGACCGATCCCGGTTCCGCCGCCGGTCACGAGTGCGTGGCGCCCCGCGAGGGTAATGGCTGTCTCCTCCTCGTTTCTCCCGACGACGTTACCCCGCCCGGCTTCGCGGTCAACGGCGCGACGATACACGCGCGGGGCGATTGTCGCGGAGTTGATGCGCCCTTGCCACGATCAGGGGTGCCAGCCGTCGGTCAGCGTGTTCAGGAAGGCGACGATCTGGGCGATCTCGGCATCGCTCAAGGCGGGTTTGTCGCCGGGCTTGCGGCCGAAGGGGGCGTCGATCCGGTCGATATTGGGCCAGAAGGGTTTGGGCAGGTCATTGTAGATTGCGACCCGGCCATCCTTGCCCCTTGGGTAGATCGCGCCCGGGTCGCTGTCGCGCAGGGCGTAGAACCGCACGACGTCGGTCAGCGACCGATAGATCCCGTTGTGGAAGAACACATGCCGTGTCGCCACGTTGCGCAGCGTCGGCGTCTTGAACAGGCCGCAGAGCTTGCCCTTGTGCGTGACGGAATCCCTCCGCAGCGGACCGCAAAGGCCAAGGTCGAAATAGCGCGGATCGGCATTCGCCGGGATCGCGGGATTGCGGGGCACGGCCAGCGCCTCGTATTCGTAATCGGTGAACATCGGCGGCTTGCCGTCCGCGCTCGGGCGGTCGAGGTGGCAGGCGGCGCAGTTGCCCTTCTTGGGGTCCTCGAAAAGCTTCAGGCCCGCCGTCTCGGCCGGGGTCAGGCGCGCCTTGCCGGCAAGGAAGGCGTCGTATTTGCTGGAAAACGGGTGGAAAGAGGCATCCTCGACCTCGAAGCGCGCGATGGCAAAGGCGCCTTCATCGACCAGCATCGCGTCGTCGTGCAGGACCTGCTGCCCGAAAAGCTGGGCAAGCTCCGCCCCATAGCCCTTGCGGAATTTCGCGGCCAGATCGGCCGTGCCCGTGTTGGCCATCTCGAAGGGCGACAACAGCGGCCCAAGCGCCTGATCCTGAAGCGTGTCGGCGCGGCCGTCCCAGAAGAGGCCCCCGCGCGGCACCTCGGCGGTCGCGGTGCTGCCATGCTTCTGGCGGGCCTTCATCGCGGCGACCAGCTTGGCCATCGCGCCCGCGGCATTGCCCTCGGCCTGCCCGTCAGAGGCGGCAACAGCCATCGGCGTGGCTTCGCCCGCCTCGCTCGTCGGGTTCTCGGCGCCGATGGTGAAGGCGGGCGTGTCGGATTTGTAGGTGAGCGTGGGAACCGCGCGCAGGCCCGGCCGGTCCATGTTCGGCCCCCCGCGTTCCACCGCCGCATCGCCTGTTGGCGCGTAATGGTTCGCAGGGTCGTGGCAGAAGGCGCAGGACATCGCGCCAGAGCCCGAGAGCGACGGGTCGAAGAACATCGTCTTGCCAAGCGCCGCAACCGCGCTCAGCCCGTCGGCAGAGGCCGCCCCCGCAAGCGCGAGGGCGGTCAGAAGGGCGGCCGATGCGGCCAGTTTCACCACAAACCGCATCGGCCCTTTCCTCAGTTCGACACCGGCTCGCCGGTCTTCGGATCGAGGATCATCGCCGCCATGCGCGGCTTGGACCAGTCGAACATGCCGTCGATCGAGCCCGCGATCGCATCGAACGACCCTTGGCCAAGGCGTTGGCCGGCCAGCCAGTTGTCCTCGATGAAGCGGGTGACCGAGCTTTGGTCGGTCACGGTGTGATCGACGAAGTTCTTCCGCGCATAGGGCGACACGACGATGAACGGCATCCGCGTGCCGTAGCCGCAGCGGCCCTGCACCGGCAGGCCCATCACGCCCGGCAGCGCCGTGCCCGCGCCGCAGGCCGCGCCGTTGAGCACGTCATAGCCCTTCACGGGAATGTCCGAGCTGTTGATGACGTGGTGGGCGTGGTCATACCAGCCGTCCGAGTCGTCATAGGCGACGATCACGGCGGTGTCCTTCCAGAAGGGCGACTTCTGCAGGCTGTTGATCGCCTTGACGACGAAATCCTGTTCGTCCAGCGGGTCGGAATAGCCGGCGTGGCCGTCCTGATAGGCGGCAGCCTTCAGGAACGACACGGCGGGCAGGTTCCCGGCCTTGAGCGCGGCATACCAGTCGGTCAGGTCATACTGGTGGTTGGCGCCGCCGTCATGGCTCGTGCCGATCGCCTCGACCGAGGACGGGCGGATGTGCTTGGGGTTCGCCGTCGAGGGGTAATACTGGAACGGCTCGTGGTGCGGGATGTAATCGCCCGATTTCACGTTGATATAGGGCGAGGTCGTGGTGCGGTGGCAGCCGCTGGAACCGTCGGCGTTCTTCGCGGTCAGGTCGAAGCCGCCTTCGAACCAGCCCCAGGTCACGCCGCGGGCGTTCATCAGGTCGCCCACGTTCTTGCCGGTCATCAGCGCGGTCGGGTATTTCGGGTTCGAACAGACGTCGCCGGTCGGGTCGAGGTCCGAGATCATCGTCCAGCCGCCCTGTCCGTCGGGCACGACGCGGCCGCCGTCATAGGTGCCGTCCTTTTCCAGCTTGTAACCCGGCGGCAGGAAGACGCCGTTGGTCTGACCCGACACGAGGTTGATCGCGCCCGGGGTCGAGGGCCCGAAGGTGGTCGAGAAGTTAGCGTCGTTCATCGCGTAGTTCTGGGCGTAGGTCCACAGCGCCGTGACGGTGTTGCCGTCATAGTAACCCATCACCTGGCCCTTGGTGCCGAAGGCGCCGGCGCCGTCCTTGCTGCCTTTGCCGGTGTGCTTGGGGAACAGGTCCATCCTGAAGTTGTCGAAGGCCGCCTGTTCGGCGGTATAGCCGTGGTTCTGGTCGGCGGTGCCCGCCTGCGTGCGGTCAAGCCGGAACGGCCCGGACGCGTCGGCGCCGTTCTGCGCATCCGCGTTGGGGTTCTTGTCCAGCAGCCCTGCGTGGGCCAGCGTGTCGATCTGCGCCGGCGTGCCCTCTGCGGCATGGAAGGCCGGCTCGCCCGCCGGGTTCGCGGCCTTGGGGTAGGTCGCGAAGTAATGGTCGAAGGAGACGTTCTCCTGGAAGATCACGACCAGATGCTTGATCGGGGTCGCGGTCGGGGCAGCCATCGCGGGCGTGTGAAAGGCCATCACGGCCAGGGCAGAAGTGGCGGCCAGCGTCACCTTGCGCGTCAGACGGGTCATCGTCGTCTCCTCGGGGTTGAACAGTGCCTCGGACTTGCCCGTGAAGCGTGACAGGTCGGTGATGGCGCGGGATCACGTCTGCGTGAGCGGCTCAGTTCCCGGCGGCGGGCGTCGTCGCATCGCCGTTTGCCTCGGGCGTTCCCACCGCCACCTGCGGCTGGCCGAGGTTGTAGGTGAAGAGCCCCAGCATCCGCGCGGCCCCCAGCGACAGGATCGCGCTGTCCAGCCCGCGTTCGGCCTGAAAGCGGCGCAGGGCGGCCTGGGTGGGCGCGTCCATCGCGCCGGTCAGGGGGCCGTTGTAATAGCCCCGCGCCAGCAGCGCGCGTTGCAGAGTGCCGACGAAGTCGGGCGTCACGTCCGTGGGGCAGGGGGTTCGGAACCAGACGTTCTGGCGATCCTGCACGATGCGCTGGCGGGTGATCGTCTGGTATTCGGCGGGCTGGGCGGGCTGGCCGTCCTTGGCCGGTTTCGCGGGCTGGACAAGCTGGTGGATCGTGTCGGTCTCGAAGACCGCGGGGGTCACGGCATCGGCCCAGCATTCCCCGGGGATCGTCGAGGGCGGCTCGGCACTGTTGGAACGGACGAGGTTGGCAGAGAGCGACTGCGGACCGATCGCGCCGGTCCTCAGCAGCGGGTCCTGCGCGCCGGGGTTGGCACAGGCCGACAGGAGCAGGGCAAGTCCCGCGCCTGCCAGCGGAATGGATCGGTTCATGGCTGCTGCCCCCTCGCGGTTTTCGGGCGACGTTAGCCGCCGGACGGGGCGCGGGGAAGCTCAGGGTTGGTCGGCGGCGCGGGTTCCGTCAACCGCGAAGCCCGGACGCAACAGTTCGTCGAGCAGGGGCGAGATGTCCTCGATCCCTTCCGCCACGACATGGACCACGCCCGCCTGCCGTTCCAGCCGCCCGGTGACGCGCAGCATCCGCCCCGCCATCACCGCGCGGCGGAAGCGTTCGAAGACCTTGGCCCAGATCACCACGTTGCAGGTGCCGGTCTCGTCCTCGAGCGTGACGAAGATCACGCCCTTGGCCGTGCCGGGACGCTGGCGCACCAGCACCAGCCCCGCCACCGCCACGCGCGCGCCCTGCGGCGGCTCGTTCAGCCGCGCGGCCGGAAGGCAGGCGGGCGGGCGCGGCCAGGGCGCGGGACGGTTTTGCGGGGCGGCGATCATGCGAACAAAAATAGAACACGGATGTCCGCCCGGCAAGCCCCGCTGACAGGCTTCAGTCAGGCGTCAGCCGGGCTTCAGGTCTGTGCGAACCGGGCCTGGAAAGCCTCTTTCGAGTTGCTGCGCGGATAGGGCGCGTCCGGCACCGGCACGCCGAGATGTGCGCACAGCGGCCCCCAGCCGTCGCCCAGCCGATGCACCAGCAGACGGGCGGGCGGCACTTCGGTCAGCACGGCCTCGACATGCGCGCGGTAGGTGGCGATCGCATGGTCGCGGTCGTCGGGACGGCCGTCGAACACCTTCATCACCACCATGCGGCCGACCGTCGGCCCCTCGCCCTCGGGCAGGACGCGCGGCAGGATCGTGGTGGAAAAGCTGTTCCACCAGCTTTCGGGCGTCCGCCAGGTCAGGATCGCCTTCGCCTCGGGATATGCCTCGATCAACTCGCGCCAGTAGGCGGCCGAGGGCCAGTCCACGCAGGCGGCGTAGCCCTCGAACAGATCGCCCCACACCGGCGCCTCGCCCCCCAGCAACGCGCGCCACCGCGCCTTCTGCTCATCGTGCGCGATCACCTCGAACATGTGATGACAGGGCCCGAATCCCAGCATCGTGAGCGCCTCGCGCATCGAGTCCGTTCCCGTGCGGCCAAAGCCCGTTCCGATCACTTTCAGCGTCATCCCATCCCCCGTGCCGCGCCTTTGCACGGTGGGCTTGACCTGCGAGTCGTGCAAGGGGGTGGAAGGCTGGCTGCACCTCGGCTAGATAACGCCTGACGCAACGATTTCCGGGGCAAACGGGCAATGGCAAAGATCACATATGTCGAATTTGGCGGCAAGGAGCATGTCGTGGACGTGCCGAACGGGCTGACCGTGATGGAAGGGGCCCGCGACAACGGCATTCCGGGGATCGAGGCCGATTGCGGCGGCGCCTGCGCCTGTTCGACCTGCCATGTCTATGTCGATCCCGCCTGGGTGGAGAAGCTGCCCCGCAAGGACGCGATGGAAGAGGACATGCTGGATTTCGCCTACCAGCCCGATCCCGTCCGCTCGCGCCTGACCTGCCAGCTCAAGGTGACGGATGCGCTGGACGGGCTGAAGGTCTTCATGCCCGAAAAGCAGATCTGACCGGACGGCCCCCGGGGCGCCGCGCCCCGAAACGGGACGGGCTGCGCATCATCGGAAACTTGCGGCGCGGCTGGGAACCCGGCTCGCCGCCATTGAGGGGCGGGATGCCGTTTCCGGCATTGCCGCCTCAAGTCGCGCGGCGCAGAAGGCGGGCAGGATTGACCCCAAAGGACCGCCCGCCATGACCGCGCCCGCGAAACATCCCCATGTTCTGACCGTCACCTGCCCCTCGCGCCGGGGGATCGTCGCCGCCATCGCGGGTTTTCTGGCCGCCAAGGGCTGCAACATCACCGATGCCGCGCAATTCGACGACGCGGCGACGGGCATGTTCTTCAGCCGCATCACCTTCCTGCCCGAAACGGGCACTCCGCTTGACGAGATGGTGCGGGATTTCGAGCCGGTGGCCGAGTCCTTCGCCATGACATGGGCCTTCCACGATGCCGCGCAGAAGATGAAGGTTCTGCTGATGGTGTCGAACTTCGGCCATTGCCTGAACGACCTTCTGTATCGCTGGCGGATCGGCGCGCTGCCGGTCGAGATCGTGGGCGTGGTGTCCAACCACATGACCTATCAGAAGGTGGTGGTGAACCATGACCTGCCGTTCCACCAGATCCGGGTGACCAAGGAGAACAAGCCCGAGGCCGAGGCCCGCCTGATGGCGCTGGTCGAGGAGACGGGGGCCGAACTGATCGTGCTGGCGCGCTACATGCAGGTGCTGTCGGATGCGCTGTGCCGGAAGATGTCGGGGCGGATCATCAACATCCACCATTCGTTCCTGCCCTCGTTCAAGGGGGCGAACCCCTACAAGCAGGCCTATGAACGCGGCGTGAAGCTGATCGGGGCGACGGCGCATTACGTGACGGCCGATCTTGACGAGGGTCCGATCATCGAACAGGACACGGTGCGCGTGACCCATGCCCAAAGCCCCGAGGATTACGTGAGCCTTGGCCGCGACGTCGAGGCGCAGGTTCTGGCCCGAGCGATCCACGCGCATATCCACCACCGCGTGTTCCTGAACGGAAACAAGACGGTGGTCTTCCCCGCGTCCCCCGGTTCCTACGCCAGCGAACGGATGGGGTGAGGCACGACCCGCGCCGCCAGCGCGGGGCAAATCGCTCCAGTGGAGCGATTTGAGTGCCGAACGCCCGAGCGCAAGCGAGGGCCGGGGCAGGCACGACCCGCGCCACCGGCGCGGGGCAAATCGCTCCAGTGGAGCGATCGGAGCAAAAGTGGGAACCGGTTTTGCGTCACCGATCGCGTCAATGGGTTTCGCGATTTGAGTGCCGAACGCCCGAGCGCTAGCGAGGGCCGGGGCAGGCACGACCCGCGCCACCGGCGCAGGCGTCGGGCCGACGCGACGTCGGTCCCGTGCCCTCTGGCCCCGCTGGCAAAGCCCGTCTATCCCTAATGGAAGCCCGGCCGGATCACGGCCCTCTGCCCGCGGGAGGATACGCATGACGCAGGACATCATGGCCCTTGGCCTGACGAATATCGCGCTGGAATTGCAGGACGATGGTGTCCTGATCGCCCGGCTGAACCGTCCGACCAAGCGCAACGCGCTTGACTCGGTGACGGTCGAAGACCTGATCGCGCTCTTTTCGGCCGTGCCCCGCGCGGGGGTGCGGGCCGTCGTGCTGGCCGCCGAGGGCGACCATTTCTGCGCGGGCCTCGATCTGGTCGAGCATCACCGCGAGGATCGCAGCCCGGCGGAGTTCATGCACCTTTGCCTGCGCTGGCACGAGGCGTTCAACAAGATGGAATACGGCGGCGTTCCGGTCATCGCGGCGCTGAAGGGCGCCGTGGTCGGCGGCGGGCTGGAACTGGCGAGCGCGGCGCATGTCCGCGTGGCCGATGCCACGACCTATTTCGCGCTGCCGGAAGGCCAGCGGGGCCTTTTCACCGGGGGCGGCGCGACGATCCGGGTGGCCGACCTCGTGGGCAAGGCGCGGATGATCGACATGATGCTGACCGGCCGCGTCTATGCGGGGCAAGAGGCGGTGGACGTGGGTCTGGCGCAATACCTTTGCGACGGATCGAGCTTCGACAAGGCGCTGGATCTGGCCCGCGCGGCGGCGCAGAACCTGCCGCTGTCGAATTTCGCGATCTGCTCGGCGATCAGCCACATGGGCAACATGTCCGCGCTGGATGCGGCCTATGCGGAATCGGTGGTGGCGGGGATCGTGAACACCCAGCCCGACGCCCGCGCCCGGCTGGAGGCTTTTGCCAACAAGACCGCGGCCCGCGTGCGGCCCGAGGGCATGAAGGACTGACCCCGACCGGCCGCGCCGCCTTACGCCGGTTCTCCGCTCAGGACGCCCTTGCCGGCTGGCGTAGGAAAGGCCGCATCGGCGCGCAACCGCGCGAGCATCCGCGCCGCCACAAGGTCCCAGCCGCGATCGCGCAACAGCGCGGCACGGGCGGCACGCCCCATCGCCTCGGCATCCCCGGGCGCGTCAAGCAGCCCGCCGATGGCCCGCGCCAGCGCCGCGCTGTCGCCCGGCGGGACGAGGCGGCCGGTCTTTCCGTCCTCGACCGCGTCGGCAAGTCCGCCGACGGCGGTTGCCACGACCGGGCGGCCAAGGCTCTGCGCCAGCGCGAGCGCCCCGCTAGCCGTCGCGCTGCGATAGGGAAAGACGGCGACCGAGGCGAGGGCGACCAGCGCCCCAAGCTCGGTCATCGGCACGTAGCGGGGATCGAGCGTGACCCGGTCGGCATTCTCCAGCCGGGCGATCTGCGCCCGGGCCCCCGCAAGGTCGAAATCCCGGCTGGGCGTTCCGACGATCAAAAGCCGCGCGTCCGGGCGACCCGCCAGCCCGCCGAAGGCGGCGATGAGATCGGGGACGCCCTTGCTGGGCCGAAGCCCGCCGAACATCAGGACAACCTCCGCCCCGGGCGCGATCGCGTAGCGCGCGCAGAGTTGCGCCCGGACCTCGGGACCGCCGCCAAAGATCATCTCGGGCCCATGCGGGAGCGCCATGGCACGCGGGCCATGGATGGGGAATGTCCCGCGAAAGACGGCAAGGGCGGTTTCGGAAAACAGGAAGACGGTCTGGAAATACCGGTAGGGGTCCGGAAAGACCGCCTTCGCAATCCTCGCGCCAAGGCTGCGGCCCGCCTCACGGTCGGCGAATTCGTGGCAGATCTGCCCCATCCTGACCCCGCGCCGGGCAAGCGCGCGCAGGAACAGTGCCTGAAACCGAAAGCGGATGGTGCTGAACAGCACCACGTCGGGCGGATCGCGCGCGAGGATCGCGGTCAGCCGCCCCCATTCGCGCATCAGGATCAGCGCCCGATACGCCCGTCTGATCAGCGCGAGCGGACGCAGCAGGCTGCTGCGCTGCGCCTCGATCGGAGGCCAGAGCCTCAGGAGCGGGGCCACCCGGAAGCGGTGGGGCAAGGCCGCAAGCTCGTAGTGCTGGCCGGTCATCAGCGTCACCTCTGCGCCCGCCGTGGCAAGGGCGTCGGCTAGCTGGTAGGCGAAATGGATCAGGCCGCCCTGACTGTCGGGCTCGACGATCACGATCCGCACGACGACCCCCCGTTCTGGCCGATCAATTCATCGTAAAGCAGCCCCAGCTTGCCGATCTGGCGGTCGAGGCTGAAATCTTCCTCCAGCCGCTGCCGCCCGGCCGCGCCATAGGCGCGGGCCAGCGCGCGGTCGCGCAGGAAGGGGACCATCGCCTCGGCCAGCGCGGCGGGATCGCCTGGCGGGACCAGCAGGCCCGTCTCGCCCGCCGTCACCATGTCGGGCACGCCCGCGAAATCCGACGCGACCACGGGCAGGCGTGCCGCCATCGCCTCCATGATGACGGTCGGCTGGGCATCGAAGAGCGTGGCCAGGACGAACAGGTCGGCGATCCGCAAAAGATGTGCGACATCCGTGCGGTAGCCGGCGAAGTGGATGCGGTCGGCCACGCTTGACGCGCGGGCGAGCGCGGTCAGGCGGTCGCGCTCGGGTCCGTCGCCCACGATCAGCAGATGCGCCCCGGGAACCGCGGCCAAGGCTTGCGGAAAGGCGTCGATCAGCACGTCCACCCCCTTTTCCGGGCGCAGGACGCAGACCGTGATCGCAAGCGGCGCGTCCTGCGGGATGCCGAGGCTCGCGCGCAGACCGAGCACGTCCACCGGTCCGTCATAAGGGGTCGTTGCAACCCCGTTGGGCAGGATCACCACCGGCGCCCGGCCAAGACCCGAGGCGCGGGCGATGTCGGCATTCCCCTGCGTGAGGCAGATCACGCGGTCCGTCCAGTTGCTCAGGGCGCGATACATGAGCCAGCGACGCATGTCCCCGCGCGAAGACAGTCCCGGCGCGTCCAGCGTGTGCAGCGTCGAGACGACGGGCCGGCCGAAGATCCTGCCCGCAAGCGCGCCCAGCAGGCTCGCGAATTCCAGATGCGTGTGGATCAGGTCCGGCTTGAGATGTCCGACCGTCCGGAGAAAGGCCGCGATCTGCGTGGCATGGCGCAGGCGCGAGACTTCGACCAGTTGCACGGGAACCCGTGCCTGCGCGAGCGCGGGGCGCATCCGTAGGGAGTCGCGGCCCTGAAGCACGATGACGCCGGGGTCGAACCCCTGCTCCGCGAGTTTGGGAAGGTAGCGGGGCAGAAGCTGTTCGGCCCCGCCCATCCCAAGCCCGTCGATGACGTGAAGGATGCGGCCTCGGCTCATGATGTCGGTCTCCTTGGGCTGGGATGAGGGATGTCCGGGGGCGGGCGCCGGCGGGCGACAAGGCGCCGCGCTTCGGTCACGCCCTTGGGGTCGATGAGCAGGACAAGACCCGCGTGCAGCACGACGCCCGAGACGATGCACAGCACAAGGCGCTGCGCCGGTGGCATGGGCAGGGGCATCGTGGCCAGAAGCCATACCGCCCCCCCCATCAGCGTCGCGGCGAGGATTGCCGGGGCGACCGTGGCAAGGGTCAGGCGGGCGGACACGTCCGCGTAACGTTCCATGAACCACAGGCGCAGCGCGGCGCGCGCCACTTCGCACAGCGCCATCGCGGCCGCCGTCCAGACAAGGCTTTGGCCGATCGTCACCACGGCGATCAGGATAGGCAGGCAAAGCGCCGCCTCGATCACCGACAGCGCGCTCAGGAGCTGCGGCTGCCCCGTCGCCTTGAAGACGTCGCCCGCGCTCCATCCCAGCGTCATCGGCACTCCGCCCAGCGACAGGAGCGCCAGCACCGGCACGGCGTCCTCCCAGCCGGGACCGAACAGCACCGGCACCGCCAGCGGGCTGATCGCGGCAAGTCCTGTCGCGACGGGGGCCAGCAGAAGCAGGATGCCGCGCAGCGCGCGCAGATAGGCCCCGGCCAGCCCGCCGCCGTCGCGCTGGATGCCTGCGAAGACCGGAAAGATCACGGTCGTGATCGCCACGTTCATGGCATAGATCGCGATCTCGGGCAGGCGGGCGGCAAGGAAATAGGTGCCAAGCGCGCCGGGCAGCAGAAGGGCCGCGACCAGATACTGGTCGGCCTTCGTGCGCAAGAGCCCGACGATGTTCACCGTGGCGATATGGCGGCCGTAGCGCCAGAGAGGCGCGACGGCCGAACGGCGCGGACGCGCCATCGCGGGCGGGCCGGCGAGAAGCCACAGGACCACGCTGCGCGCAAGGACGCTTGCCAGCATCGCCCAGATCAGGCTGCGGATTCCGTAGCCCTCCGCCAGCAGCGGCAGAGCGACCGCGGCCTTGACCGCGACCCCCAGAAGATCGGCCGCCGCGCGGGCGCGGAAGGCCCCCCGCCGCAGCAGCAGCGCCTCTTGCGGCGACCCGATCGCGGTCAGCAGGAACAGCGGCGCGAGCCAGAGCAGCAGGGCGGCAAGGTCCGGCCCGATGCCGACCATCGCGCCGGCAAGCCCCAGTCCCGCCATCACGGACGCCTGCACCAGCGCCGCGAGGCCGATCATCAGGCCCGCCGTGCCGATTCCCGAGGGATCGAGGCCGGGCTGGTAGATCAGCGCCTCGCGCAGGCCGAAGTCACGGATCGTGTCGATCATCTCGACTGTCAGAAGTGCCGCTGCGACAAGGCCCATGCCCGTGGGCCCGAGCGCGCGCGCAAGGGCCACGGTAATGACAAGGTTGACCAGCCGCAGGCCGTAGGTCGCAGCGAGAATGACCGCGACAGCCCCGGCCGCGCTCCGGGCCGCGCGCCCCGTTCCGGTCGGTCGCATCAGGCCGGTGGCCGTCATCGTCCCGTCGCCCAAAGGACGGCGCGCACGGTCCTTGCCAGAATGCCGAGGTCGGTCCACAGGCTGACATGCGTGGCGTATTCCGCATCCAGGCGCACACGGTCGGCATAGGACAGGTCGTTGCGTCCCGACACTTGCCATGCGCCGCTGATGCCCGGGCGAAGCCGCAGATAGGCATCGGCCTCCGCGCCGTAGCGCTGCAACTCGTCCGGCACGACGGGGCGCGGCCCGACAAGGCTCATGTCGCCCCGAATCACGTTCCAGAGCTGCGGCAGTTCATCAAGGCTCGTGCGGCGCAGGACCTGCCCAAGGGCGGTGATACGCGGATCGCAGGCAAGCTTTTGCGAGGCGGCCCATTCCGCTGCAGCCGCCGGGTCCGTGTCCAGCAGCTTCTTCAGCCGCGCCTCGGCGTCCACGGCCATGCTGCGCAGCTTGTAGCAGTGGAACGGCACGCCGTCGCGCCCAACCCGAAGTTGCGAAAAGATTGGGCGGCCACCGTTTGTCGAAATTGCCGCGATCAAAATAAGAAGGGCGGGGAGCAGAAAAACAAGCAAGGCGGACGCGACAGTGAAATCCAGCCAGCGTTTTCCGTAAGTCTGATAAAAGGCGCGCATCCCGACAGGAAAGTATAAAGGCGCCGGACGCGATGATAAAACATCTGGGGTCCGGCGTTCTTTCAAGATGTCAGCCGTCTTGAATTCCTTGGTCTGGATGCGGCCAAGCTTCAGGTCAGCCGGCTTCATTTTCTGAGGTATACCCAGAGTCATGATGTTCCCCACAGGTGAACGCTCCGCTGATCCCAGCGGTGGCAGCGCGTCATGACTTCAGAATTAGGAACGATTGTCCCTGTATTCGTTGATGGCGCGCAAGCGCGGGCGCGCAGCCCGAAGCGGTGACGGACGCGCGGGTGCGACTTGGCCGAGCCGGCGGCCCATGTGGCGGATAACCGCCATGCCGGGCAATCCCGCTGGCCGCGACGGGGATTGTCCGCCGTCAATGCAGCCGCCCACGGACCCATCATCCTTTCATCATTTGGATCAGCCGCGGACCCGTTTCCCGGATGCAGGGTGGTATTCCCTGAATAATGGGGTGCGACCTATTGGCCTTGAAACGCCGTCTGCCAGTTTTCAGGGCGTTCGGGTGAAACGGTATGGGCGATTTTTTTTAACATGGGGCGGCCTGTAAAAGCCGCCGTTGCAATGCGGCCAGTCCATTCGGGCCAATGAGGTTTCCAGTGAGGGTCGAGGACATGGTTGTGGACAAGGGCGAAGGTGAGGGGATCGGTGGAAAGCGGAAACGTCGTCATGCAGAAGGGAGCGTTGCGTCCGGCCATCGGGGTCAGGGCCCCCGGCTGGGTGGCGTGGCTTCTTGCCGCGACGGCGGCTCTGGCGGTCTTCGGTCCCGGGCAGGCGCTGGGGGTCTGGCTGCTTCTGGGCGCGATCCTGCTCATCGTGCTCAATCCCATGGTGCTCGTCTCGGCCTATGCGGCGGTGATCGCATCGAACGCGGCGGATGTGGCGACGACCTATCACGGTATGCCGCCCCTGGGCGGTCTGGCGGTGCCCTTTCTGGCGGTCCTCCTGCTGGCGCGCGCCGCCCTCACGGGTGAGGCGCCCCGGGGCATCGCGCCGGTTACCGCGATGGTGGCGGCCTATTTCGGCCTGCGCGCACTGTCGCTGCCCGCCGAGGGTGACCTTGCTCCGACCTCGACGGCCTTGATCGATCTGGGAAAGAACCTTCTGATCGTGGTGGTCTTCGCGGGCTACCTGACCTCGATGGGGCGGGTCCGGGCGGTGACGGCCGCGGCCGCGGCGGCCATCGCGGCGGTGGCGACGCTGTCGGTCTTCCAATACGCGACGGGGACGTTTCATGCGGGCTACGGCGGCTTTGCGGTCGCCGCCCTGCGTCAGATCGCGGTGGGCGAGGCCGACAGCTGGCGCCTGACGGGGCCGGTCTGGGACGCGAATTTCTTCGGCCAGTTCCTGGTCGTGGGCCTGCCGCTGGTGGCGGTCTTCGCGGGGATCGGCAGGACCGCGCCGATCCGGCTTGCGGCGCTGGCGGGCACGGTGGCCGTGCTGGCGGCGACCGTGCTGACCTTCTCGCGCGGGGCGCTTTTCGCGGTCCTTCTGGTCGTGCTCGTGGCTGTTCTGTTGCGGGGCGGAGGGCGCATCCTCGCGGGGTTCGGGGGGCTTTGCCTCGCCGGTGTGGCGGCGGCTCCGATGCTGATGCCGCAAAGCTACCTTGACCGCCTGTCCCTTGTCGCAGAGGCCGCGCGGGCGGTGGCGGGCGGGGGCCAGTGGATCGCCGATCCGGCCTTGCAGGAGCGTCTGTCGGTGATCGCCGCAGCCCTTCGCATGGCCGCCCTGCATCCCCTGCTGGGCATCGGGATCGGACAGTTCCCGCAGCAATATCCCGACTATGCCGTGCGCTTCGGCCTTGATCCCGGCGCCCCGGCGGCGGCGCACAGTCTTTATCTTGAGACCCTCGCCGAGGGCGGCGTCCTTGGCCTTCTGGCGCTTCTGGCGCTGGCTGGGGCCATTCTTGTCCTTGGCAACCGGGCCCGGCGCCGTCTGGCGGCAGAGGGGGCCGGGACGGACGCCGCGCTGGTGCTTGCGTTGCAGCTCAGCGCCGTCGGGTTTCTCGCCACCTCGATCTTCCTGCACGGCGCCTACCAGAGGCTCTTCTGGCTGGATGCCGCGCTTTTGCTGTCCGTCTGGTCCTCGGCGCAGGCCCGACCCTCGCGCCTGTCCTCGTCTTCCGCTGAAAGGAGACCCCCGATGTTCGCCGACCGTCTGTTCCTGCGGCAGGTTCTGTTGCTCATGTGGCGGCGGCGCCTGCTTCTTTTCATCTTCGCCCTGTGCGGTCTGGCCGCTGGCTGGATCGATCTGCAACGCGCGCCCCGGGCCTACGCGGCGGAGGAGACGCTGCTCTATCGCTTCGGGCGCGACTATTTCCCCGTGACCCCGGGCGAGGCGCGGCGGAACTGGGGCGAGAACGTCTCTGTCTCGCTCGACAATGCGCTGTTCACCGAGATGCAGCTTTTGCAGGCGCATCGCCTGTTCGAAGCGGCCGCCGACCGGATCTGGCCGCCAGATTCGCGCCAGATGGATGCCACCGGCCAGATACCGACCACCCAGCAACTTGCCGACCGCCTTGCGCGTCACTTCCGGGTGGTGCGGGTGCAGGGGGCGGCGATGGTGCGGGTGACGGCCTGGGACGCGCTGCCGGAGGTCGCCGACAAGGCGGTTCAGGCGCAGGTCACCGCCTATCTTGCCGAGCGGCAGCGGCTTTTCGATAGCCGCGCGCAGGCCTTCTACGAGGCGCGGATCGCGGCGGACCTGAGCCGGCTGGCCGAACTGACCCGGCAGCGGGACGCGCTGAACGCCGCCAAACCCGAGGGCGTCGCGGCCATGACGGCCCGTCAGGTCGCCTTGCAGCCGGTCGAGGCCGCCCTGTCGGAGGTGCGCAGCGATCTTGCGCTGCTGGCGCAGGAACGCGCCGCCGCGTCGCTGTCGAATGCCTACCGTCGCGAGGTCGCCCCGGTGGTCGAGGTGGTGGATCATCGGCCCGCCGCGGGCAATCCGATCGGCCTGTCCGACACCATGAGGCTGGCTGCCGCGACGGTGGCGGCGACGCTGCTCGGCATGTTGGTCGTCTTCATCGCGGCCCTTCTCGCCAGCCTGCGCATCGTGCCGGTTCCTCCGGCGGTGGAGCGGGGCATGACGGGCGGGCGCGGCCAGACGCTTCGGATCATCAGCTACAGAACGGGAGGATCGCGATGACACGGGCCGAACAGTTCCCGAACCTTGCGCCGCCACCGCCGCCCAGGGTCGAGACCGGGGCGCCGCCGGGGCCGGTGCCGTCGCGGCAGGGCAGGCCCCTCAGGGTCGCCTTCATCGTGACCGAGTTCCCGAAGACGACCGAGACCTTCATCCTGCGCGACGTCATGGCCTTTCATCGGCTGGGCTGCGAGGTGCGCGTCTATCACCTGACGCATTTCAACCGCCACGAGACGCTGCATGACTTCGCGCGGCCCGTGCTCGACTGGGCGCGGGATACCCCCTATCTCGCGTCGCGCGCGGTTCTGGGCGCGGCGATGGCGGCCGGGCTGCGGCAGGGCGAGGCGCTGGCGCAGGTTCTGCGCGACATCCGGTCGGGGTGCCGCAGCGATCCGGTGATGCTGCTGAAATCGCTCTTCATCCTGCCCAAGTCGCTGCGCATCGCCGAAGAGCTGTCCGACTGGGGCTGCGATCATGTCCATGCGGCCTACGCGGGCCATCCGGCGACAGCGGCCTGGATCGTGCGGCGGATGACGGGCATTCCCTTCAGCCTCAGCAGCCATGCCCATGACCTGTTCGAGACGCAGGCGCTTCTGGCGCAGAAGCTGCCCGAGGCCGATTTCGTCCGCACCATCAGCGCCTTCAACCGCGACTTCATCCTTGACCATGTGCCCGCGCTCGGCGCCCGTCCGCCGGTCGTGATCCATGTCGGCGCGGACCTGTCCTCGCCCCCCGTGCGCCCAAGGGGGGGGCCGTTCCGGCTGCTCTATGTGGGCTCGCTCGAATACCGCAAGGGTGTGGACGTTCTCCTGAACGCCCTGCCGGGTCTGAATTTCGAAGACTGGCAGCTCGACATTCTGGGTGACGGGCCGGAGCGGCGGCGGCTCGAGGCGCAGGCGGCCCGGCTCGGCCTTGCCTCCCGCGTCCGGTTCCGGGGGCGGCAGGGCAACGACGCGGTGCTGGATGCGATGAAGGCGGCCTCGGTCCTCGTGGTGCCAAGCCGCATCGGGCCGCGCAACCAGACCGAAGGTCTGCCGACCGTGATCGTCGAGGCGATGTCGCTGCGCCTGCCGGTGATCGCCTCGCGGCTGACCGGCATCCCCGAGATCGTCCTTCCGGGCCGCACCGGCCTTCTGGTCGCGCGCGAGGATATTCCCGGCCTCGCCCGCGCCATCGCGTCGGTGCATGCCGACCCCGCCGCCGCCGCCCGCCGCGCCAAGGCGGGGCGCGCGCTGGTCGAGGCGGAATTCGATCAGCAGGCGAATGCCGCGCGGCTTTTCGCGCTGGTGCGCCAATCGGTGGAGGCGCGGCCATGACGGGTTCGGACCGGTCCCTGCGCGTGCTTCTGATCTGCACCCGCGATCCGCGCGGGCGGATGTCGGGGCGCAAGATGGTCCTCCAGACGATCCTGCGCAGCCTGACGGAGCTTGGGCACCTTGTCACCGTGGGGCATTTCGGCCCCTCGTCCGGGCGGGGAGTGGCAGAGCTGCCGGCGACCTATCTGCGTCTGCCGATGCCGCGCCCGTGGGAACTGGCCGCGGCCTGCGCCGGGGCGCTGGTCCTGCGGCGACGCTCGGTGAACGAGGCGCTCTATGCCAGCCGCCGGGCCCATGCCGCGATCGCCGATCTTGTCGCGGGCAACGGCTATGATCTGGTCATCACCGACATGATCCGCACAGCGCCCTATGGCGAACGCTCCGGCCTGCCGTGGATTGCCGATCTCGACGACCTGCTGTCGGCCCGCTACGCCCACATGGCGAAGCAGGCGGCCGGGGCGGGGCTTCTGGGCTACCACCGGGCGCCGCTGGTCGGCTGGCTTTTGCGTCATGCAGCGGCGGTTCAGCCCGCGCTCTTGCGGCGCGAGGCCGCGATCCTTGCCGAACGCGAGGCCCAGGTCGTGCGGCGTGCCGACCTCGTGAGCCTTGTAAGCGGGCGCGAGGCGCAAAGGCTGACGGAGGCGGTGGGCATTCGCGTCGTCTCGACGCCCATGGCCGTGCCGGGGCCCGCCGAGGTGGCCCCGCTCGACGGGCGCCCGTTCGAGGCGGTGTTCCTTGGCGGGCTGGATTACGGCCCCAACCTTACCGCGCTGAGCCGCTTCGACCGCGACCTGATCCCGGCGCTTGCGGCGCGGGGCGTCGGCGGCTTCGATCTGCATGTCATCGGCTATTCCACCACGAGCCATCGCGCGAGCTTCTCTCCCCGCATCCATTTTCGGGGCTATTGCCCCGATGTGCAGGCCGAGTTGCAGCGCTATCGGCTGATGCTGGTGCCGGAAGTGACGCCGGGCGGCGTGAAGACCAAGATCATCGAGGCCGCGCTGACCGGCACGCTGGTGCTGGCGCATGAAACGGCGCTGGACGGCATGGGCTTGCGGCCGGGCATCGAGGTGCTGGCATGGCGCGATGCGGAAACGCTTGCCGCCCATGTGGCGCGGCTGCGCGGGGGGCAGATCGACGGCGCGGCCATGGCCCGGGCGGCGCGGGCTGCGGCACTGGAGCGCTTCAGCCCCGACGTGCTTCGGGCGCGCTGGCAGGGAAACCTTGCGGCCTGTCTTGCCATCGCGCAGGGCCGGCCCGCGCGGCGCCGGATCGTGCCGCGTCGGGCGGGGCTCGAGGAAGCGATCGAGTGATCCGTGCCCTTTCCGCGGCGGTTCTCCTGCTGGTGCTGACCGGGCAAGGCGGCCCGGCGCGGGTGCTGGTCGTGGGGACGGACAAGGCGGCCCGTGGCGCGGTGCTGGCCGCGGCCGCGGCGCAGGCCGAACCCGGCGATACGGTGCTGATCGCGCCGGGCCGCTACGCGGGGCCGCAAAGCTTCCGCAAAAGCGGGACGGCTCGGGCGCGCATCACGATCCGGCCGCAGGTCGCGGGAACGGTCACCTTCGACGGGACCGGCGCGCCGCCCGATACCGACCTTGTGACGCTGGCGGGGTCCTACCTCGATTTCGAGGGGTTCGCCGTCGTGAACGCCCGGCGCAGCGGCATCGCCGCCTGGCAGACGCGCCATGTCCGGATCGCCCGCAACACCGTCACCGGCAGTCGCCGCGCGGGCATCTGGGTCGGTGCGACGCGGCCGGGCCTGTCGGCCTTCAACCTTGTCGAAGACAACACGGTGAGCGGCAATTGCCTCGAGAATGCCGCGCGGGTCTGGCATTCGGGCTGGTCGCGCGCGATCGCCATCGACCTGTCGGATCGCTCCATCGTCCGGCACAACATGGTGCGCGCGAATTACGGCGAGGGGATCGGGCTTCTCTCCACTTCGGGTGGCGGTGTTCTGGGCAATGTCGTGGCGGACAGCTTCAGCGTGGGCATCTATCTCGACAATGCGCCCCGGTCCGAAGTGACCGGCAATGCGGTGCTGACCTCGGGCGATGCGCGGTTCTACCGCCATGGCCAGCCCGCGCGGGGCATTGTGATCGCGAACGAGCCGGGGCCGGTGCGGATGCCATCGACCGGGATCGTCGTCACCGGCAACCTGCTGCTTGGCGTGGGCGATGTCGGCTACGACCACTGGGGCACGGCCGGGGGATTGGTGGCCAGTCGCATCGCCCCGAACGAGGTGCGCCCGACGGCCGAAGAGGGCTGGCTGCTTCGCCGGATTTTCAGCCTGACCGGGATCACGCTGGCCGACGGGGCGCTTTGCGGGCCCGTCGTGCTCTGCGCGCCACGGGCGCAGCCCTGAGGCTGCGCACAGGCGTGGTGCGGATCAGGGCACGAGGTGTTCAAGCTCGGGCAGCAGGACCACGCTTTCCTGTTCGTGCGGATCGGTCCGCGCGATCACGGCGACGGCCGGCTGATCCGAGACGTTCATCGGCAGATGCGGCATGTCGGCGGGGATGTAGAGGATCTCGCCCGCCCCGATCTCCATCCGGTGTTCGAGCCGCTCGCCCCAATACATCACCGTCTCTCCGGCGATGGCATAGATCGCGGTCTCGTGGGTGGCGTGCTTGTGCGCCTTGGCCCGCCCGCCGGGCGGGATGGTCAGCAGGTGCATGCAGATGCCCTGTGACCCCATCGCCTCGGCCGAAACGCCTTCAAGATAGGTAAAGCCCTGTTTGCCGGCATAGGTTCCTGCGGGGCGGATCTTCTGGCAGGCTTTCATCATTCTCTCCCTCGGGATGACGCGCGGATCGAGCCTAGCACGAAACCGGCAGGCGAGGGGAAGCACCAGAGTTGGGTCACGCGCCGCGTGTCAGGGCGCGCAGCCCGTGCCGCGCGGGACGAGACCGAGCGGCGCCGCCTCCTCGGCGTTCGCCTCTGCCCGGCTCAGCACGCCCACATCGACCAGCCGGTCGAAGACATGGCGCGTGCGGCGGTCCGCATGGTCGGGATGCCGCCGCGGGTCATCGACCGACGGCGCGTTCACCACGCCCGCCAGCAGCGCTGCCTGCCGCCAGCTCAGCGCGGCCGGAGGCTTGCCGAAATAGCCGCAGCTTGCATTGGCCAGCCCGTAGTATCCGTCGCCGTAATAAGCCACCTGCGCATACATGGCGAGGATGCGGGGCTTGCCGAAGGCAAAGCTCAGCTTCAGTGCGAGCGCGATCTCCTTCAGCTTCTCGAACAGGCCCCGGTGCGGGCTGCCATAAAGCATCTTGGCGAGTTGCTGGCTGATCGTGCTGCCGCCCAGATCGCCCTGCCGGCCGGCAAGGCGTTCATAGCCCACGCGCAGGACCGCGACCGGGTCCAGACCGCGGTTCAGGGGCTGGAAGAACCGCTGATCCTCGGTGGCGACAAGGGCCTTGATGAATCGGGGCGGGGGCATCGCGCCGGGATCGTCATGGCCATGCGACTGGACCGCACGCCGCGCAAGGTCGGGCGCCGAGGCAACGGTGGGGGTCACCGCCATCAACCCCGCGAGGGTCAGCAGGCCAAGGATGAAGACCGCCAGCAGGGCCCGGATGATGTTCTTCACGTGTCGCCCATGTTCAGCCGCCCCGATCCCGTCCGTTTCCGACATGCGCCGGCCGGGGCAGGGTTCCGGTATCGGCGCTCCACCCCTGCGGGTCAAGGCCGGCAGGGCGGCAGAAGGGCCGGCCCGCGCCGACCCGCGCATTTGTGACCGGGCGACGGCGTGAGGCGAGACGCAACTGCGCGGTTGGCATCCTGCACGCGCCCCCTTGACGCGGCGACCTGTCGGCGGATGGTGGCCGGGTTGCAGCGAAAGGGAATGCCATGGCGAACCGGGACGAAGGCGCGGTGCGGGTGCGCGATGCGCAGCCCTCGGACATGGCGGCCGTGCAGGCGATCTATGCCCATCACGTCCTGCACGGCATTGCCACCTTCGAGGAAATCCCGCCTTCCGTCGAAGAGATGCAGTCCCGCCGCGCGGCGGTTCTGGCGGCGGGGCTGCCCTATCTCGTGGCCGAGATCGGCGGACAGGTTCTGGGCTATGCCTATGCCACGGCCTATCGGCCCCGGCCCGCCTATCGGCACACGGTCGAGGATTCGGTCTATGTTGCCGAGGGGCAGGGCGGGCGCGGCATCGGCGCGGCCCTGCTGACCGCGCTGATCGCGCGCTGCGAGGCGGGGCGGTGGCGCCAGATGGTCGCGGTGATCGGCAACAGCGGCAACGCGGGCTCCATCGCGCTGCACCGCCGGCTGGGGTTCCGCGAGGTGGGCACGCTGACCTCGGTCGGCTTCAAGCTCGGTCGCTGGGTCGATACGGTCCTGATGCAGCGTGCGCTCGGGCCGGGCGACGGGATGCCGCCCGGCTGAGGGTCAGGGATGCGCCGCGAAAAGCGCGGCCGCCGCATCGAAGAAGGCCGCGCGGCGCGAAGGTGTCTCCATCATGATCTCGTGCTCTGCGCCTTCGATCATGTCGAGCCGCCCGCCGGGCCAATCCGCCATCCGGGCATGGACGGGCCTTGGGTCCACCACGCGCTCGCGGGTGCCAAGCTGGGTGACGACCGGATAGGCGGGTGCGGCCATGGCGGCCAGCGTGCGACATTCGATCATCGCCTCGTGCAGCCAGGTAAGGCTTGGGCCACCAAGCGCCAGCGCCGGAACCTCGGACACCTGCGCCTTCATGTAGGCCCACATCGCGGGGTCCGTGGTCAGCACGTTGTCGTCGAAGGCGGCGGTCGCCACGTAGCTGTCCGGCCCGGTCGTGGGGGCGTAGCGATGGCCGAAACCAAGCGCGCGTCCCACGCGTCCGATGGCCGGCGCAAGCGAGCGCATCGCGGGCGGCATCAGGATGCCCCACATCGGCGCAGAGAAGACCGCGGCCTTCACCGCAAGCCCCTCGTGCAGCGCGCGCAGCGCGATGGCGCCGCCCATGGAATGGCTGACAAGGTAGAGCGGCCGTGGCAGATCGAGCGCCCCGACCGCCGCCATGATCGCCGCGACGTCTTTCTGGAAATCGGCAAAGCGATCCACGTGGCCCACGTTGCGGTCGGCAATCGTGCGCCCGGCCAGCCCCTGTCCGCGCCAGTCCACCGCGATCATGGCATAGCCGCGGGCGGCGAAATCTCCCGCCGCGCGGCCGTATTTCTCGACATATTCCGTCCGGCCGGGGAACAGCAGGACCGTGCCCCTGTCACCCTTCGGCCAGACGCCGATGCGGATCTTCACGCCGTCCGAGGCTGTGCACCACAGGGCGTGACCGCCGTCCGGCCCGTCGGCGAGGCCGGCGTGAAACGGGGCGGCCTCGCGCTCCATCAGCTCAGCGCCGAGCCAAGTGCCATGGCAAGGCCCATGTTGCCATCCACCGACAGCTTGCCCGACATGAAGGCCATCGTCGGGTTCAGATCGCCGTCGAGGATCGCCTTGAACGTATCGGCATCGGCGGTCAGCGTCACGTCGGCCTCGTCGTCGCCCGCCCGGACCGTGCTGCCCTCGATCATCAGGGCGCCTTCGCCGGCGATGACGAACTTCGCCACCCCGTCGAATGCCCCGGTCATCTTGGCCTGGAGCTGTTGGACCGCCGCTTCGACCACTTGAGACATCGCTTTTCTCCGATTGTGACCCCCGGGGCTCTCGCATTTCCCGCGGGCAGGTTTACATTCACACACGTTATGGGTGCTCCTTCCGGATATCTCAATCGTGTCGTCGCGGCACTTCTGACTGCGGTCCTTCTGTTCGGGGCCGCGGCGCAGGCGATGGCGCAACCGGCCCCCGCGCAGGAAGCGCAGGAACTCGAGGCGCTGAAGTCCCCCGACGGCCCGACATGGCGCAAGGCCGAATCGGATCTGCTGCGGCAATGGTCGCTGTCGGGTTCGCCGGCGATGGATCTGCTGATGGAACGGGCGCAGGCCGCGCTGAAGGCGGGCGATCCAAACGCGGCGGTCGGCCATCTGACGGCGGTGATCGACCACGCGCCCACGTTCGAGGACGCCTACAACCTGCGGGCCGCGGCTTATGTGCAACTGGGCCTTTTCGGCCCCGCGGTCGCCGATATCGGCAAGGCGCTGACGCTCAACCCGCACGACTTCCGCGCCCTTAGCGGGCTGGGGATGATCTTCGAGGGGATGAACCGCCCCAAGGATGCGCTGGCGGCCTATCAGATGGCGCTGGCTATACATCCGCACCTCGCCCGGGTATTGCGGGCGGTGAAACGGCTTCAGGCTCAGGCGGCCGGGCAGGAACTCTGACAAGGGCGGGCCATGCGCGACCAGGCGAGGGTCATGGCGGTCCTAGGGCCGACCAACACGGGCAAGACGCATTACGCGATCGAGCGGATGCTGGCGCATCGCACGGGCGTCATCGGCCTGCCGCTGCGACTTCTGGCGCGCGAGGTCTATGACCGCATCGTCGCGGCGCGGGGGCCGTCGGTCGTGGCGCTGGTCACCGGTGAGGAACGGATCGTTCCCGACCGGACGCAATACTGGGTCTGCACGACCGAGGCGATGCCGCTGGAGATCGGCGCCGATTTCGTCGCGGTGGACGAGATCCAGCTTTGCGCCGACCCGGACCGGGGCCATGTCTTCACCGACCGCCTGCTGCGCGCCCGCGGTCTGGTCGAGACGCTGTTCCTTGGCGCCGAGACGATGCGGCCCGCGATCGCGGCACTGGTTCCGCGGGTGCAGTTCCTCAGCCGCGAGCGGTTTTCGAAACTGACCTACACAGGTTCGAAAAAGCTAAGCCGTATGCCGCCGAGATCGGCCATCGTCGGCTTCTCGGTTGAAAATGTCTATGCCATCGCCGAGCTGATCCGGCGTCAGAAGGGCGGCTGCGCGGTCGTCATGGGGGCGCTGAGCCCCCGCACGCGGAACGCGCAGGTGGCGCTTTATCAGAATGGCGACGTCGATTACCTCGTGGCGACGGATGCCATCGGGATGGGGCTGAACCTCGACATCCAGCACGTTGCCTTTTCGGCGCTTGGCAAGTTCGACGGGCGGCGGATGCGGGCGCTTTACCCGCAGGAGCTTGCCCAGATCGCGGGCCGGGCAGGGCGGCACACGCAAGACGGCACCTTCGGCGTGACCGGCGAGGCGCATGCGCTCGATGACGAGATTGTTTCCGCCATCGAAGAAAACCGTTTCGTGCCCGTGCGCAAACTGCACTGGCGCAACGAGGACCTGGAGTTCGGCACGGCCGAGCGGCTCATCGCCTCGCTCGAGAAGTTCACGCAGCACGACTGGCTGACGCGGGTGCGCGACAGCGACGATCTGGTGGCGCTGAAGGCGCTGGCCGCGATGCCCGAGGTGCGCGACCGGCTGCAGGGCGGCAAGGACGTCCGCCTTCTGTGGGACGTCTGCCGCATCCCCGATTTCCGCAGCGCCTCCGAGACCGAACATGCGACGCTGCTCGCGCGGATCTTCGAGTTCCTGCATGGCCCCGGGCGCGTCCCCGGCGACTGGCTGGCCCGGGCGATCAAGCGCATCGACCGCACCGACGGGGACATCGACGCGATCTCGCGCAGGCTCGCCTATATCCGGACTTGGACCTATGTCGCGCAACGCAAAGGCTGGGTCGATGACGAAAGCCATTGGCGCGGCGAAACGCGCGCGGTAGAAGACCGCCTGTCAGATGCGCTTCACGCGGTTTTGACCCAGCGATTTGTCGATCGGCGCACGTCAGTCCTGATGCGGCGGTTGAAGCAGAAGGAGACCCTCGTGGCCGAGGTGAACGACAAGGGCGAAGTGACGGTCGAAGGCGAATTCGTCGGGCGGCTGGAAGGGTTCCGGTTCCGGCAGGACGCCAGTGCATCGGCGGAAGAGGCGCGCACGCTGCGGCAGGCCGCCGTGCAGGCGCTGAAGCCTGAATTCAGCCTGCGGGCCGACCGCATCTACAACGCGCCGGATACCGAGTTCGACTATACCGAACAGGGCGGGCTGATGTGGGGCACGACCGCGGTGGGCAAGCTCGTGAAGGGCTCCGAACCGCTCAAGCCGCAGGTCGAGGCCTTCGTGGACGAAGAGGCCGGTGCCGACGTGGCCGAGAAGGTGCGCCGCCGGCTTCAGCATTTCATCGACCGCAAGGTGGCCGCGCTCTACGATCCGCTTCTGGCCATGAGCCGCGACGAGACGCTGACCGGCCTTGCCCGGGGCTTCGCCTTCCGCATGGCCGAGGCGCTTGGCATCCTGCCGCGGGATGCCGTGGCCGACGAGGTGAAGGCGCTCGATCAGGAAGCCCGCGCCGCCTTGCGCAAGCACGGGCTGCGTTTCGGCCAGTTCACGATTTTCCTGCCCGCGCTTCTCAAGCCCGCGCCGACGCGGCTGCGGCTGGTTCTGTGGTCGCTGGATCAGGGGCTGTCGGACTTCCCCTCGAGCCCGCCGCCCGGCCTTGTGACGATCCCCAACCTTCCGGACGTCCCGCGCGAGCATTACACGCTGGCCGGCTATCGCCCGGCGGGCGCGCGGGCGATCCGCATCGACATGCTCGAACGCCTCGCCGACCTTCTGCGCGCCAAGGACAGCCGCGCGGGATTCGAGGCGACGGCGGACATGTTGTCGATCACCGGCATGACGCTTGAGCAGTTCGCCGACCTGATGGGCGGCCTTGGCTACCGCGCCGACAAGGGCGAGCGCGAAAAGCCGCGCCCCGAGGCGGTCGCCGAAGCCGCGGCCGATCCGCAGCAGCCGGGCGAAGTGCCCGCGCCGTCCCCCGAGACGCCCGCCCCCGCGCCCGCCGAAACGCCCGCCGCGCCCGAGCCGGAAGCCCCCGAGGCGCCGCCGAGCGAACTGCCGGGCGACGCCCCGGCCGAGGTGCCCGAGGCGCCTCCGGCGGAGATGGAGACGTTCTACACCTTCACCTGGGCACCCCGTCCGCGGGGCGACCGCCGCGGCCCGCAGCGGCACCGTGGCGCGCCGGCGGCCGATGGCGAAGGGCGCCAGGCGCCCCCGGGCGACCGTCCCGAGCGCCGCGAGCGCAAGGACCGGGGTGACCAGGAGCGCGGCAAGGGCAAACCGCACGGCAAGGGCAAGCCGCAGGGCAAGGGCCCGCGGCGCGACGACCGGCCCAAGCACATCGAGGCCGCTCCGCCCCGGCGCGAGAAGCCGATCGATCCGGACAATCCCTTCGCCGTTCTGGCGGCGCTCCGGGACCGGACCTGATCTTGACCGGCGCGCCTGTCGGTCAGCCCCCGCGCGAGACGATCCGTCTCGACAAATGGCTGTGGCAGGCGCGCTTTTTCAAGACACGCGGCCTTGCGACGAAATCGGTGCAGGACGGCGGGGTGCGGCTGAATGCCGCGCGGGTGTCCAAGCCTGCCCAGCAGGTCGGCCCGGGCGATACGCTGACCTTCATTCAAGGCGGACGGGTGCGCGTCGTGCGCATCCTCGCAACCGGCGCGCGCCGTGGCCCCGCCCTCGAGGCGCAGGCGCTTTACGACGACCTGTCCGAGCCGGCGGGGGAAGTGGGGATTGAGGGCCGCACCGCGCCGGTTTCGGGGCCGCAGGCGCTTGAATGATCCCTGCGGCTGGTCTAGGTCAGCCTCGTTCTGTCTGAGAGGTTCGCAATGACCTACGTCGTCATCGATAACTGCATCGCCTGCAAATACACCGACTGCGTCGAAGTTTGCCCCGTCGATTGCTTCTACGAAGGCGAGAACATGCTGGTCATCCATCCGGACGAATGCATCGACTGCGGCGTCTGCGAACCCGAATGCCCCGCCGATGCGATCCGGCCGGACACCGAGCCCGACATGGACAAATGGGTCGAGTTGAACCGCAAATACGCCGACCTCTGGCCGGTGATCGTGACCAAGAAGGACCCGCTTCCCGAGGCGGCCGAGCGGGACGGGGAAAAGGACAAGCTGTCGAGGTATTTCTCGGAAGCGGCCGGCCCGGGCGGCTGAGCCGGTCCGGGGCCCTCTGCCTCGCGCCGGGGCGGTCAAGGGGGCGCAGGGCGGGGCCGCGTTGTCCCCTGTCACTGACGCATCGGGCATGACCACAGCGGGCTTTGATTCGCCCGTTTTTCATGCTATATAAATGTCACAAACCATCTGGAAGCCTGCCCGCCATCCGCAGCCCTGCTCGACTGCGTGGTGGTTTTATCAGCGCCAAGGAAATCGACTCGCCGGGAACACTGCCGTTCCCGGGGGGATTTCTTGTCGCTGGTGTCGGGTTCCTTGCGAGGAAGCGCCTGAATGACCAAAACCAAGAAGACCGAATTCCGTCCTGACGATTTCGTGGTCTATCCCGCCCATGGCGTCGGCAAGATCATGTCGATCGAGGAACAGGAAATCGCCGGGCTGCGGCTCGAACTCTTTGTGATCTCGTTTGAGAAAGACAAGATGACCCTGCGGGTGCCCACCCACAAGGCCACCGAAATCGGCATGCGTTCGCTGTCGTCGCCCGACGTGGTGACCAAGGCGCTCGACACGCTGCGCGGCAAGGCCCGCGTGAAGCGCGCGATGTGGTCGCGCCGGGCGCAGGAGTATGAGCAAAAGATCAACTCGGGCGATCTGCTCTCCATCGCCGAAGTGGTGCGCGACCTGCACCGCGCCGACGATCAGCGCGAACAAAGCTATTCCGAGCGTCAGCTTTACGAAGCCGCGCTGGAACGGCTGACGCGCGAAGTGGCGGCCGTGTCGGGCGTGGACGAAGTGAACGCCCAGAAGACGGTGGATACCGCGCTGACCTCGCGCGCCGCCTGATCTGTCGTGATGATCGCTGAAACCGCGTCGGGCATGCCCGGCGCGGTTTTCATTTGGGGGCCGCCGCCCCCTTGGACGGCCGCGCCGTTCGCGCTATCACGCGCCGACCCTTGTGAGGAGCGCGCCATGTCCGGCCACGATACCCCCATCCCGATGACCGCCCGGAATTCCGGGCCCTTGTCCGGCACGGCGCAGATCCCCGGCGACAAGTCGATCAGCCACCGCTCGCTGATCCTTGGCGCGATGGCCGTGGGCGAGACGCGGGTGACGGGCCTTCTGGAGGGCCAGGACGTGCTGGACACCGCCAAGGCGATGCGCGCCTTCGGGGCCGAGGTGACGCGCCACGCCCCCGGCGAATGGTCCGTTCACGGGGTCGGCGTCGGCGGCTTCGGCGAGCCTGCGGACGTGATCGACTGCGGCAACTCTGGCACAGGCGTGCGGCTCATCATGGGGGCGATGGCCACCACCGCGATGACGGCGACCTTCACGGGCGACGCGTCGCTGCGCAAACGACCGATGGGGCGGGTGACCGATCCCCTGTCGCTGTTCGGGACCCAGGCCTACGGCCGCGCGGGCGGGCGGCTTCCGATGACGGTGATCGGCGCCGCCGATCCCGTGCCCGTGCGCTACACGGTGCCCGTGCCGTCTGCGCAGGTGAAATCCGCGGTGCTGCTGGCCGGCCTCAACGCGCCCGGCGAAACCGTCGTGATCGAGAAAGAGCCGACGCGCGATCATTCCGAACGGATGCTGCGCGGCTTCGGGGCGGAGCTCTCGGTGGAAAAGACCGCCGAGGGGCATGTCATTACGCTGGTCGGCCGCCCCGAACTGCGGCCCCAGACCGTCGCCGTGCCGCGCGATCCGTCCTCGGCCGCCTTTCCGGTCTGCGCGGCGCTGCTGGTCGAAGGCTCGGACATCCTCGTGCCCGGTGTCAGCCAGAACCCGACCCGCAACGGGCTTTACACGACGCTGGTCGAGATGGGCGCCGACATCGCCTTCGACAATCCGCGCGAAGAGGGGGGCGAGCCGGTCGCAGACCTGCGCGTCCGCTTCACCGGGACGCTCAAGGGGATCGAGGTGCCGCCCGCCCGTGCGGCCAGCATGATCGACGAATACCCGATCCTTTCGGTCGTCGCGGCCAACGCCACCGGCACCACCGTCATGCGCGGGGTGAAGGAACTGCGCGTGAAGGAAAGCGACCGCATCGACGCCATGGCCCGCGGGCTCGAGGCCTGCGGCGTCCGCGTCGAGGAGGACGAAGACACGCTGATCGTTCACGGCATGGGGCCGGGCGGCGTGCCGGGGGGCGCGACCTGCGCGACCCATATCGACCACCGCATCGCCATGAGCTTCATGGTGCTGGGGCTGGCCGCGCAGCAGCCGGTCAGCATCGACGACGGCAGCCCGATCGCGACCAGCTTCCCCGCCTTCGAGGGGCTGATGCAGGCGCTTGGCGCCGAGATGGAGCGGCAGGCGGTCTGAGGCAGGCGCCCCGGCGGGATATTCTGGCCAGAGAGACGCGGCTTTCTCTTTGGCAGAAATATCCCCCGCGGAGCGTTCCGCCGGCATCGGCCGGCGACCGGGCAAGGGGGAAGCGATGATCTTCACGGTAGCGATCGACGGGCCGGCTGCGGCGGGGAAGGGCACGATCAGCCGGGCCCTGGCCGCGCGCTTCGGCTTTGCCCATCTCGACACGGGTCTGCTTTACCGGGCGGTCGGCGCCAAGGGGGGCGATCCGGTCGCGGTCGCCCGCAGCCTTCAGCCCGATGACCTTGCCCGCGGCGATCTGCGCACGCTGGAAGCGGGGCAGGCCGCGAGCCGCGTCGCCGCGATCCCCGAGGTCCGCGCGGCGCTCGTGGATTTCCAGCGCCGCTTTGCGCGTGCCGAAGGCGGCGCCGTGCTCGACGGGCGCGATATCGGCACGGTCATCTGCCCCGAGGCCGAGGCGAAGCTTTTCATCACCGCGGCGCCCGAAGTGCGCGCCCATCGCCGCTGGCTGGAGGTCGGCGGGGACGAAGAGAAGGTTCTGGCCGAGGTGAAGGAACGCGACGCGCGCGACATGGGGCGCGCCGATGCGCCGCTCCGGCCCGCAGCCGATGCGGTGATCCTCGACACCACCGGGTTGGACATCGCGGAAGCCGTCGCGCGCGCCGAAAATCTTGTTCGTGATCGTCTGAACCGCCTCTAGCCTGCCGTTTCACTTGCCAGCCGACGGGCGAAGCCTTATACGCCCCACATCCCGGATGGGTTCCGCGCGGGCTTTGCCCCTGCGCGGGCTTTTGCATTCCGGGGCCATGAAAGACCGGCGGAGCCAACCGCCAGGCCCGTAACGCGAAAAGGAAAACGTACCGCATGTGCGCCAAAGCTAGCATGGAAGAATTCGAGGCCCTTCTGAACGAGAGCCTCACGATCGACACCCCCGAAGAAGGTTCGGTCGTTAAGGGCAAGGTCATCGCCATCGAGGCGGGCCAGGCCATCATCGACGTCGGCTACAAGATGGAAGGCCGCGTCGATCTCAAGGAATTCGCGAACCCCGGCGAAGCCCCGTCGATCAAGGTCGGCGATGAAGTCGAAGTTTACCTCGACCGCGTCGAGAACGCCCGTGGCGAGGCTGTCATCAGCCGCGACAAGGCCCGCCGCGAGGAAGCCTGGGATCGTCTGGAAAAGGCCTACGCCAACGAAGACCGCGTCGAAGGCGCCATCTTCGGCCGCGTCAAGGGTGGCTTCACCGTCGATCTGGGCGGTGCCGTGGCCTTCCTGCCGGGCAGCCAGGTCGATGTCCGCCCGGTGCGCGACGCCGGCGCCCTGATGGGCCTCAAGCAGCCGTTCCAGATCCTCAAGATGGACCGTCGCCGCGGCAACATCGTCGTGTCGCGCCGCGCGATCCTCGAGGAAAGCCGCGCCGAACAGCGCGCCGAAGTCATCGGCAACCTGAACGAAGGTCAGGTCGTGGAAGGCGTGGTCAAGAACATCACCGAATACGGTGCCTTCGTTGACCTCGGCGGCGTGGACGGCCTGCTGCACGTCACCGACATGGCCTGGCGCCGCGTCAACCATCCGTCGGAAATCCTGTCGATCGGCGAGACCGTCAAGGTTCAGGTCATCAAGATCAACAAGGAAACCCACCGCATCAGCCTTGGCATGAAGCAGCTTCAGGCCGATCCGTGGGATGCGGTCGAGCGCACCTACCCGATCAACTCGGTCCACAAGGGCCGCGTGACCAACATCACCGACTACGGCGCCTTCGTGGAGCTGGAGCCGGGCGTCGAAGGTCTGGTGCACGTCTCCGAAATGTCCTGGACCAAGAAGAACGTCCATCCCGGCAAGATCGTCTCGACCAGCCAGGAAGTGGACGTCATGGTGCTGGAAATCGACAGCGCCAAGCGCCGCGTGTCGCTGGGTCTCAAGCAGACCATGCGCAACCCGTGGGAAGTCTTCGCCGAAACCCATCCGGTCGGCACCCAGATCGAGGGCGAGGTGAAGAACATCACCGAGTTCGGCCTGTTCGTGGGGCTCGACAACGACATCGACGGCATGGTCCACCTGTCCGACCTGAGCTGGGAACAGCGCGGGGAAGAGGCCATCCAGAACTTCCGCAAGGGCGATGTCGTGAAGGCCGTCGTGACCGAAGTCGATACCGAGAAGGAACGCATCTCGCTGTCGATCAAGGCGCTGTCGGATGACACCTTCACCGACGCCGTCGATGGCGTGAAGCGTGGGTCGGTCGTGACCGTCACGGTCACCGCGATCGAGGATGGCGGGATCGAGGTCGAATACAACGGCATGAAGTCCTTCATCCGTCGCTCCGACCTGTCGCGCGACCGCGCCGAGCAGCGCCCCGAGCGCTTCCAGATCGGCGATCACGTCGATGCGCGCGTGACCAACGTCGACTCCAAGACCCGCCGTCTGGGCCTGTCGATCAAGGCGCGCGAGATCGCGGAAGAAAAGGAAGCCGTCGAACAGTATGGCTCGTCCGACTCGGGCGCCTCGCTGGGCGACATCCTTGGCGCCGCGCTCAAGGGCGACCGCAACTGATAAAGGGCCACGGCCCGACACGGAAACGGCCCCTGCGGGGGCCGTTTTCTTTTGCGAATCGGTTGCAGTCCCAAGCGCGCGGATGGCGCGCGGGCGGGATTTCTGCGCCGCAGCGTCGCGGAACTTTGCCCAGAACCTAGGCGCGGGCGAAAATCTTTCACATTTCCAAAGGCTTTCCTGTTTGTGCCCCGGCGATTCCCCCCTATAGTCTGCCAAGGATAAACGGGCGTCGGCAGGATGGCCCGCAAGGGGACATTTCGCATGATCCGTTCGGAACTGATCGAAAAGATTGCCGCCGAAAATCCGCATCTTTATCAGCGTGACGTCGAAAAGATCGTCAACACGATCTTCGAAGAGGTCATCGAGGCGCTGGCGCGCGGCGAAAGGGTGGAACTCCGCGGCTTTGGCGCGTTTTCCGTCAAGCACCGGGATGCCCGCACAGGCCGCAACCCCCGCACCGGCGAGGCCGTGGACGTGGACCAGAAGGCGGTTCCCTTCTTCAAGACCGGCAAGCTTCTGCGCGACCGGCTGAACGGAAAGGCCGGCTGATGCGCCTGATACGGCTGGTGCGGCTGGCGGTTATCCTGCTGCTGGCCCTCCTTCTGGTGCTGGTGGCGATGGCCAACCGCGCGTCCGTGCCGGTCCATCTGCTGCCGTCGGACTTCGTCGATTTCCTTGGCATCCCGGCCGTCGTGCAGGTGCCGCTGTTCCTTGTCATCCTCGGGGCGGGCGTGATCGGTCTGATCGTCGGCTTCGTCTGGGAATGGCTGCGGGAAAGCAAGCACCGCGCCAATGCGGCGACGGGCGAGCGGCGCGTGACCGCGCTTGCGCGCGAGGTGGGCCGTCTGCGCGAGGCGCAATCCGGCGGACGGAAAGACGAGGTTCTGGCCCTTCTCGACCGGCCCGCGCGAAAGCGCTAAGACAGGCCCATCGCCGGGTGTGTCGTCACAACGCCTCCGGCGGGGATATTTGGGCCAGAAAGAAGGGGCGGGCCTTGCGTGTAAAGATCTGTGGCCTGCGGACCCCGCAGGAGGTGGAGGCCGCCGCCGCCGCTGGCGCAGCCTATGTCGGGCTGGTCTTCTTCGAGAAATCGCCCCGCAACCTGACCATCGAGGCCGCGCGCGAAGCCGCCTTGGCCGCGCCGATGGGCGTGGCGAAGGTGGCGCTGACGGTCGATGCGTCGGATGCGGCCTTGCAGGCGATCCTTGATGCGGTGCCGATCGACATGCTGCAGCTTCATGGGAAGGAAAGCCCGGACCGCGTGGCCGACCTGCGCGCCCGCTTCGGTTTGCCGGTCATGAAGGCGGTGGGCGTGGCGGAGGCGGCCGACCTCGACCGCGTGACCGACTACGAGGCCGTGGCCGACCAGATCCTCGTCGATGCCAAGGCGCCGAAGGGTGCGACGCTGCCCGGGGGCAACGGGATTGCGTTCGACTGGCGGCTGATCGCCAACCGGAAGTGGAAGAAGCCCTGGATGCTGGCAGGGGGGCTTACGCCCTTCAACGTGGCCGAGGCCGTGCGGCTGACGGGGGCGCGGCAGGTCGATGTCTCCTCCGGGGTCGAAAGCGCACCGGGCGTGAAGGATGCCGGCCTCGTGCGCGCCTTCATCGCCGCCGCCAAGGGCTGAGTGATCCCCCGCCGCGCGGCAGGCGTATCCGACCTGACGTCATTCGATCGGAGCGGCCATGTATCTTGTTGCAATCGGAAGCCTGCGCCCGCTGCCGGGCGGGCGGGTCCTGCTGGTGAGCCTCCTGTCGCTTCTGTCGCTGGTTCAGGCGCGGCTGACGCGGGGCTGCGCCTCTGCGCGGGTGTTCGAGGCGGATGGGCGGTTTCTTTCGATGACGGTCTGGACAAGCCCCGCCGCGATGAAGCGCTTTGCCCGGACTGGCCCGCATCGCCTTGCCATGAACCTTGCCGACCGGATCGCCGAAACCGACCGCTTCGTGTATTTCCAGACACCCGTGCCGCCCACGATGGCCGAGGGCCGCGATCGCTGGCGGTCCATGCGCCCGGCCTGACAGATGCGCGGCTTTACCGTCCTCGCGTTAGGCGGTAAACGCGTGAAGAACCCTGAGGGAGACAAGACATGGCCGACGACCTGTTCAACAGCTTCATGACCGGGCCGGACGAAAGCGGCCGGTTCGGCCAGTTCGGCGGGCGCTTCGTCAGCGAGACGCTGATGCCGCTGATCCTCGATCTGGAGGCGGAATACGAGAAGGCCAAGACCGATCCGACCTTCTGGGCCGAGATGGACGACCTGTGGAAGCATTACGTGGGCCGCCCGTCGCCGCTGTATTTCGCGCCGCGCCTGACCGAGCATCTGGGCGGCGCCAAGATCTACCTCAAGCGCGACGAGCTGAACCACACCGGGGCGCACAAGATCAACAACGTTCTGGGGCAGATCCTGCTCGCCCGCCGCATGGGCAAGAAGCGGATCATCGCGGAAACCGGCGCGGGGCAGCATGGCGTGGCGACTGCGACGGTCTGCGCGAAGTTCGGCCTGCAATGCGTTGTTTACATGGGCGCCCATGACGTCGAACGGCAGGCGCCGAACGTCTTCCGCATGAAGCTGCTGGGGGCCGAAGTCGTGCCCGTCACCTCGGGTCGCGGCACGCTGAAGGATGCGATGAACGACGCGCTGCGCGACTGGGTGACCAATGTGCGCGACACCTTCTACTGCATCGGCACCGTTGCCGGCCCGCATCCCTATCCGGCCATGGTGCGCGACTTCCAGTCGATCATCGGCAAGGAGGTCCGCTGGCAACTGCCCGAGCAGGAAGGCGAGGGACGTCTTCCCGACACGATCATCGCGGCAATCGGCGGCGGGTCGAACGCGATGGGCCTGTTCTATCCCTTCCTCGACGACACATCTGTCCGCATCATCGGCGTCGAGGCTGGCGGCAAGGGCGTGAACGAAAAGATGGAGCACTGCGCCAGCCTGACGGGGGGGCGTCCGGGCGTCCTGCACGGCAACAAGACCTACCTGCTTCAGGACGAGGACGGGCAGATCCTTGAAGGCTTCTCGATCTCGGCGGGGCTCGACTATCCGGGGATCGGACCGGAACATGCCTGGCTGCACGACATCGGCCGCGCGGAATACGTGGCGATCACCGATGCCGAGGCGCTGGAGGCGTTCCAGCTTTGCTGCAAGCTGGAAGGCATCATTCCCGCGCTTGAGCCAAGCCACGCGCTGGCCCATGTGATGAAGATCGCGCCGGACCTGCCGCGCGACCATATCATCGTGATGAACATGTGCGGCCGGGGCGACAAGGACATCTTCGCCGTCGCCCGCCATCTGGGCGTTGCGCTGAACGGCTGAGGCCTCCGGCAGGCCGGTCCGGGCCCTTCCCGTTCGGCGGGAGGGGCATAAACCCGCCATATACCCTCAAATAAACTCTGGTTTATGCGCATCCGCCGCAGGGGGCATTGCGCCATGCCTATACCCTGCGTTGTATGGATCGGGGCGCGCAGGGGTGGCAAGCCCACTGCATGGCGTCAACCGGGCGCCGGAACGAGGAGTATAGACCCATGACCATGACGAAACGCATGACGCTTGCCCTGACCTTCGCGGGCGCCGTCGCCTTTGGCCAGATGGCCCTGGCCCAGACAACCACGCCCTCGCCGACCACGACCTCGACGACCTCGACGACGCCGGACCCCGATCCGATCCGCTACCTCGCGCATCTGCTGGGCGGCGACGATCACGGTGGGGCCAGCAGCGGCTCCAGCACGGGCGCGACCGCATCGCAGGACCGACCCGCGATGTCGGGCAAGGCGGAAGGGGCCGGCGATGACAGCAACCACACGTCGTCGCATGACATGAATGACGATCACGGCGGCACCTCCGGCAGCGGGAGCAGCGGTTCTGGCGCGTCCTCGGGATCGACCGGCGGCAGTTCGTCGGGCAGCGGCCACGAGAGCGGAAGCCATGATGGCGGCCACGAAAGCGGCGACAACTGATCACCTGATGGGGTAAGGCTGGGTCGTCCGGTGGCGGGCGGCCCATTTCAGGGGAAAGAGATGAGTCGACGTATCCTTCTGCTTGCGCTTGCGGCCGTCGCTGTCGCGGGGCCGGCCTTTGCCGACAACTTCGCCCAGCGGATCGAAAGCGAACTGCGGCAGCAGGGTTTCACGCAGATGACCGTTCACCATACGTGGCTGGGCCGCATACGCATCGATGCGCAGAGTTCGAACGAAAAGCGGGAGATCGTGGTGAACCCCAACACCGGCGAGATCCTGCGCGACTATACGCGCAGCCTGAACGGTAGCAGCCAGGAAGACATCCTGAGCCGCGATCACGGCGGCGACGGCGGCTCGGGTGGCTCTTCGCAGTCGTCGGGCAGCAGCGGTTCCTCGGGCAGCGGCTCGTCGGGCAGCAGCGGCAGCAGCGGCGCGTCTGGCTCGTCCGGATCGGGCTCGTCCGGGTCCGGCTCATCGTCGGGCAGCGGGTCCTCGGGCGGCGATCACAGCTCGGGTGGCGATCATGAATCCCACGACAAGGGTGGCGATGGATGACAGCGGCCTGCAAGGCCTGAGCGGTTAGTATCGCGGCACCGAAAGCCCGTCCGGCGACCCGAGGAGTGCATTGACCCGTGAAATCGACATTATTCGTCTCGGTGATCGTCATCGTTCAGGTGGTCTGCGCGTTCTTCTTTGTCGGAGAGATCCTTGTCACGGTCTTCGGGCTGTCGTCGCAACCGATGCGATGGGAAACCCGAGAGCTGATCGAGATCGGGGCCGCCATCGGTCTGGTGCTCGGCGTCGGTCTTGGAACGGCCCTTCTTGTGCGCACCGCCCGCCACACCCGCCATGTCGAAGACAAGCTGCGCGGCCTGTCCACGGCGTTCCGCGACCTGATGGAGGAGCGCTTCGCCGATTGGGGCCTGACGCCGGCCGAGCGGGACGTGGCGCTTTTCGCGATCAAGGGCCTATCGACGGCCGAGATCGCGGTGCTGCGCGAAACCTCGGAAGGCACGGTGAAGGCGCAGACCAACGCGATCTATCGCAAGGCCGGGGTGAATGGCCGCTCGCAGCTTCTGAGCCTGTTCATCGAGGACCTGATGGATGGCGCGATCCACCCGGAAGAAGAGGCGCGCCTTGTTCCCGTGGCCGCGCTTCCCGTCAGTCGAGGGCGTAGAGCCTGAGGACCTCCAGCGGCACGACCGTCAACGTGCGCTGATGCGTGGCGCGCAGGTGGATGTTCGGGGCTGCCCCTTCCTCATGCGCTTGCAGGAAACGCCCGGCGCACAGGCACCAGCGGTCTCCGGGCTTCAGCCCCGGAAAGCCGAATTCGGGGCGTGGCGTCGAGAGGTCGTTGCCAAGGTATTTCGACAGCGCGAGGAATTCGGCCGTCATCACCGCGCAGACCGTATGCACCCCCCGGTCCGAGGCCGCCGTATCGCAGCAGCCGTTGCGGAAGAACCCCGTCATCGGATCGCGCGAGCAGTCTTCCAACGGGCCGCCCAGAACATTCAGCGATGGTTCCATCACGGACATGATCGTCCCCCTTTGGTCTCATCATAGGGCCGGGTCAGGGAAAGGCGAGGGGTCGCGGCGGTGTCGGCTGCCAATCCACCCAGCGGCCATGGAAATCCGCCCGGCCAAGCTGGTGGCGGGTGCCCCCCGGCCAGAGCGTCAGGGACAGGCCCGCGCCGGGGCCATTCCCGTCGGCCTCCATCTCCAGATGGGCGAGGGGCGCATCCGGCGTGGCCCGCGCCCCGGCCTCGGCCAGCAGGGCGCGGCCCCGTGCTTGCGTCTCGGCCGGGAAATATTGCCAGGCGATGGTGTGATAGACGAGGTGCAGATGCCCGGGCCGGGGCGAGGCAAGGCGCACGGCCAGCCAGTCGATCGCATCGGCCCGCACGACCTGCGGGCGCTGCCGCCCGGCTTCGGCCAGCGCGGCCTCGGTCCGTGCGATCCGGTCCGCCTGATCGGCCCAGATGTAGGACAAGAGCCGCAGCCGATCCGCCAGCGGATCAAGCGGGTTCAGGTCGACGCCCGCGCGCTCGGCAACGCGGGGCGGGCTTGGGTCGGGCAGGGGGCCCGTCCAGTCCGGGCGCAGCGTCAGCACCGGGTCCGGGGGGCCGAACCGATGGCCGCCGATCTCCAGCGCGTAGCGATCCCAAAGCAGGTTCAGCCCCGCGCTTGCCCCCAGTTCCGACAGGATCAGCGGCCGTGCGTAACGGGCCGTCAAGAGATGCGCCGCCGCGATCAGAACGGCCGAGCGGCGGACTTCGTTCGTTTGCGGCGGGCTTTCGATCCAGTCGAGCAGGAAAGCCTCGTGGCGCGCCATCGCGGCAAGGGCCGCAGCGGTCAGGCTTGGGCCGTCGATGGCTGGATCGGCATAGGCCGCCGCAAGCTCTGTATCCCGCCCAAGGCGCACCAGCGCATGCAGCCCCCCCGCGAGGCGCAGGGCGAGCGAGGCCCCCGCGCTGGACACGTCGCCGGGCCAGCCCAGCAGCCGGTCGGCCAGCGCGGCTCCGGGCCGGATCGCGCCGGCCAACCCGTCGAGGAGCCGCGCCGTGAAGGGAGAGCCGAGCGCGGCGCAGCTCTTCGCCTGATCGCGAAAGGCCTCGTCCAGCGTCATCGGAACTTGTCCGCCTGTCTTTGCAGCGCGCTGCGGTTGTCCTCGGGCGGGGCATCGGTGTCCGGGCCTCGATCTTTCGACGAAAGTTCGGACTCGCCCGGCTTGGGTTTCGCGGGTTTCGCGGGCGCCATCCGCAGGGCCACGGCGTTCTGGAACTTCGCACCTTCGCCCGCCGCCAGCGCCGCCGCGCCGTCCGAGATGCCGCGCAGCAGATCGTCGATCCAGCCCTCGTCCGCCTTGGCGAAATCATGGAGCACGTAGCCCGCCACGCGGTCCTTGTGCCCGGGATGGCCGATGCCGATCCGCACGCGGCCGTAGTCCTCGCCGATATGCTGATGGATCGACCGCAGGCCGTTGTGGCCCGCATGTCCGCCGCCCTGCTTCAGCCGCAGCTTGCCGGGGGGCAGGTCCAGCTCGTCATGGAAGACCACCACGTCCTCGGGTGTCAGCTTGAAGAAGCGCATCGCCTCGCCCACCGACTGGCCAGAGAGGTTCATGAAGGTCGAGGGCTTGAGCAGCCCGACCTTTTCCGCCCCCAGCCGTCCCTCGGCCACCTCGCCCTGAAAGCGCGCGCGCCAGGGCGAGAAGCCGTGATCCTCGGCGATCCGGTCCACCGCCATGAAGCCGATGTTGTGCCGGTTGCGGGCATATTGCGCGCCGGGATTGCCAAGGCCGACAAAGAGACGCATGGGCTGTCCTTGTTCGCTCAAACTGCCCCCCTTCTGCCGTCAGGGGCGCGAAAATGCCAGAGGGGGTGGCGAAAAACACCCGACCAAAGCAAAACGCGGGAGGCAAGCCCCCCGCGTTTGCAGATTGTCCGGCAGAGACGGGCTTATTCGGCCGCGGCCTCTTCTTCGGCATCGGCCGAGCGCAGGCCAGAGGGCGCCGCGATGTTGGCGATGACGAAGTTGCGCTCGATCGTCGGCTTGCAGCCTTCGGGCAGCGTCACGTCGTTGATGTGGATGACGTCGCCGATCTGCTTGCCGGTCAGGTCCACCGTGATGTGATCGGGGATGTTCGCCGCCGTCACTTCCAGTTCGACTTCCGGGCGCACCACGGTCAGCGTGCCGCCGCGCTTCAGGCCCGGCGCCGCATCGTGGTTTTCGAAGGTGACGTGGATGAACAGGTTGATGCGGCTGTTGCGGTGAACGCGCATCAGGTCCACGTGGGTCGGAAGGTCCTTCACCACGTCGCGCTGCACGCCGCGGCAGATGACGCGGACGTCATCCTGGCCTTCGACCTTGAGGTTGAACAGCGTCTGCAGGAAGCGGCCGGCCTTCAGGCGCTTCAGCAGGGCGTTGTATTCGAAGTTCAGGGCGACGGGCTCTTTGCCATCACCGTAAACGATACCGGGTACGTAGCCCTTGCGACGAGCTTGACGAGCGGCCCCCTTGCCTGTCCCCGTCCGTACCTCGGCGTGAAGATCCGGGATCTCACCAGCCATTTGAGGATACTCCATTGGTGTTAAGCGCCGCCCTCCAAGGGTGTGCGGTCGCGAGCGCGAGCCTATAGGCCAGATTCGGGCCAAGGAAAAGGGAAAAAGCGTCCCCCTTGCCGAAGGCGCATGGGCCGGATAGCAGGAGGACGGCCCGCCTTGAAGGCCCGACCGCAAGGATTTCCCCGATGTCCGCCCCGATCCCCCTGCGCGCCGCGCGCGCGACGCTGGCAAGCTTTGGCGCCATGGGGCTGCTGTGGGGGACCTATGCCGCGATGGTGCCCGCGACCAAGGCCATGCTCGGGGTGGACGACGCGGGCTTCGGGCTCTTGTTCCTGTGCTCGTCCTCGGCTGCGGTGGTGTCGATGCTGCTGGCCCCGCGCGTGGGGGGGCTTCTGGGCGGGGCGGCGTTGCCGGTCGGTGCTTTCCTGATGGCCTTTGCCTTTGCGATCCCCGGTCATCTTCCCTCAGTCCTCGCCTTTGCCCCGGCGATGGCGCTGGTGGGCTTTGCCTCGGGCGGGCTGGACGTGCTGATGAACGCGCGGGTCAGCGCGATCGAGGCCGAGCGCAACATGCACCTGATGAGCCTGCATCACGCAATGTATTCCTTTGCCTACGCGGGCGGGGCGGTGCTGACGGGATTTGCGCGCGGGGCAGGCTTCGGGCCGGGGCCGGTGCTGACCGGGGCGGCGGTGCTGGCCGGGCTGCTTGCGCTGGCGACGATCGAGCCCGGCGCGCGGCTGCGCGGCCTCGCGCGCGATCCGGAGGCGCGGGCCGCGTCCAAGGGCCCCTTGGGGCTGGTGACGCTGGTCGGCGGGCTGGTGATCCTGATCGGCTTTTTCGCCGAGAACGCGACCGAGGCGTGGTCGGCGCTGCATATCGAACGGACGCTGCATGCGGCGGCGGGGGTGGGCAGCGCGGGGCCGGCGCTTCTGGGGCTGACGATGGGGATCGGGCGGATGTCGGGGCAGGTCCTGTCGTCACGGCTGCGCGAGGCGGTGCTGCTGCGGCTGGCCGCGCTGACCTCGGCCACCGGAGCCGCGATCGCTGCCGCCGCGCCCACACCCGCCGTCGCCTATCTGGGCTTCACCATCCTTGGCTTCGGGGTGGCGGTCGTGGCCCCCGTGGCGCTGGCGCTGATCGGACGGATCACGCCGGCCGCCCGCCGCACCCGCGCCATCGCGCGCGCCTCGACGCTGGGCTACCTTGGCTTCTTCTTCGGCCCGCCGCTGCTGGGCGCGCTGTCGAATGCCTTCGGCCTGCGCGTGAGCTTCGCCTGCGTCGCGCTGATGCTGCTGGCGATGCTGCCGCTGCTGCCGGTGCTGACCGGCCGCCGCGCCGAACCGGTCTGATCGGGGGTCGTCGCTTCGCTGCCTCAGGCGGTGAAGAAGGGCCGCAGGTTCTCGCGCACGCGGTCGAGCGGGGTAGCCCCGCGCGTGTCGGGGACGAAGCTCTGCCCGGTGATACGCTCGAAGGCCTCGATATAGACGGCGGAGGTCTTCTCGATCATCTCGGCAGGGATCTCGGGGATCGGGTCGTGGTAAGGGTCGCAGCGCTTGGCCACCCAGGCGCGGATCACGTCCTTGTCGAAGCTGGGTGGGCGAGTGCCACCGGCAAACGCCGCATCATAGCCGTCCGCGATCCAGTAGCGGCTGGAATCGGGGGTGTGGATCTCGTCGGCCAACAGGATGCGGCCCTGCGGGTCCAGGCCGAATTCGTATTTCGTATCGACAAGGATCAGCCCGCGTTCCGCCGCCATCTTCTGACCGCGCGCGAAAAGCGCGAGTGCATGGGCCGAGACTTCGTCCCACTGGGCCTGGCTCAGCAGTCCCGCCTCGACGATCTGCGCGGCGGTCAGCGGCTCGTCATGTCCGCCGTCGAACGCCTTCGAGGTGGGCGTGATGATCGGCTGCGGCAGCGCCTCGTTGTCGCGCAGGCCGTCGGGCAGCGTGTGGCCATACATCTGCCGCTGACCCTTCTTGTAAAGCGTCAGGACCGAGGTGCCGGTGGTGCCCGCAAGATAGCCCCGCACGACCATCTCGACCGGCAGGATGTCGAGCCGCTGGCCCAGCACGACATTCGGATCGGGATAGCCCAGCACATGGTTGGGGCAGATGTCGGCGGTGGCGTCGAACCAGAAACGCGCGGTCTGCGTCAGCACCTGCCCTTTCCAAGGGATGCAGGCGAGGATACGGTCGAAGGCCGACAGCCGGTCGGACGAGATGATGAGCCGCCGCCCGTCGGGCAGGTCGTAATTATCGCGTACCTTGCCACGGTAGAGGTTCGGAAGTTCCGGGATGATCGCGTCTTGCAGGATGCGCACGGCGGGTTCGCCTCTCTCTGTGGGGCCGGGATGGGCGGTCTATCGGTCCGGCGCGGGACGGAGTCAACCGCCCCCGCCGGCACAGGGGCTAGAAGCCGTGGGTCTGGCGCCAGAATTGGTAGTAATAGGCTAGCGCCGCGGCCGCGATCAGGGCCAGCACCGTCGCGCCCGCGATCTTCCACGCCGACCACGGCCGTTCACCCTTCACCCGGCCGGTCTGGCCGTTCACCACGAAACGGTAGCTCTTGCCTCCGTATTTGTAGGCCGCCGTCCAGACCGGCAGCAGGATATGCTTGAAGGTCTCGTTCGCCGCGTCGGTGTCGATGGCGTGGATGCGCTGTTCGTCGCCGCCGATGTCGTGGGCCACGTCCACGCGGATCACCTCGTCCATCTGGGCGCGGGCGAGGGAATGGCCTTCCTCCAGCCCGATCGTGTAGCCCTCGGACTGGAAGCCCGCGAGGTAGTCGGGCGAATAGCGGCGCAACTCGCCCAGCGTCCAGGGCTCCAGCCCGTCCACGTAGCGGCGCGGCAGGCTTTGCGCGGCCATCACCAGCACGTCGTCGAACTGGCGGCGCACGACGCCCGCGACCGGGGTCCAGTTGACATGGCGCACCTGTTCCGTGCGCTCTTCCATCCGGCCGTTCACGTTCACCGTGACGGTGCGCGTCTCATACCACGCATCCCCCCGCTCGCCCTGATAGCGCGAGGTGCAATCGGCGTCGAAGGTCCAGTAGGGGACATAGATGCCGGTCAGCGCGCGGCCCTTGCGGGCGTAGTCCTGAAGCCCCGAGGGCGCGAACCAGAGCCGGCCCAGCCAGTCGGTCATCGCGCGGCGCGCCTCTGCCTCGGTCAGGCGGAAGGGGACGACGCCCTGCGGCTTGAACCGCCGCTCGCCGCCGGTGTCCGACACGACCGGGGTGGCGCAGAAGGGGCAGCGCGCGGAATGCACATCGGGCGGCAGCGTGAAGGAAGCCCCGCAGGACGGACAGTTGACGGTCTTCGTCTCTTCCATCGCGGCAGGGGGCAGGGCATCGGCGACCGCAGAGCGGTAGTCCAGTTCCTCGATCTCGGCCGGCGCGATATTGGCGGCGCCGGGGATCGGCTGGACATGTCCGCAATGGTCGCACACCAGCGATGTCTGCCCCGGCGCGAAGGTGAGGGACGCGCCGCAAGCCTCGCATTTGTAATGCAGATCCTGCCCGGTCTTCGGGCCTGCTTCGGTCACGGGTTCAGGCCCCGGGCGGCCCCGGAGGCGGCGGCGGGGGCGGCGGCATCACGGTGAAGAGCTGCGCGAGTTCCGTGATCTCGCCCGCGGCGGTCCAGCCGTCCATGCCGGGCGTCCAGACGAGGCTGGCCCGCGTCAGGCCGCCCTCGCTCGCCATCCGCCCAAGCGTCGCGCGGCTGAACGGCCCCCGTGTCTGGCCGTTCTCGGCGATGTGCCAGACCTTCTCGACCGGCGGCGGGGGCGGCGGCGCCATGGCGGGCTGTTGCGGCGCGGCCTGCGGCTGGGGCACCGCGCCCCAGGGGCCCATCGCCATCTGCTGGGCCATGCCCATGCCCATCCCCATGCCAAGCCCCGCGCCCATGCCGGAATTCGGCGTCTGCGCCGACGAGGTCATCGCCTCGGCGGCCGAGAACTGGGTGTATTTCGACAGATCCCCCGCGATCCCGACCGAGGTGCGCTTGTCCAGCACCTTTTCGACCTCTTCGGGAAGCGAGACGTTCTCGATGTAGAATTCGGGGATCGTCAGGCCGTAGGCGGCAATGGTGGGCGCGATGGCGGTGGTGATGAGCTTGCCCAGATCGGCGGTGTTGGCCGCCATGTCCAGCACGGGGATGTTCGACTTCGCGATGACCTGGCTGAATTCCTGCACGATCACGTTGCGGATCTGGTTCGCGATCTCGTCCGAGGTGAATTCCCCGTCGGTGCCCACGACCTCCTTGAGGAAGGTTCCGGGGTCCGCGACGCGCATCGAATAGGTGCCGTAGGCGCGGATGCGCACCGGGCCGAATTCGGGATCGCGGCAGATGATCGGGTTCTTCGTCCCCCATTTCTGGTCGTTGAAGCGGGTCGTGTTGACGAAATAGACCTCGGCCTTGAAGGGCGAGCTGAAGCCGTGATCCCAGTGTTGAAGCGTGGTCAGGATCGGCATGTTGTTGGTCTCGAGCATGTAGAGACCGGGGGTGAAGACATCGGCCAGCTGGCCCTCGTTCACGAAGACCGCCGCCTGGCCCTCGCGCACGGTGAGCTTGGCGCCGTATTTGATCGCGTTGCCCTGCCGCTCGAACCGCCACACCATCGTGTCGCGCGTGTCGTCCGTCCAGGCGATGACGTCGATGAATTCGCCGGTCAGGAAGTTGAACAGTGCCATCCTAGGGTCCTCTGGCTGGTGCGGGTTTCACCCGGTCTCAAACGTGGCCGTCCAAGAGCTCGGATGCAAGGGTTTCGACCACGGGTTTTGCCTCCTCCGCCGTCATGCCGGGTTGCAGGCGCGGGTCGTAGAGCATCCGCAGGATCAGCGCGTCCTGCGTGGTCAGAAAGGCGTATTCCTGATCGTCGTTGAAGATCGAGGGGCGCGCCTCGGGGCTGTCGTTGGCGGGGCCCAGACCCTGGGCCAGTTCCTCTTCGTAGCAGGCCTGCCGCATGAGGGGCGGATGCTCGCCCCGGATGACCGCAAGCGCCTGCGTGAAGGTGTAACGGCCCGGCTGGGTGAAGGTATAGACGAGGCAGTAGGTGGACAGCGGCATCGTCTCGATCGCGTGGACCGTGCGGGGGTCGATGCCGGGGATGAGGCGTTCCACCTCGGGGCCGATGACGCGGCGCTCATCCTCGTTCACCACCATCACGTGGAAGTTCGCAGGCTCCGCCCCCATCGTGATCTGCAGGCCTGTCAGCCCGGACAGGCGGCCGATGTAGTCGCGCACGAAGGCACGGTCGGCCCGGCGTTCGTCGGCCGGAACGGTCGCGCCGAAATGCAGCGCCATGCGCACCGGCTCGGCCCAGCGGCGCAGACCGTCGGGCGTCGGGCTGCCCTTGTCGGGGTTGTCGTTGCCCGGCGCGTATTCGTCGAAAAGCGCGATCCGCAGGAAGTTGCGCGCCAGCAGCCGGGCGTTGTAGGGCGCGTCCGGCCCGCCGCCATCGGTGCGCATCAGGCCGCGCGCCTTCATCCGCGCCAGCAGGTCGTCGTAATACGAGGCGATGGCCGCGCTGTCGGGCGTCATCGCCGGATGCGGGGTCGGGGTCTCCTTCGGGGCAGAGGGGCGCGCAAGGGACACCACCGCCCGCGGTTGCGGCGCGCAGGCGGAGAGCCCCGCAAGCGTCACGACCGCCCACGCGGCCCGGCCCCGGTTCCGGCGAAGGCCCGGCGAGCTAGGCCCCCGTCTGCGTCTGCGGCGCGCCCGGCCCCGCATCCGCGCGCGCCTTGGCCGAGGCAAGGGCCTCGCGCAGATCGGTTTCCATCTTCGCCAGTTGCCCCTCCGCCGCCGTCCGCCGCGTGCGGCCCTCGTCGGCGATCTTCAGGCTCTCGTTGATCGTGGCGATCAGCGTGTCGTTGGCCTTCTGCACCGCCTCGATGTCGAAGACGCCACGCTCCATCTGGGTGCGCACCTCGCGGTTCGACTGCTGGAGCATCTCGGCATTCTGGGTCAGAAGCTGGTTCGTCAGATCGGTCGCGGACTTGATCGCCCCCGCCGCGTCCTGACTGCGCTGGATCGTCACCGCCTGCGCAAGCTGGCTTTGCCAGAGCGGCACGGTGTTCACGAGGGTCGAGCCGATCTTGGTGACAAGGCTCTTGTCGTTTTCCTGCACCAGCCGGATCGAGGGCAGCGACTGCATCGTCACCTGCCGCGTGAGCTTCAGGTCGTGCACCCGGCGGTCCAGATCGTCGCGCGCGGCGCGCAGATCGCGCAGGGCCTGCGCCTTGAGCACCTTGTCGTTTTCGTCCGCGGCGTCCACCGCGGCGGCAGCGGCCGGGATTTCGGTGGTGTCGAGGTCGGTCAGCTTCGCCTCGCCGGCCGCGATGTAAAGCGCAAGCTCATCGTAGAAGGACAGCGTTTTCTGGTAGAGCAGGTCCAGCGACTTGATGTCGATCAAGAGCTTGTGCTGATGCATGTCGAGATCGTTGGTGATCTTGTCGATCTGGGCCTGCACCTCGTCGAACTTCTCGATGAACTTCGCGACCGACGTGCCGCCGCCCATCAGCCGTTCCCACCAGCTGCGCTTGCGGCCGGGGGCGAGTTCCGCGACCGAGAAGCCTTTCAGCGTCGCCACGATGGTGCGCAGGCTGTCGCCGGCGGGGCCGATGTCCTTGTTCTTCACGCCCTCGAGCATCTGGGACGAGACGGTGGTCAACTCGCCCTGCGCGGCGGCGCCGAAGTTGATGATCGACTGGGTGTTCGACATGTCGATCTCGTCCATCCGCTTGCGGATTTCGCTGGCGACGGGGGCAGGGGCGGAGGCCAGCGCCACCACTTCGGCCTTGGGATCGGGCAGGGCGGTCGCGGTCACCTCTTCCAGCTTCGGGGCGGTCTCGTCCGTCATCGGCTTTCCTCTCTGGGGCTCAGGGCGCGGGCTTGGCGGGCCGCACGCCTTCCTGTTCCAGCCGCTCGCGCAGAACGTCGATCTGGATGTCGAGCTGGCTCTTGTCATTGGCAAGCAGCGCCTGCGTCTGGGCGGCGAAATTCGTCTCCAGATCGGTCAGCAGCGCCTCGTAATTCCTGCGCGCGGCGGGGTCGTGGTTCTTCTGGTAAAGGCCCGCGAAGTCCACCGTCGCGTCGCGCGCACCCATCAGATAGACGCCAAGGTAGCGGCGCGAGGCGGTCAGGTCGCGGGGATCGGCCTCGATCGTGCGGAACATCTTGCGCGCCGTGGCGGCGAAGCGGTCCACATGTTCCAGCAGGGCGCGGTCGGCCACCGTGACGATCGCCGCACGCATCGCGACAAGGTAGGCTTCGGCCCCCTCGATCGCGGTGGCCACGCGGTCGGTCTGGGCGGGGTCGAAGCCCGCGATCCCCTTGTCGCGCAGCGGATCGGGACCGAAGGCCGCCAGATGCAGCCCAGCCCCCAGAACCGCGAAGATCGCGGGCGCGAGCAGGCTGCCACCGGGGTGAAAACCGCCAAGCGCAAGGCCAAGCCCGGTGAGAACCGAGCCGATGATCTTGCGCGGCAGCGCCGGGCGGCGGGCGACGGTGCGCGCGTCAAAGGCGTCCTCGGCCAGCAGCCCCTCGCGCGTGAGCCATGCGGCCCCGAGCAGCAGCCCGCACGCCCCGAGATCGAGCGCAAGCCCGACCGGGCCGCGCCCGAAGGCGGTGACGACAAAGATCAGCGGCACGATGAAAAGCGCATTCACGCGGCCGCCCACCCGGCTGCGGCGCTGGCCCGCGAAGGGCTTCGCGGCCTCGGGCGGGCGGGAGTTTTCCGGGCTATACTGGCCGCCGAAGCGTTGCGCGGGCATCACGCCCCCCCCGTCACGGCGACATAGACCATGAGCGCGAGCAAAAGGAAGAAAGCGAGCCTTTGCAAGCCGCTGCCTGACATGACGTCCCCCCCCTTACTTCACCTCGGTCGAGCGAAATATAGGCGATGCCCGCCGCTATCGAAAGGGTAGAGGCGGGGAAAGCTGCGCGCGCTTTCCCCCTTTGTCACGTGCGCCCGCGCGGGCCGCCCGGACGGCGCGGGGCGCCACCCGGCCCGGCCGGGCCGCCGGTCTTGCCGCGGGGGGCGGGTTTGGCGGGCTTGCCCCGCGCCGGCTGACCCTGCGCGGGTCCGACAGAGCGCGCCTTACCCTTGTCCAGCCCCCTTGTGTCCCGGGGGGCGGACGTCTGACCGCGGGCCTCCATCGGCACGAGGCCCACCGGGGCGGGCTTGCCGCCGCGACCGCGCGCGGCTGGCTTGTCCCCGGCCGCCGTCTTGGGGCCGCCCTTGCCGCGCGGGGCCGTGGCGGGGCCCAGCGGGCGGGGCTTTGGACGCGGGGCCGCGGGCTCGTCTTCCGGCGGCAGGCCAAGCTGGTCGCGCAGCACGCGGGGCTTCACCTCGACGACCTCGCCCGGTTCCATCTCGTTCAGGCGGAAGGGGCCGTAGCTCACGCGGATCAGCCGGTTCACGGTCAGACCGATGGCCGTCATGGCGCGGCGGATCTCGCGGTTGCGGCCCTCGCGCAGGCCCACGGTCAGCCAGGCATTCGCGCCCTGCTGGCGATCCAGCGTCACCGTCATCGGCTGGAAGGCCTCGCCCTCGATGGTGATGCCCTGCCGCAGCGGCTCGAGCGTCGCATCCTCGGGACGGCCGTTGACCCGCACGCGATACTTGCGCAGCCAGCCGGTCGAGGGCAGTTCCAGCCGCCGCTTCAGCTCGCCGTCATTGGTCAGCAGCAAAAGCCCCTCGGAATTGAGGTCGAGCCGGCCGATGGACATCACCCGCGGCATGTCCTCGGGCAGGGTGTCGAACACCGTCTGGCGGCCCTTCTCGTCGGCGGCCGAGGTCACGAGGCCCAGCGGTTTGTAGTAAAGCCAGAGCCGCGCGGGCTCTTTCTCGGCCAAGGGCTTGCCATCGACCGTGATCCGGTCGCGCGGGGTCACGTTCAGCGCGGGGCTGTCGATGACCTTGCCGTTCACGGTGACAAGGCCCGCCTCGATCATCCGCTCGGCCTCGCGGCGCGAGGCGACGCCCGCGCGGGCAAGGACTTTGGCGATCCGCTCGCCGGTTTTCTCTGGCTGTTCCATGCCCCCCTCCTAGCGCGGATTCGGGTGGTGCGAAAGCGGCCTTGCGCGGCGCACGGGCAGCGGGCATCAGGGGGCATGACGTTCACAAGCCACATGGATGCCGCGCTGGACGAAGCCCGCGCCGCCGCGCTGCGCGGCGAGGTGCCCGTGGGCGCGGTCATCGTGGCGCCCGACGGCCGCGTGGTGGCCCGCGCCGGCAACCGCACGCGGGAGCTTGCCGACCCCACCGCCCATGCCGAGATCCTGGCCTTGCGCGACGCCTGCGCCGCCGCCGGGTCCGAACGGCTGCCCGGCCATGCGCTTTACGTGACGCTTGAGCCGTGCCCGATGTGCGCCTCGGCCATCTCGCAGGCCCGCATCGCGCGGCTTTACTACGGCGCAGCGGACCCGAAGTCCGGCGGTGTCGCCCACGGCCCGCGTGTCTTCACCCATCCGCAAAGCCACCATGTCCCCGACGTCTATGACGGCATCGCCGCGGAAGAGGCCGCAGCGCTGCTCAGGGCGTTCTTCGCCGGACGGCGAGAG
>JAGWVA010000036.1 GCA_028875855.1 Paracoccaceae bacterium
CTTTGGGGCGTGATCCTCGGGATCGCGGCGGTGTCGATCGCCACGCCCTTCGTCAGCCCGCGGATCTTCGGAAAATGGTTCGCCTTGCCCGAGGCGATCTATCTCGCGCCTCTGCCCATCGTCTCGGCGGCCCTGGTGGCCACGCTCTGGGTCATGCTGCGACGGATGCCGTTCCCCGGCGACCGGCGGTCTTGGCTGCCCTTCGTCACCGCAAGCGCGATCTTCGCGCTGGCCTATCTGGGCATGGCCTACAGCTTCTATCCTTACGTGGTGCCCGAAAAGCTCACGATCTACGAGGCGGCCGCGGCGCCGCAGAGCCTGTTCATCATCCTGATCGGCGCCTGCGTCGTGGTCCCGGTCATCCTTGCCTATTCGGTGCTCGCCTATGTCATCTTCCGCGGCAAGGCGACGCCGCTCAGCTACGACTGACGCCGTCGGGAAAGGTCGGAGTTCCCTGGCGCTGGCGCGTCGGCCCCAAGTGCCAGACCAAGGCCGCGTTCCGCCAACTTGCGCCCGGCGGCTTTGGCCTGGCAACGGTCGGCCCGGTGCGGGATGCGGCGCAGGACAGGTCCAGCGCCGCATCCGCTGAAGGTCGGCTTACATGCCGACCATGACCTGCCCGCGCAGTTCGCCGGCCGGGTTCGCAGCGGTGTGGATGTTGATGTACCACAGCCCGTCCATCACCTGCTTGACCTGATCGGCCGGCAGCTTCGCCATGCCCTTCGACGGGCTTTTCAGGCCCGAGGCGCTGCCGATGTTGAGCTGAACGCCAGCCACCTTGCCCATCTTCGCCGGGCCGTGGAAATGCATGGCCTTGGCCGGTCCGGTCAGCCCAGACCAGGTGATGGTCCAGGTCATTTCGCCGCTGGTGGTGTCCAGCGTCCCTTTCGCCGTGCCCATGGCCTTGGCGTCCTTGGTCTTCACGACGGTTTCCTGCGCCTGATCGAGCTTTGCCGACCAGTTGACGACCTTCGCCGAGGCCACGCCCACGAGGGCGATCGAAAGCGCCGCCGAAAGTGCGATTGTCTTCATCATTCCCATAGCTCCCACGATGTTTCTCCCCCCAGCGGGAAGTGCTCCTTGGCGGCGTCCCACCACCCAAGGCGGAGCTAGCGCGGCTCGCCCGCCTGCCAAGGGCGGCGCCGGAAGCCGTGACCGGGGGCGTTCCCGGGTCTTCCCGATCCGCCCTGGTCGCGGTTAAGGTTCCCCCGCAACGAGGGAGAGAACAGCATGGATGGGGACCGCGTCCTTGGGCTTGTCCGTGATTTGGCCGCGGGCCTTGGCAATCCGCTTCTGGCGCGCGCCCTGCGCGATCTGCCCGCGACGGCCGGCCCCCTGCGCGCCCAGCCGCCGGCCCGTTTGCCGGTGGTGTCCTGCCTTGACGCCATCGTCGCCGCGGCGCCCGCGGCCGCGCGCCCGCTGCTTGCCGGCCTGTCCGAGGCAAGGGACCGGCTCGCGTGGCGGCAGACCTATACGGCGGCCGATCTGGGGCAGGCGTTTCTCGACGCCTACGGCTGGACGGAATTCGTGGGCCAGCGCGGCCCTGTCGCCAGCGACGTGCTGGCCTGCGGCGTCCTGCTGCTGGGACCGGATACCGAATACCCCAGCCATGCCCACGAGGCCGAAGAGATCTACATCCCGCTGTCGGGGAAGGCGCGGTGGCAGCGGGGCACCGACCCCTGGATGACCCGCGCTCCGCTGGAGGTGATCCATCACCTCGGCTGGATGCCGCATGCGATGCGCACCGAGGCCGAACCGCTGGCGGCCCTCTACGTCTGGATCGGCGGCAACCTCACGCAGAAATCCGTGATCGCGCCGCGCTGACGCCCCGCGGCGGCCCCCTTCACAGATGCAGATAGCGCGACACCGACTCGCGTTCGGCGGCAAAGGCGCGGGCGTCGCCCTGCCAGACAATCTCGCCCTTTTCGATCACGTGGTAATGGTCCGAGATCCGCGACAGCTCTTCGATGTTCTTGTCGATCAGCAGGATCGTCAGACCCTCGGCCTTGAGCCTCCCGAGCAGCGCCCAGATCTCTGCGCGGATCAGGGGGGCAAGGCCCTCGGTCGCCTCGTCGAGGATCAGCAGGTCCGGGTTGGTCATCAGCGCGCGACCGGTGGCCAGCATCTGCTGCTCTCCGCCCGACAACTGGAAACCAAGATTGTTGCGGCGCTCGGCAAGCCGCGGGAAGGCGTCCAGCACCTTCGCCTCGGTCCATCCACCGGCACGGGGCCGGGCGGTGGCGCGAAGGTTCTCGATCACGGTGAGCGAAGGGAAGATCTGCCGGCCTTCGGGCACGAGCCCTAGCCCCGCGCGCGCCACCCGGTAGGGCGGCGCACCGACGAGGTTCGTGCCGCCCAGACGGATTTCGCCCGCGCGCGGGCGCAACAGACCCATCATGCAGCGCACCGTGGTCGTCTTGCCCATGCCGTTGCGCCCCATCAGCGTGGTGACCTTGCCGGCGGGGATCGCGAGATTCACCCCGAACAGCACCTCGGACCGGCCATAGCCCGCGTGCAGATCGCGGATCGTCAGAAGGTCGCTCATGCGCTTTCCTCGCCGAGATAGGCCGCCCGTGCGACCGGATCGGCGCGCACCTCGTCCGGGGTTCCGCGCGCAACGACGGCCCCTTCGACCAGCACCGCCACCGTGTCCGCCAGCCGGAAGATCGCATCCATGTCGTGTTCGATCAGCAGCATCGGGATCTCGCGGCGCAGCTCGGCAAGGATGTCCGTCAGCCGCTCGCTCTCGACCCGGCCAAGGCCCGCCATCGGTTCGTCCAGCAGCAGGACCTTCGGCGCCCCCGCGAGGGCGATCGCAAGTTCCAGAAGCCGGCGTTCCCCGTGCGACAGATCCCCCGCAAGGATGCGCGCGCGACGAAGCAGTCCGACACGATCCAGAACCGCCTCTGCCTGCCGGTTCAGCGCGGCCTCGGTCGCGGCGGGCCGGAAGAAGCGCATGGACGATCCCGCCTTGGCCTGTGCCGCCAGCGCCACGTTCTCCAGCACCGAAAAGCTGTGGAGCGTGGAACTGATCTGGAACGTCCGCCCAAGCCCGGCCTGCGCGCGCCGCCACATCGGGAGCGCGGTGATGTCGGTGCCGTCCAGCAGCACCGCCCCGGCATCGGGTGTCAGAACGCCCGAAATCTGGTGGATCAGCGTCGTCTTGCCCGCGCCGTTCGGCCCGATCAGGGCATGGCATTGGCGCGCGCCCACCGTCAGGCTGATCTCCTTGCTGACGCGCACCGCGCCGAAGGTCTTGGTCAGGTTGCGGATTTCCAGAATGCTCATCGGCCCGGCCCCGCGGTCCCGGGCGCCAGCAGGCTGTTCAGCCCGCCCTTGGCAAAGAGAACGACCCCGACAAGAAGCGGCCCGTAGATCAGCCGCCATTCGGGCAGCACCGCGCCAAGCGCCTCTTGCGCGGCGACGATGAAAAGCGCGCCCAGCAGCGCGCCATTGCGGCTGCCCAGACCGCCCACGACAAGGATGACCAGCAGGTCGCCCGAATGCTGCCACGTGGCGAGCGCGGGGCTCACGAATTCGTTCTGCTGCGCCGTCAGCAGCCCCGCGACCGACGCGATCATGCCGGCGATCACATAGGCGGTCAGGCGATAGCGGAAGACCGAGAATCCCATGACCGCGGCGCGTTCGGGATTGTCGCGGGCGGCCCGCAGAACCCGGCCGAACCGCGACTGGCCAATGCGGTGAACCAGCCACCAGGTCGCCACGAGAACCGCAAGGATGACAAGGTAGATGTGCCCCGCGTTCTGCGCCACGTTGCTGCCGAAGAGCGTGGCGAGCGACCAGAGCGTCAGCCCGTCGTCGCCGCCGTAGGCCGCCAGCGAGGTCAGGGTGAAATAGGCCATCTGCCCGAAGGCCAGCGTGATCATCAGGAAATAGACCCCGCTCGTGCGCAACGCGAGCGCACCCGTCACCAGCGCGAAGCTGCCCGCGACGGCAAGGGCGATCGCCAGCAGCACAAGGATGTTCTCGATCCCCGCCGCCAGCCCGATCGCCAGCACATAGGCGCCGATCCCCACGAAGGCCGAATGCCCGAGGCTTATCATGCCGCCCTGTCCGACAAGCAGGTCCAGCGCCATCGCGGCGATGGCCAGCAGCATCGCCTTCATCAGAAGCCCGGTCAGATAGGCCTGCCCGGTCGCATCGAGCACGCCCGGGGCGATGAGCAGTAGCGCGAAGATCCCGCCGGCGACCAAAAGACTTCGGTCGCGCATCACGCCGCCCCCTTCGCGGGCAAGAGGCCCTTCGGACGGAAGATCAGGATCGCGGCCATCAGGATGTAGATCAGCATCGAGGCCAGCGCGGGGCCGATCTGATCGGCCATCGAGGGCGGGAAGACCGACGCCGTCGCCATCGTGGCAAGCGACCGCCCGAGCGTGTCGATGAGACCGACAAGAAGGCCCGCAAGGAAAGCTCCGCGGATCGACCCGATGCCGCCGATGATGATCACGACGAAGGCCACGATCAGGATGTTGTCGCCCATCCCCGGCTCGATGGCGAAGATCGGCGCGGCGATGACGCCGGCGAAACCGGCCAGCATCGCACCGACGCCGAAGACGATCATGAACAGGCGCTCGATGTTCACGCCAAGCGCGGACACCATCTGCGGCGTCGTCGCCCCGGCGCGGATCAGCATGCCCACGCGCGTGTGGCTCACGACGATGTAGAGAAGCCCGGCGACCGCGATCCCCGCGCCGATGGTGGCAAGCCGATAGACCGGATAGCGCAGCTCGGCCGTCAGCGGGATCGACCCCGACAGCAGCTCCGGCACCGGGATCGACAGGGTCGCCGGCCCGAAGATCACCTTTGCCAGCTCATTCAGGAACAGGATGATGCCGAAGGTCGCCAGCACCTGATCCAGATGGTCGCGCCCGTAAAGATGGCGGAAGACCAGAAACTCCAGCGCCAGTCCGAAGACGAGCGCGGTGACCATCGACAGGAGCGCCGCGATCCAGAAGCTGCCGGTGAGGTGAAGATAGGCGAAGGCCAGATAGGCCCCCACCATGTATTGCACCCCGTGGGCAAGGTTGATGAACCCCATCACCCCGAACACCAGCGTGAGGCCCGCGGCGATCAGGAACAGCATGGTGCCGTATTGCAGGCCATTGAGGCACTGGATCAGGAAAAGCGTGAACGACAAGGCCTTGACCTTCGGGATGAGGCGTCCTGCGGGGGTGGCCCGCCCCGGTCAGGGGGCGGGCGCACGGGGTCCTACATCTTGCATTGCGCGTGGAAGGAGTCGCCGTAATCCTTCACCACCTCGCGCTGGATCGAGGTGTAATACTGGCCCTTGTCGTTCTTCGCCACGCCAAGCAGGTAGAAGTTCTGCACCGGGTAATGGTTGTTGCTGAACTTGAAGGCGCCGCGCAGCGAGGTGAAGTCTGCCGCCTCCAGCGCCTTGCGCACCGCCGCCTTGTCGCTCATGTTGCCGCCGACCTTGGCGACGGCGCTGTCGATCAGCATCGCCGTATCGTAGGCCTGCATGGCATAACCGCCCGGAATATATCCGAATTTCTTTTCGAAGGCGGCCACGAAGGCCTCGCTGGCCGGGTTCTTGAGATCCGGGGCCCAGTTGCCGGCGGCAAGGGCGCCGATCGCGTCATCCTTCTGGGCGGGCAGGGTGGTTTCGTCGGTCGTGAAGACGGACAGGAACTTCACCTTGGACTTCAGCCCGGCCGCGGCGAACTGCTTGACGAGGCCCACCCCCATGCCGCCCGGCATGAAGGTAAAGAGCGTGTCCGACCCCGAGGTCGCCACCTTCGCAAGATCGGCCGAGAAATCCTTGCTGCCCAGCGGCACGAAGGCCTCGCCGGTGACCTTTCCCTTGTAGGTGTGCTTGAAGCCCGCGACGTTGTCGCGCCCGGCCTGGTAATTCGGAACCATAAGGAAGGCGTTCTTGAAGCCTTCCTGATTGGCGATCATGCCGCTGACTTCGGCGTTCTGGTCGTTCTGGTAGGACGTGACGAAGAAATAGGGGTTGCAGTTCTTCCCCGCGAAGGTGGATGGCCCGGCGTTCGGGCTGATGAGGAAGGTCTTCGAGGTCACCACCGGTTTGAAGATCGCCTGAAGCATGTTCGAAAAGACCGTGCCCACGACGAAATCGGCGTGGTCGCGCTCGATCAGTTCGGTGGCCTTCTGGCGCGCGACGTCGGGCTTGAGTTCGGCGTCCTGCACCACCAGCTTCACGGTCTGGCCGCCGAGCTTGCCGCCCTTCTGGTCAAGCGCAAGCTGGAAGCCGTCCACGATCTGCTTGCCAAGGGCAGCGGGCGGGCCCGAGAGCGTCACCACCATGCCGACCGTCAGGTCGCCCGCCATCGCGCCCGAGGCGCCCAAGCCAAGCGCAACGCCGGCGGCAAGACCGGCAAGTTTCCGCGTCGTAATCGCTGTCATCGTCTTCTCCCTGTTGGTCCTTTGCGGGTCGCCCCGTCGGACTGTTTTGTGGTTCGTCGTATGGGGCGGCGCGCAACCGGCCGCGCCGTCAGGATTTTCGGCCCTTGGCGCGGTCCTTTCCGGCGGCGAAACCGGCCATCTGGGCATATCCTTTCACGATCGCCTCGCGTTTCTTGTAGCTCAGCACCTTGTCGATGTTCTTGAACTTCTGCGCGGTGATCTTCTCGACCTCGTCGATCACGCGCTCCGGCCCGCCGATGCGGTTGGTGCGGACGACTTCGGCGGTCTTGGGCAGGCGTTCCTGTTCGTAGCGGTAAAGCGCCTCGCGCGGGTGTTCGGCGCGCGCCATGCAATCGGCAAGGCAGCGCGCGTCAAGGATCGCCTGCGCCGCCCCGTTGGACCCGACCGGATACATCGGATGCGCCGCATCGCCCAGCAGCGTCACCCGCCCGTGCGTCCAGCGGGGCAGGGGGTCGCGGTCGGCCATCGGATATTCGAAGATGTCGGCGCTGGCGCGCACCAGCGCCTCGATGTCCATGCCGGGCACGACGAAGCGCTTGGCATAGGGCAGGACCTTGGCAAGCGGCGCGCGCTTCGACCCGTTGTCCTCGGGCGGGGGCTGGGTCGCGCCGTCGGCCATGCGGACATTCACCACCCAGTTCATCAGCTGCTTGCCATCCTTCACGGGCGCGATCGGGTAAAGCACCAGCTTCGCCCCCAATCCGCCCGCGATCACCATGGTCTGCCCGTCTTCCCAGACCGGCCATTCGGTCGCGCCGCGCCACATGACCACGCCGGCCCAGCTCGGGCGTCCCTCGTCAGGGAAGAAGCGCCGCCGCCCGACGCTGTGGATGCCGTCGGCACAGACCAGCACCTCGGCGCGCAGCGTGCGCGAGGACAGGCCGTCGCGCGCATCGCTGAACTGCGCGGTGACGCCCGCCTCGTCCTGCACGAAGCCCGACAGCCGGTATCCGGTCATCACCGCCTCGGGGCCCAGCCGGTCGATCACCGCGCGGTAAAGCACCCCCTGCAACCGCCCCCGATGGATCGAGAATTGCGGATGGGAATGGCCCGCATGCAGGCCGCGCAGCTCGCGCCAGACCTCCTGCCCGTGCCGGGTGAGATACCGCAGCTCGCGCGTGCGCAGACCCACCTTGTCGAGCTCTTTCAGAAGCCCAAGCTCGGCCAGTTCGGCGATCGAATGGGGCAGGGTGTTGATGCCGACGCCGACCTCGCGCACCTCGGACGACTGCTCGACCAGCCGTGCCTTGATCCCGCGCGCATGAAGCATCAGCGCCGTGGTCAGCCCGCCGATCCCCGCTCCCGCGATCAGGACGGTCATTTGGCGTCCTCGGGCGGGGGAAGGAAGTCGATGGCATGGGCGGCCGAGATGGCCACGACCTCGGCCGGATCGGCCTTTGGTCCAAGGTTGTGCAGCGCCCAGAAAAGATCGTAAAGCCGCGCCGTGGGGGTCACCCAGAACAGCGTCTTGATGGTCGCGTCGGACTTGTTGAAGATCCCGTGCGGGATGCCGCGGGGCAGTTTCACAAGGTCGCCCGGTTCCGCCATCGTCTCTTGTCCGTCCAGCAGCAGATCGAAGCGCCCTTCGAGGATATACAGAAACTCGTCCTGGTCCGGGTGGATGTGGGGCGGAACGAAGGTGCCCGGCGGCAACGTCGCGTGCCACGAGAAACACGCCTCCGTCATCTGCTTGGGCACATAGGTCTGGCCGAGGATGTTCCAGCTGATATGGTCCATCCCGGTCTGGGATTTCACGATCCCGGGCGTCATCGCTTTCATCTGTCGCTCTCTCCCCAATGCGAAATGTCGCTTGCGCCTCGGTGTCCCCGGCTTCTCAGCCCGCGTCGGGCGGTGGCAGGAAATGGACGTCGTGCCGCGCCGAGATCCGGACCAGTTCCGCAGGATCGGTCAGCCCGTCGAGCGCGGTGAACAGGTCGAACAGCCGGGCGGCCGGGGCCACGCCGAAGACGCAGGTCGCCATGCGCCCGGAGCGGTTGAAGATCCCGTGCGCGACATTGCGCGGCAGGCGGACCGTATCGCCCGGCCGCGCCGCGTGAACCGCCGGCCCGTCAAGCGGAAACTCGATCTCCAGCGCACCGTCGAGCATGTAGATCCACTCGTCCTGCGTGGTGTGGATATGTGGCGGCACGAAGGTTCCGGGCGGCAGCGTCGCATGCCAGACAAAGGCAGCCTCGGACAGAAGCTTGGGCACATAGGTGTGCCCGACCACGTTCCAGGCGATGCCGTCCAGCCCCTCTGCCGCTTCCGTCACACCGATGTCCATGCGCGTCTCCCCTGTTCGCGTTCCGAGCGGGACGGATTCGACTTCAAGAAAAAGTGTAAACGGAACGTGATGTTGTGCAAGAATTAGTTTGGGTTTGAAATATATGCGGCGCCGTGGAGGGTCCGGGCGCCGCACGGGGGGCACGAGGGGCAGGCTAAAGCCGGAAGCGCTGGATCTTGCCGCTTTCGGTCTTTGGCAAGGCGTCGCGGAAGACCACCGAACGGGGATACTTGTAGGGCGCGATCATCGCCTTCACATGGTCCTGAAGCACCTTCGTCATCAGCGGCGTCGCCTCGTTGCCCGGGGCCAGCACGACATGCGCCTCGATGATCTGGCCCCGTTCGGGGTCAGGGGCGCCGATCACCGCGCATTCGGCGACGGCGGGGTGGGCCAGCAGCGCGGCCTCGACCTCGGGTCCGGCGACGTTGTAGCCGGCGGTGACGATGATCCCGTCGGTGCGCGCGGCGAAGTGGAAGCGGCCGTCGGCGTCCTGCCAGAAGCTGTCGCCCGTGAGGTTCCAGCCGTTCTGCACATAGTCCTTCTGCTTGGCCGGCGCGTCGAGGTAGCGGCAGCCGACCGGGCCGCGCACGGCCAGACGCCCGATCTCGCCCTGCGCGACGGGCTGGCCGTCGGCGGACACGATGCGCGCCTGATAGCCCGCGACGGGCCGCCCGGTGCACCCCGGCAGACTGTCGCCGAAGCGGTTGGTGATGAAGATGTGCAGCATCTCGGTCGATCCGATGCCGTCGAGGATCGGCTTTCCGGTCTTCTGCATCCACTCCTCCCAGATCGGCGCGGGCAGCGTCTCGCCCGCCGAGACGGCGGCGCGCAGGCTCGACAGGTCCGCCCCGTCCGCCATCGCGCGCAGCATCACGCGGTAGGCCGTGGGCGCGGTGAAGCAGATCGTGGCGCGGTGGCGTTCGATGATCTCGATCAGGTTCGGCGGCGAGGCATTCTCGAGCAGCGCGGCCGAGGCGCCGAAGCGCAGCGGGAACACGGCCAGCCCGCCCAGCCCGAAGGTAAAGGCCAGCGGCGGCGAGCCGACAAAGACATCCTCGGGCGTCACCCCCAGCACTTCCTTGGCATAGCCGTCCGCGATGATCAGCAGGTCGCGGTGAAAATGCATCGTGGCCTTGGGCTCGCCCGTCGTGCCCGAGGTGAAGCCCAGCAGGGCGACATCGTCCCGCCCGGTCTTCACCGCCGCGAAGGTCACGGGCTTGGACAGGGCAATCCGGTCCAGCTCTGCATCGTGGTTGGCGGTGCCGTCGAACGAGATCACCCGCGCCAGGACGTCGCTCTGCTTGGCGACGGCGATCAGCTCTTCCATCAGCCGCGTGTCGCACAGCGCGAGCGTCACCTGCGCCTTGTTCACGATCTTGGCCAGTTCGCCCGCGCGCAGCATGGGCATGGTGTTGACCACCACCGCCCCCGCCTTCATCGCGGCCAGCCAGCAGGCCACCATCGCCGGGTTGTTGGCCGAGCGGATCAGGATGCGGTTGCCCGGCTTGACGCCGTAATCCTCGACCAGCGCATGGGCGATGCGGTTGGACCAGTCCGACAGCTCCTTGTAGGTCCGCTGCCGGCCGTTGCCGATCAGCGCCGTGCGGTCGCCGAAGCCCTTGGCGACCATGGCGTCGGTCAACTCCACCCCGGCATTCAGCCAGTCGGGATAGTCGAAGCCCGCAAGGTCGATCTCCGGCCAGAGATCGAAGGGCGGAAGGTTGTCACGGCAGAAGCTGTCGGTATGTCCGCTTGGCCCAAGCTGCATGTCTCTCTCCCTGTCGCGCGGCCTCCCCGCCGCGCCTGTTGGTCCCGCTCAGGCGGGGATGACGGCGGTCGCCTCGATCTCGACCTTGGCGCGGTCCTCGACCAGCGCCACGACCTGAACCAGCGCCATCGCCGGGTAGTGCCGGCCGATCACGGCCTTGTAGATGCGCCCCAACTCCTTGAGGCTGCCGAGGTAGTCCGCCTTCGAGGTGACATACCAGGTGAGGCGGATCAGATGCTCGGGGCGCGCGCCGGCCTCGGCCAGCACCGCCACGATGTTCTTCAGAGATTGTTCGACCTGCCCCGCGAAATCGTCCGTCTCGAAATCCTGCTGGGCGTTCCAGCCGACGATCCCGCCCGTGACGACAAGGCGCCCCGTGGCGGCCATGCCGTTCGAATAGCCGGGGGTCGCCTTCCAGGTCTTGGGGTGCAGGATCTCGTGCGGGGTGGTCATGCGTCGGTCTCCATGAACGCGGCCAGACGGCTGCGGATCGTGTCGGGCCAGGGCGCGGCGCGGCCTGCGGGGCTGATCCAGGCCAGGGTCAGCGTCGCCTCCATCCGCAGGATGTCGCGCGCCGTCGCGGCCAGGTGAAAGGCCACGCTCGACCGGCCAAGGCGGCGGATCTCAAGCGCGAAGTCCAGCCGGTCGCCAAGGCGCGCGGGTGCGCGGAAGTCGGCTTCGATGTGAACGGTCGGTACGCCGTGGCGTTCCTCCATCGTGATCCGGGCGTAGGGATAGTCGATCACGTCGGCGAAGAAGTTCTCGATGACCGAGTTCGTCATCTCGAAATACCGCGGGTAGAAGACGATCCCGGCTGGGTCGCAGTGGTTGAATTCGACCGCGATGGGGCGATGCCAGATCATGCCAGCACCGACCGCGCGATGATGAGGCGCTGGACGTCGCTCGCGCCCTCGTAGATGCGCAGCGCGCGGATCTCGCGGTAAAGCCGCTCCACCGTCTCGCCGTGGCGCACGCCGTCGCCGCCATGAAGCTGCACCGCCGCGTCGATCACCTTCTGCGCGGCCTCGGTCGCGTAAAGCTTGGCCATCGCGGCCTCGCGGCTGATGCGGGCCGCGCCCATGTCCTTGGCCCAGGCCGCGCGGTAGATCAGCAGGGCCGCCGCATCGACCTGCAAGGCCATGTCGGCGATATGGCCCTGCACCATCTGCAACTCGGCCATCGGCGCCCCGGCGATGCGCCGCGCCTTGACCCGCGCCACCGCCTCGTCCAGCGCGCGGCGCGCAAAGCCAAGCGCCGCCGCCCCGACCGTGGTGCGGAAGACATCGAGAACCGACATCGCGATCTTGAAGCCGTCCCCGGGCGCGCCGATCAAGGCGTCTTCGGGCAGGTCCACCCCCGCCAGCGACAGCCGCGCCAGCGGATGCGGGGCGATGACCTCGATGCGTTCGGCCACCCGCAGCCCGGGCGTGTCCGCGGGCAGCAGGAAGGCCGACAGGCCCTTGGCCCCCGGCGCCTCGCCGCTGCGCGCGAAGACCACATAGACATCCGCGATCCCGCCGTTCGAGATATAGGTCTTCTCGCCCGTCAGCCGCCAGCCGCCCGGCACCCGTTCGGCGCGCGTCGCGGTGTTGGCCACGTCCGATCCCGATCCGGGCTCGGTCAGCGCAAAGCCCGCGATGGCGCGCCCCGCCCGCGTCCGGGCAAGCCAGGCGCGCTGCGCCGGCGATCCGAACAGCGTCACCGCCCCCATGCCCAGCCCCTGCATCGCAAAGGCGAAATCGGCCAGCCCGTCATGGCGCGCCAGCGTCTCGCGCGCCAGCGCCAGGGTGCGCACGTCGAGCCGTTCGCCCTCGTCCGCGCCCGTCGGCTCCAGCAACCCCGCCGCGCCCAAGGCCGCCACCAGCCTGCGGCAGGCCCCATCCACGTCGTCATGCGACACCGGCAGGTGCGCCGCGCACCAGGCCTGCAGCCTTGCCGCCCAGTCGCGGTGCCGCGGCTCGAAGAAGGGCCAGGTCAGGAAGGTCTCGTCCGCCATCATTTTCTGTCCGCAAATATCCTCGGGGGGTGCGGGGGGCAGACAGCCCCCCGCGGTCGGGTCGGGGCGCGCCGTCAGTCGCCTGCGAACACGGGTTTTTCCTTTGCCACGAAGGCCCGGTAGGCCCGTTCGAAATCGCGCGTCTGCATGCAGATCGCCTGGGCCTGCGCCTCGGCCTCGATCGCCTGCTCCAGCCCCATGTTCCATTCCTGGTTCAACTGGGTCTTGGTGATCCCATGCGCAAAGACCGGCCCCGCCGCGATCCGCCCGGCCAGGGCGCGCGCCTCGTCCTCCAGCGCCTCGGGCGCATGCAGCGCGTTCCAGAAGCCCCAGGCCGCGCCCTCTTGCGCCGTCATCGTCCGCCCCGTGTAGAGAAGTTCCGCCGCACGGCCCTGACCGATCAGGCGCGGCAGCATCGCGCAGGCGCCCATGTCGCAGCCCGCAAGCCCCACGCGGGTGAACAGAAAGGCGCATCTGGCCTCCGGCGTCGCCAGCCGCAGGTCCGAGGCCATGGCGATGATCGCCCCGGCCCCCACGCAGATGCCATCCACCGCCGCGATGATGGGCCGCCCGCAGCCGATCATCGCCTTGACCAGATCGCCGGTCATCCGCGTGAAGGCGAGAAGCCCCTTCATGTCCATGCCAATGAGCGGGCCGATGATCTCGTGCACATCCCCGCCGGAACAGAAGTTCCCGCCGTTCGAGGCAAAGACCACGACATCCACATCCTCGGCATGGACCAGCGCGCGAAAGAGGTCGCGCAGTTCGGCATAGCTGTCGAAGGTCAGCGGGTTCTTGCGGTCGGGCCGGTTCAGCCGGACCCAGCCGGTCCGCCCCTCGACCGACCACAGGAAGTGGCGGGCCCGGTAATCGGCAAGCGTGGTCATTTGGTCTCTCCCTGTCGGGCGCGGCGCAGGATGTCTGTCAGCGCGTCCAGATCGGCATCGGTCAGGTTGGCGAAGATGCGGTTCACTTCGGTCTCGTGTTCGGCGGCGATCCGGTCGAACTGACGCAGTCCTTCGTCGGTCAGCGCCACGTGGATGGTGCGCCGGTCGCCCGGTTTCGGGGTGCGGCGGACAAGGCCGTCCTTCTCGAGCCGGTCCACCACGGCCGTCGCATTGCCGTTCGACACCAGCAGCATGCGCGACAGGTCAGTCATGCTGATCCCCTCGCGCCGCCGCCAGAGCGCGGCCATGACGTCGAAGCGGGGCAGGGTGGTGTCATGGGTCACGCGCAGGAACTCGCGCAGCTGGTTCTCGGCCTGGCGCGTCACGCCCAGAAGGCGGATCCAGGCCTTCAGGCGGCGCTTGGACAGGGGATCGGGGCGGGGGGCTGCGGTCATGTCTCGCCTCCGGCGATCGCGATGGCCTGTCCGTTCATCCCCTCCGACCCCGGCCCGCAAAGCCAGATCGCGGCCGCCGTCACCTCGGCGGGCTGGATCAGGCGGCCTTGGGGGTTCACCCCCTCGAGCGCGGCGCGCGCCTCGGCGGGGCTGCGGCCGGTCTTCGCCACGATGACCTCGATCGACCGGTCGGTCATCGACGTGTCCAGAAAGCCGGGGCAGAGCGCGTTCACCGTGACCGGCCGCCGCGCGATCTCGAGCGCGAGCGAGCGGACCATGCCCACCACGCCATGCTTGGCCGCCGCATAGGGCGCGACCTTGGCATAGCCCTTCAGCCCCGCGGTCGAGGCCACGGCGATCAGCCGCCCCCAGCCCGGCATCTGGTTCAGCCCGTCGCGCAGCGTGAGGAACGCGCCGGTCAGGTTCACCGCGATCATCGCGTTCCACTGGGCCAGCGTGGTGCGCGCCATCACCCCGCTGTCGGCCGCACCCGCATTGGCGATCACGATGTCGCAGGGCCCGGCGGCGACGAACATCGCGGCGACCGAGACCTCGTCGGTCACGTCCGCCTCGACCCAGCGGATGCCGGGGGTGCTGGCCGCGACTTCTTCCAGCGGCGCGCGGCGGCGGCCCGCGATCACCACCTCGGCGCCTGCGGCGGCAAAGCCGCGGGCAAGATCGGCCCCCGCGCCAGAGCCGCCTCCGGTGATCAGCGCGCGCCTGCCTGCCAGTGTCATACCCGGATCGCCTCCTGCTGACGTTCGCGCAGCCTCTGGGCCTGATCGCGCCCGGCAAGGTAGGGCAGCGGCCATTCGGTGCCCGCATCGCCCATGGCGACGGCCGCATGCAGCGTCCAGTAGGGATCGGCGAGGTGCGGGCGGGCAAGGCAGACAAGGTCCGCGCGCCCCGCCATCAGGATCGAGTTCACGTGGTCCGGCTCGTAGATGTTGCCGACCGCCATCGTGGCGATGCCCGCCTCGTTGCGGATGCGGTCGCTGAACGGGGTCTGGAACATCCGCCCGTAGATCGGCCGCGCCTCGGTCGAGGTCTGCCCCGCCGACACGTCGATGATGTCGGCCCCCGCGGCGCGGAAGGCGCGGGCGATCTCGACCGCCTCCTCGGGCGTCACGCCCGCCTCGCCCACCCAGTCGTTGGCACTGATGCGCACGCTCATCGGCTTTTCGGCGGGCCAGGCCGCGCGCATGGCGGCAAACACCTCGAGCGGATAGCGCAGCCGGTTTTCAAGGCTGCCGCCATAGGCATCGGCGCGCCGGTTCGACAGCGGCGAGAGGAAGGACGAGATCAGGTAGCCGTGCGCCGCGTGCAGTTCGATCATGTCGAAGCCTGCGCGCGCCGCCATCCGGGTCGCGGCCACGAACTCTGCCGTCACCCGGTCCATGTCGGCGCGGTCCATTTCCTTCGGCGCGGGGTTCGCCGCGCTCCAGGCGATGGCCGAGGCCGACAGGGTGGGCCAGTTCCCCGCCTTGAGCGGCGCGTCCATCTTTTCCCAGCCGAGCTGGGTCGATCCCTTTCGCCCCGAATGGCCGATCTGGCAGCAGATCTTCGCCTGCGTCTCCGCATGGACGAAGGCCACCAGCCGCTTCCATGCCGCCTCGTGTTCGGGCGCGTATAGGCCGGGGCAGCCGGGGGTGATGCGGCCCTCAGGCGAGACGCAGGTCATCTCGGTATAGACCAGCCCCGCGCCGCCCTTGGCGCGTTCGGCGTAATGGACGAAATGCCAGTCGGTCGGGCAGCCGTCCACGGCCTTGTATTGCGCCATGGGCGAGACGACGACGCGGTTGACCAGCGCCATGTCGCGCAGCCGGAAAGGCGCGAACATCGGCGCGCGGCCGGGCGTGCCGCCCGCCTGCCGCTGAAACCAGTCCTCGGCCTCGCGCAGCCACTTCGGGTCGCGCAGGCGCAGGTTCTCGTGGCTGATGCGCTGGCTGCGGGTCAGCAGGGAATAGGCGAATTGCAGGGGCGGCATGTCCAGATACCGCTCCACCTCCTCGAACCATTCAAGGCTGTTGCGCGCCGCCGATTGCAGCCGCAGCACCTCGACCCGGCGTTCGGCCTGATAGCGTTCGAAGGCGGCCTCCATCGTCGGTTCGGAATGCAGGTAATCGGCCAGCGCGATGGCGCTGTCGAAGGCCAGCCGGCTGCCCGATCCGATCGAGAAATGCCCCGTCGCCGCCGCATCGCCCATCAGCACGACGTTGCCGTGATGCCATGTTTCGCAGATCACGCGGGGGAACTGGATCCAGACGGCCGATCCGCGCAGATGGGCTGCGTTGGACGTGAGGTCATGGCCGCCAAGGTGGCGTTCGAAGATCTTCCGGCAGGTCTCGACCGACTCTTCCTTCGACATGTGCTCGAATCCCCAGCGGTCCCAGGTGTCGGGCAGGCATTCCACGATGAAGGTCGCGGTGTCGGCGTCGAACTGATAGACATGGGCCCAGACCCAGCCGTGTTCGGTCTTCTCGAAGATGAAGGTGAAGGCGTCGTCGAATTTCTGATGCGTGCCAAGCCAGATGAACTTGCATTTGCGCAGGTCGATGTCGGGCTTGAAGACGTCGGCATATTCGGCGCGCACGCGGCTGTTGATGCCATCGGCGCCGACGACGAGGTCATAGTCCTTGCGATAGTCTTCGGCGGTCCTGAACTCCGTCTCGAAGCGAAGATCCACCCCCAGTTCGCGCGCCCGTTCCTGCAGCAGGACCAGCATCTTCTTGCGCCCGATCCCGGCAAAGCCGTGCCCGCCCGAGACGGTGCGGGCGCCGTTGTGAACGACGGCGATGTCGTCCCAGTAGGCGAAATTGCTGCGGATCGCATCGGTGGATTTCGGATCGTTCTTCTGCATCCGGCCCAACGCGTCGTCCGACAGCACCACGCCCCAGCCGAAGGTGTCGTTCGCGCGGTTGCGTTCGATCACCGTCACCTCGTGCGCGGGGTCGCGCAGCTTCATGCTGATCGCGAAATAAAGGCCGGCCGGGCCGCCGCCGAGACAAAGAACTTTCATGCTTCTGGCGCTCCGCTTGGTGGATGAAGAGGATTCTGGCATCGCCTCCGACAAACATCAAGCCTAAAAAGTTCAAGCTTGAAATAACGACCGGGGTGGAGGAAACTGGCGCCGGGTTCAGTGCCGGAGACGCAGATGACGCAAGTGACCGTGGGGATCGTGGGCCTTGGCGCGATGGGGCTGGGCATCGCGCAGGTCTTCGCCGCCTCGGGGGCGGCGGTGCGGGCCACCGATCTGTCGGCGCGGATGCGCGATCAGGCGGTGGCGGGGATCGCGGCGTCCCTCGACCGCCGGGTCGCGGCGGGGCGTCTGTCCGAGGCCGAGCGTGACGCGACGCTGGCGCGGATTGCCATCGTGGAACGGCCGGAGGATCTTGCCTCCTGCGCCATGGTGATCGAGGCGATCGTCGAGGATCTGGGCGCCAAGGCCGCGCTGTTTGCGACACTCGACGGCGTGCTCGATCCCGGGGCGGTGCTGGCAAGCAATACCTCGTCCCTGTCGGTCGGCGCGCTGGCCGGTGCGACTGCCCATCCGGGGCGCGTGCTGGGGCTGCATTTCTTCAACCCGGCCCCGGCGATGAAGCTGGTGGAACTGGTGGCCCATGACGGGACCGATCCGGCCGCGCTGGCGCTGGCAAGGACGCTGACCGAAGCGGCTGGCAAGACGGTGATCGCCTGTGCCGACCGGCCCGGCTTCATCGTGAACCGCTGCGCGCGCCCCTTTTACGGCGAGGCTCTGGCGCTTCTGGAAGAGGGGCGCAGCCCGGCCGAGATCGATGCCGCGATGCTGGGCGCGGGCTACCGGATGGGGCCCTTCGCGCTGATCGACCTTGTCGGCGCGGATGTGAACCTTGCCGCGACGCGCAGCCTTGCCGGGGCGATGGGTGGGCATCCCCGCTACCACGTCTTCGACGCGCTGCTGCGACAGGTCGAGAGCGGCAACCTTGGCCGCAAGACCGGCCGGGGGTTCCTGTTCCCCGACGCGCCCGGCGCCCCGCCCGCCGACGCGGCCGAGATCGTTCTGCGGATCGAGGCGACGCTGGCCAACGAGGCGGCGACACTGCTCGACGAAGGCGGCGTCACGGAAGAGGGCATCGACACGGCGCTGAAGCTGGGCCTGAACTTTCCGCGCGGCGCCTTCGAGGCGGCCCGGGCGCAGGGATTGCCCGCGATCCTCGCGCGGCTCTGCGATCTGGAGCAGGCCGCGCCCGCGCCTCTGGCGGGCCGGTATCGGCCAAGCGACCGGCTGGTCGCGCTGGGCGATCCTGCGCGGCGTGGGGGTCGGGTGGATCACCGATAGGGCCGATCACGACTGAGGTCGATCACGGCGGACGTTGATACATATCAAAGGCGGAATGTAACGAATCTGTTATCGACGTCGCATGGTAACGCATCAGGAGGCTCCCATGCGCCGTATCACGTTGAAGTCCAGGGGTATGATTTCTGTCGCTGCCGTTGCAGCTGCGCTCGCTCTGGCTTTCGGGCCGAGCTGGGGGCCGATGACGGGGCTCGGATCGGGCGCCGCCTTTGCCGAAGAGGGGGGCGGTCAGGCGACCGGGAAGGGCAACAAGGGCGGTCAGGGCAAGGGGAGTCAGGGCGCGCAAACCGGGCAGGGGAGCAATGCCGAAAAGGGGCAGGGTCAGGGCGGCCCGAGCGCGGACTCCGACGCCAAGGGCCCGCAGGCCGGCAATCCTTCGGGATCGGCCGGGGGCAAGCCCGTCTGGTCCAAGGAGGGCATCCCCGAGGTCGAGCTTGGCCGGCTGAACGTCGCCCGCTCGCCCTCGCACGTGCTTCAGCGCGCCTATGACGAGGCGCTGGCGAGCGTTTCGCCCGACATGGTGAAGTTCTACAACCTGACGCTCGATCAGATGGTGGAACAGCTCTCGCTGAACTTCGACAACACCACCTATATCGACTCGCCGTTGCAGAACCTTGCCCTTCTGAAGGACACGCTTGACGGCACCTCGGCGCTTTCGACCATGGGCGTGACGAACACGACCGCGGTGCTCGAGGCCGTGTTCCTTGGCGTCGCCTCGGACAAGACGGTGCCGATCTCGACCGAGACAGTCATCGCGGTGACGACGATCCTTGGCACGCCGGTGACGGGGGCCGCGGCCGAGAAGCTGGCCGCGGACGCCGAGGCGATCCGCATCGCCCTTCTGGCCGGGCACGGCTGAACGGCGGCAAAGAGGCAACACCCGCTCCGGATATATGCCGGGGCGGGTATGATTTTGTCGCAAAAAGTGAATTTTCGCAGGACACTCGCCGTCACGAACATGTCTGAACGGCACCTTTGGCCGGACCTCTGCGGTTGAAGGAAGGAGAGGCAGCAATGAAATCATCGGCTCTGGTTCCCGTGGCGCTTGCCCTTGCGGTCGCGGCGGGCAGTCCTTGCGTGGCGCGTGCGCAAGGCTCGGACGGACTTCTGGGTCTTGGGCGCGCAAGCGTGACCTATGGCCCCTATGTGCGCGGGGAACTGGGCGGCGCCTTCTTCTCGCCCTCGGACGCCTACTGGCTGCCGCCGGGCTATCCCTCCGACCCGCGGATCGATTTCAACCTGTCGGGCAAGACCGCGGGCTTTGGCAGCCTGAACGTGGGCTATGACTGGATGAACGGCTTCCGGGCGGATGTCGGGCTTCTGGCGACCGGCTCGTCAAGCGTGACGGGGCCGCACACGACGGCAGGGCTTCATGCCGACATCACGTCGGCCAGCGTCTCCACCACCGCGGTGATGGCGAGCGTCTTCTATTCGCCGCTGGAACAGCAGGGCATCAACGCGCGGCTTCAGCCGTTTCTCGTGGCAGGCGTGGGCCTTGCGAACAACTCGGTCAGCGACTGGACGCGGACCAACACGGCCGTAACCCCCGTCAACCGGACCTTTTCGGGCGCGACGCATACCGATCTTGCGCTGTCCGTCGGCGTGGGCGTGTCCTACCAGCTGACCGCGCCGGGGGTCCGGCCGATGATGCTTGAACTGGCCTATCGCTACTACAGTTTCGGTTCGGCCGAGGGTGGGTTCACGCCGCAGCAGGGGGCGTCGCTGCCAAAGCAGCCGCTTACCTTCCGCAACAACATGGGCGTCGTCTCGCTTAGCCTGCGCATTCCGCTAAACCGCCTTTGAGGGCGTCGCCCGCGGCGTCTGCGCGCCGCGGGAACGACCCGCGCTCACGGCGCGAGGTAGGTCGATGTCCCCTCGGTCACCACGCGGATGCGCATGCCGACGCGGAAGGTGTTCGAGGCCTGGATCACGGTGATCGACCCGCCGTTGTCCAGCCGCACCGTCCAGGCCTGCGAGGCGTAGGTCCGGGTCTGGGTGGCGAGATTGCTGCCGATCATCGCGCCCGTCACGGCCCCGGCCCCGGTCAACAGGTCGCGGCCCGTGCCGCCCCCGAACTGGTTGCCGATGATCGCGCCGGCAAGGCCGCCGACGACGGCGCCGGCGATCCGGTCCCCGTCCGAGGTGTGCTGCATGGTGACGGGCCGAACCGCCACGATGGTGCCGTAGGTGATGTTGGACACGGCCGCCGGTGCGGCATAGCCCGGCTCTGCCATCTGGCCCGGCGGCGTGCATCCGCTCAGGGCGGCCACGATCAGAGGCAGAAGAAATGCATGGAGTTTCATTCGGAAAACTTCCCTGGTCTGGGCGGGTGGCGCAGGCCCGAGGCCTTGAGGCGCCACCCGCCGTTCAATCAATGCGTTGACGGATCGCGCGTGCGGTCCTGATCCTGCAATTTGAGCTGGTCGGGGTCTTGCAGCCGGATGCGGTCCTGCGTCCGCAACTGGTCCTGATCCAGCAGGTAGAGACGGTCGCGGGTGCGGTCGCGCAGCGGGTTCAAGCTGTCCCACAGCAACTGGCCGGTCTGGGCATCATAGACCAGTTGGCGCACCTGATCGCCCTCGTGGGCATAGACATGGATGCGATTTCGGACCTGGTACATTTCGATGTTCGTATAGCCCTGCTGATGAAGCGCGCGATACATCGGCGTCGGATCGGGCAGCGCAAAGGCGGCGGTGGCGGTGACGAGAAGGGATGCGAAGGCAATGGGCAGGAGTTTCATGATGGGCTCCGATAAGTGTTCAGGACGTTCAGGCTCCGGAAATTCGCGCATCCTGTCGCTACATCCCTGAGCGGGCCCGTTCGATGACGACACGCAACGCAGGGTGGATTTCCACGGAAACCGGGGCATTTGGGTGGGAATGTGCCGATCCGCTGGCCGCGGCGCGCGGTCTTTCGCCCAGATCGGCGCCCGATGTGCCGCCCTGCCTGCGCGTCGTGCGGGGCGGGGTCAGGCCCGCGTCAGGCGCACGACCGCTTCGAAGCCGTCCGGCCATCCCGGCGCGGGCGAGCGCAGGCTCAGGTCGCTGCCGATGCCAAGGGCGATGGCCTTGGCGATGGACAGGCCCAGCCCGCTGCCCTGCGATTGCGCCCCGGCCCGCTCGAACGGGGCGGTGAGGGTTGCAAGCTTCTCCTCGGGCACGATCGGGCCCGCGTTCCTGACGCTCAGCACCCCGGCCGACGACAGCGCGGCCTCGGCCGGTCTGTCCTGCGATCCGTGGCGCAGGGCATTTTCGATCAGGTTGCGCGCAAGGATCGCAAAGGCATCGGGATCGATGTCCGACATCACCGGGCTGTCGGGAAGCGTCACGGCAAGCCGGGCCTCTCCCGCGTCGCGGCGGAAATCCTCGGCCACCATCTTCAGGATCGGGCGAATGTCCGCCGCCTCCTGCCGCCGCAGACGGCCGCCCTCGGCCCGGGCGAGTTGCATGAGCTTTTCCGAAAGCCGGGCGAGGCGCTTCAGGCTCGCCTCGATCTCGGCGGTCCGGCGCGCCGCGCCGCTGTCCGGCGTCTCTGCCGCCCGCGCTTCGGCCGACAGCCGTTGCACCTGCGCCAGCGCCGCCGCCAGCGGCGTGCGCAACTCATGCGCCGCATTGGCGGTGAAGCTGCGCTCGGCCTCGAGCGTGCGGCGCAGGCGGCCGATCAGGCCGTTCACGGCGACCGCGACGGGGGCGATCTCGGCGGGCACGTCCTCGGCAGGGATCGCGGAGAGATCGCCCGCCCCGCGCGTGGCGATCGTCGCACCGAAGCCCGCCACGGGACGCAGGGTGATCCGCACGAGAAACCAGATCCCAAGGAAGCTGAGCGGGATCAGGACCAGCAGCGGCACCGCCAGTTGCAGCCAGACCTTGCGTTCCGCCTCCGCCCGGTAACTCAGCGGTTCGGCCACGGCGATCGTCAGGCTGCCCTGCAAGGCCGCGTCATAGTAAAGCCGGTGTGTCGCGGTCTGCCGGAAGCCGATCCCCGGGAACGGCGGAAACTTCGCCGGGTCCGCATTGTGCGAGGTCATCATCACCCGCCCGCGATTGTCGCGCACCACATAGGTCAGCAGCTCGTCATGCGGCCGCAGGGGCGCGATGCGGCGGTTCAGCCCCTCGTCCTCGCGGCCCACGATGTCGAGCACGGCGAGCGGAAGAATCCGCTGGGCGGCCTCTTGCAGCGAACTGTCGAAGACCTTGTCGATCCGCCGGTTCACCACCTCGGCCGTAAGGGCCGCCGTGACGATCCACAGGACTGCCACGCCAAGGCCCGCGAACAGCGACAGCCGCGCCTGAAGCGAACGCGGGCCCCTCATCCGCCGGGCCCCAGCCGGTAGCCCAGCCCGCGGACGGTTTCGATCGCGCCCGGCCCCAGCTTCTTGCGCAGGCGGCTGACATGCACCTCGATCGTGTTGCTTTCGATTTCGGTGTCGAAGGAATACAGGCGGTCTTCCAGTTGCGGCTTGGACAGAAGCTGGCCGGGGCGCTGGACGAAGGCTTCGAACAGGGCCCATTCCCGTGCCGTCAGCACCACCGGCTGGCCCCCCCGCGTGACCTGCCGCGCGGCAAGGTCAACGGCCAGATCGCCGATGGAGACAAGCGGGTTGGGGTTGCCGGAATAGCGCCGCGCCACCGCGTTCAGCCGGGCGGAAAGCTCGCTCAGGTCGAAGGGCTTCACGACGTAATCGTCGGCGCCTGCGTTCAGGCCCTCGATGCGGTCGCTGATCTGGTCCATCGCGGTCAGGATGATGACGGGGGTGACGTCGCCCGACTGGCGCAGCGCGCGCAGGAAGGGGATGCCCCGTCCATCCGGCAGCATCAGGTCGAGCAGGACCAGATCGTAGGCTGTCGCGCGCAGGCAGTCGCGGGCGCTGTCGAGCCGGGTCACCCAGTCGGCCGAATGCCCGTCGGCCGCGATGTGGTCGCGCACCGCCGCCCCGAGCGCCGTGTCGTCCTCGATCAGCAGAACACGCATCTTGCCTATCCCTCGTCGCCCGACCTTCTGCCCGGCGCAGCTTACGGGAAGCTGAAGCGCTTTCTGCGCCCGCTTCAGGTCCACGTCAGCCTTCGTCCCCATAAGAGACCGAAGACAGACGCAGCGGTAGAGGCAAAGATGAGACGAACGACGATCATGGTCACTCTGTTGGCCGGTGCGGGCCTCGCGGGCGCCGCGATGGCCGAGGAAGACGGCTGCCGCGCGCCGATGGCGAACTGGCAGCCACGCGCGGCGGTCGAGTCGATGGCCGAGGCGCAGGGCTGGACCGACCGCAACATTCGCGCCGAGGGCGGATGCTATGCAATCCGCGCCCGCGATGCGGAGGGCCACCGGATGAAGGCGCGGGTCGATCCGGCCACGCTCCGGCTGGTCGGGATGGAGCATGAGGGCGACGACCACGAGGCCGGCGAGGATGACGAGGACGACGGCGGCGCCCGCGGTCCGAAGGCCGCGCCCGCCGGAACGGTTGCACCGCCCGGCAACGGGCTCTTTCGCAAGGGCGGCGCGGGGGTGATCGTGAAATGACGATCCGTGTCTGGGACCCGGCGCTGCGGCTGTTTCACTGGGCTCTGGTCGGGGCTTTCGCGCTGGCCTGGCTCACCTCCGAAGAGGGCCGCAGCCTGCACGAGACGGCCGGCTACGTCGTCGCGGGGCTGATCGGCTTCCGGCTGGTCTGGGGCCTTGTCGGGCCGCGCTATGCGCGCTTTGCCCAATTCGTCCCGGGGCCGGGTCGGCTCTTGTCCTATGCGGGCGACATGCTGAAGGGCCGCGAAAGGCGCTATGTCGGGCACAACCCGGCGGGGGCCGCGATGATCGTGGCGCTGCTTCTGAGCCTTTCCGGCACGGCCCTGACCGGCTGGCTGAGCGCCGAACCCGCCCGCATGGCCTATCTGCCCTCTGCCCCGGCGCTGGTTTCCGTGGCGCGGGCCGATGAGGCGGGCGGCTACGGCGAAGGCGGCGAGGGCAGCGAAGGCGGGCTCAAGGACCTGCACGGCGCCTTGGCGAACCTGACCCTGCTGCTGGTCGGGCTGCATGTGGCGGGGGTCGCCCTGTCCAGCCTGCGCCACCGCGAGAACCTTGCCCGCGCGATGGTCACCGGACGCAAGCGCGCCCCCGAAGGCGACGACATCGCCTGATCTCCCCCAGGTCGCGGGCCTTCTCCGTTCGCCCGCGACCGGCCCCGCCACACGCGTCCCGTGGCGGGGCCCCTTTTCACACAGGCGCGCGGCGCCGCGACGAAGGACCCGACGATGAAGAAAACGCTTTCCGTTCTGGCGCTGAGCACGGCGCTGACCCTGCCCGCCCTGGCCGAGGCCAAGCCCGTGACCTTCACGGTCAAGCTCAAGCCCTATGGCGGCAACCCGGCCTATCTGGCCCTTTACGTCACCGACGCGAGCGGCGCCTACAAGGGCAGCCTCTGGATGGCGGGGGATCGGTCGAAATACTACCGCCATCTCGGGCACTGGTTTCGCAAGACCGGCGGGAACCTTTCCGAGATCAACGGGATCACGGGGGCCAGCGTCGGCGCGGGTCGGACGCTGACGGTGACGCTGGATCTGGCCGATACGCTGTTCGATGCGGGCTACCAGCTTCATATCGACGCGGCGGCCGAGAACCTTGTCGAAAGCCCGTCGGAAATCGTGCTGCCGTTGACCGCCGCCGGCGCGGGCAAGGCGAAACCCGGCCGCGCCTATATCGCCGGGGCGAGCTACAGCCTGTGATCCGGGGGCCTGCGCTCGCCCGGGCCCCGCGCGACGCGGACCATGCGCAGCCGCAATGCATTTCAGGTCCGTCCGTGGCATAGTCGCCCCGGGCGACCAAGTCACGCCCGATCATTTCAAGGACCAAGCCATGAGCCGCCTGACCCATTCCGAAATCCACATGGTCCACCGCATCGGATGGCTTCGGGCCGCCGTGCTTGGCGCCAATGATGGCATCGTCTCGACGGCGAGCCTCGTGGTGGGGGTCGCCGCCGCCGGGTCGGGCAAGACCGAGATCCTCGTGGCGGGGCTCGCCGGGCTGGTCGCCGGGGCGATGTCGATGGCGGCGGGGGAATATGTCTCGGTGAGTTCGCAGACCGATGCGGAAAAGGCGGATCTCGCCCGGGAGACGCAGGAATTGCGCGACGATCCAGAGGCCGAACTGGCGGAACTGACCGCGATCTACCGCGCGCGCGGGCTGGACGAGAGCTTGGCCCGGCAGGTGGCGCGGCAACTGACCGAGCGCGACGCGCTTGGCGCGCATGCCCGCGACGAGTTGGGGATTTCCGAAACCGTCACCGCGCATCCGGTGCAGGCGGCGCTCGTGTCGGCGCTGACCTTCGCGGCGGGCGCGCTGGTGCCGCTGATCGTCGCGCTGATCACGCCGGCGGCGCAGGCGGCGCTGGCGGTCGCGCTTTCGACGCTGGTGATGCTTGCCATCCTCGGCGGTCTTGGCGCCTCGGCGGGCGGGGCCCATGTGCTGCGCGGCGCGATCCGCGTCCTGTTCTGGGGTGCGCTTGCCATGGCGGTGACCGCGCTCGTGGGCGCGCTTTTCAACGTGACGGCCTGAGCGGAAGACACGCGGCGCCCGGTGAGAGCGCCGCGCCGCAGGGACGACCCGATCCCCTAGTCGATGCCGTTCGCGCGCTGCAACGCGCGGACATAGGCCACGATGTTCTGCACATCCGCCTCGGTCAGCCCCGTTTGCGGTGGCATGTCTCCGAAGGGCCAGTGATGCGCCCGCACGCCCTGCCGGACGGCGATCTGGAAGGCCATGTCGCCATGATGCCCGGGCCGATAGATCGGATGGACGAAGGGCGGGCCCATGCCCTGCCGGCCAGCGGCATTCGTCCCGTGGCAGGCGGCGCAGATGGCGTCGAAGGCCGTCTTGCCCATCTGCGCCTGCGGCGAAAGATCCCTGGGCAGGACGACCTGCACGAGCGGCGCGCCCGTGGCGGGGGGCGCCGAGGTCCGGCTTTGGGCCTGTCCGGGCGGTGGCGATTGCAGGAAAGCGGCGGCGGCAAGGCCAAGCGCCGCAACTCCGGCGGCTAGGATGATCCTGGTGTTCATGTCTGACTCATGCGGTGAGAAGGGCGGCGCGTCGGCCACCGGTTGACGTCTCGTCGTGCCCCAAGGGGCTGCGGCATGGGTCAGCGGCGCGGAGGGGGCGGCTCGGGCACGAAGGCGCTTTGGGCGGCCACGGTGACGAGCGGCGGACGCGTCAGCGGCGCGCGCGGACGGGGCCGGGCCGACACCGGGCACAGCGCAAGCGCGAGCATCCCGCAGCCCGGGGCAGAGGCGCAGGAGGCATCGCCCAAAAGGCAGGTGCCCGCATGCGCGCCCGCGCCCATCCCGTCGCAGGCCGGGCAGGGCATGGCGCGGCCCATCGTCATGGTCCCGTGCGCCGGTTCGGCCTGCATCGTGCCCCGCGCCGCGGCGGCGCCGGGCAGATTGGCGATCACCACGCCAAGAAACAGCAAAAGGGCAAGAAGAACGGCGCGCAAATCTCGGTCCGGGTCAGGTGGTCGCCTTGGTGCACAGGTTGTTCCCCGCGCATCTCGGCGGCCCCTTATGGCACGGTTCGCCGCCGCGTCGCCATGACAATCTGCCACAACCGACGGTCTGTCAGTCCGCTTGCCTTATCCCCCCCGGGGGGATATCGAAGGGCATGCAACACGCCTCGCACCCCGACATCATCCTGCGGCTCAAGCGCGCCAACGGCCACCTTGCCCGCGTCATCGCCATGTTCGAGGAGGGGCGGCCCTGCCTCGACCTTGCACAGCAGCTTCACGCGGTCGAAGCGGCCATTTCAAAGGCCAAGCGCGAGATGATCCACGATCATATCGAGCATTGCATCGGGGACGATCCGCCCGAGGCGGAGACGATCCGCGACCTGAAAGAGATCACCCGCTACCTGTGAGGACCCCATGCTGGGAAGACTACTGGACTGGTTCGGCCTTGGCGGTCATGGCAGCCACGCCCACGCTCTGGGTCACGGGCATGACCACGGGCCCCATGAGCATGACCACGGCCACCACCATGGGCACGATCACGGGCCCCACGGCCATACGCACGGCGTGATCGACGCCACCATCGCCTCGACCGCGCGCGGGATCTGGGCGATCAAGTGGTCCTTCGTCATGCTGGTTGCGACCGGGCTCATGCAGGTCGCCGTGGTGCTGGTGTCGGGCAGCGTCGCGCTGTTGGCCGACACGATCCACAACTTCGCCGATGCGACGACGGCGCTGCCGCTGTGGCTGGCCTTCGTGCTGGCGCGCCGCCCGCCCTCGCGGCGGTTTCCCTACGGCCTTGGCCGGGTCGAGGATCTGGCCGGCATCCTGATCGTGCTCATCATCCTCTTCAGCGCCATGGTCGCGGGCTACGAGGCGATCGGCCGCCTCTTGCATCCCCAGCCGGTGACGAACCTCGGCTGGCTGATCGCGGCGGGTCTTGTGGGCTTTGCCGGGAACGAGGCGGTGGCGATCTTCCGCATCCGCGTCGGGCGCGAGATCAACAGCGCCGCGCTCATCGCCGATGGCTACCACGCCCGGACCGACGGGCTGACAAGCCTCGCCGTCGTCGTGGGCGCGCTTGGGGTGGCGGCGGGCTTTCCGCTGGCCGACCCGATCATCGGCCTTGCGATCACGGTGGCGATCCTCGGCATCGTCTGGCAATCCGCCCGCGCGGTGCTGGAGCGGATGCTGGACGGCGTCGATCCGCATCTGCTGGACGAGGTCGCCCATGCCGCGGGCCACGTTCCCGGCATCCGCGCGGTGCGGCAGGCGCAGGCCCGCTGGCTTGGCCACAAGCTGCACGTCGAGGTCGAGATCGCGGTGGACAACAGCCTGCCGCTTGCCCGGGCGCAGGCCATCGTGGCCGACCTCGAGGCAGAGCTGTTCGCCCATATCCCCGCGCTTTCGGTCGCGCGCGTGCGCTTCGGCGCGGCGGCGGACGGGCCGGCGGGCGCGGCCCTTTGACGGTCGGCCCTTGACGCGCCCGGCCCGGCGGGTCAGGGCCTTGCCCGACACCCGCCGCAGGGCGCCTCAGGACAGGTTGCGGGCCTCGAGCGCTGCCAGCGTCGCGAAGAAGTCGCGGGCCTCCTGACGGGTGGCAAGCGCGTCGCGCAGGAAGTCGGCCTGCGTCTTTGGCGCCATGCCCCCGATCGGCGGATTGCTGTCGAGGTTGGTGGGGAAGGGATAGCCCTCGGCCGAGGCGGCGATCACGTTGTCGATGTTCAGCCCGGGTGTCGAGGCCAGCACCGGGTAGAGCGCCTGAAGCATCCGCGTGCGGTTGACCGTCTCCATCGCGCGCCCGAAGGCCGACGAGATCTGCAACAGGTTCACCATGCGGAACCGGTCGGCGGTGCGGTTGGTGCCCGCGCCATGCATCACGGCGGGGTTGAAGAACACGAGATCCCCCTTTTCCAGCGGCAATTGCACATGATGCGCGGCGAAATGGGCCTGAAACTCGGGGCGCTCGAAGGCGAGGTAGCCCTCGAAGAACTGCTGCGAGAAGGGCAGCAGCATCGTCGGCCCGGTCTCTACCGGCATGTCGCAATGCGCCACCGCCCCCTGCAGCGTCAGGACCGGCGAGACGGCATGGATATGCGCCGGATAGCGCGCCATCTGCGCCCCCGACATGAAGCCCAGGTGATAGTCGCGGTGCGGAACCTGCGCCGCGCCGCCGGGGTTCACCCGGTTGACCTGCGCCGTCATCTGCGAATTCGGGCCTAACCAGGCCTCGGCCGCCAGCGCGATCCCGTTCGAGCTGTAATAGGCGGCGAAATTGGCCGGATCGGCAAGACAATGCTTTTCCAGCGAATTCCAGATCCGGTCATTCGCGCCGGGCTTGGCGAAATGATCCCCGCCGCCGCGCGCGTCGCGCTTTTCCGCGTCGATGATCGCGTCGAACAGGGCGCTGGCGCGGTCGATCACGGCGTGATCGGCCAGCCCCTGCCGGATCACGATGATGCCCGCCCCGTTTGCGAAGACATTGGCCCATTCCTGCGTGAGCGCCGCGCGGCGGTCCGGGTCGGCGGCGGCCCGGTCGGCGGTGGCGCCGTCATAGACGGGGATGTTGCGGATCACCTCGGTGGCGAGCGGCGTGTCGGCCGGGTCTGTCGTCTGGCTGACGAGACGCACAAACGTCTCGAAATCGCCGCTGTCGGCCGTGAGCCAGATGGGGCCCGGTTTTGCCCGGGGGGGAATACTGTTCATGCGCCTGTCCTCCTGTTGATCGGACTGTGCCAAGGATCACGCCGCCGGGCAGTTGCAAATCACCTCAAAAACACATCAGATTTCAGGATGGCGTCCCGCTTCACCCTCAAGGAAATCGCGCATCAGGCCGGGCTGAGCCTTGCCACGGTCGATCGCGTCCTGCACGGCCGCGACCATGTGCGCGAGGCGACGCGCGACAGGGTGCGGGCGGCTGAGGCCGAGCTTGCCCGCCAATATGCCGCAAGCCGGCTGGAGGGGACGAAGGTCACGCTCGACATCGTCATGCAGGCGCCGGAGCGGTTCACCTCGGCCGTGCGGGCCGCCTTCGAGGCGGAACTGCCGCTGATGCGGCCCGCGACCTTCCGCGCCCGGTTCCATCTGGCCGAGGTCTGGGACGAGGGGGCGCTGACCGACCTTCTGCGCGCCATCGCGCGGCGCGGCACGCAGGGCATCGTCTTGAAGGCGCCGGCGACGCCGGGCATCGAGGCCGCGCTGGCCGATCTGGCCGGTCGCGGCTTCCCGGTCGTGACCTACGTGACCGATGTCGCCCATCCGCTGCGGCTGGCCTATGTGGGCATGCCGAACCGCAGGGCCGGGGCGACGGCGGCCTATCTTCTGTCGCGCATGGCGGGGCCGGGCCCGGGCCGCGTGCTGATCACCCTGTCCAGCCGCACCTTCGAGGGCGAGGAGGCGCGCCGGACCGGCTTCGTCGATCACCTCGCCCGCCACGCCCCGCATCTGGACACCGTGACCGTGTCCGAGGGCTTCGGCGTGAACCGCCAGACCGGGCGGCTGATCGCCGATGCGCTTGAGCGCCACCCCGACATCCGGTGCGTCTATTCGGTGGGCGGGGGGAACCGCGCGATCCTCGAGACCTTCGCCGCGCGCGGCCGCGGCATCGACGTCTTCGCCGCCCACGACCTCGACCGCACCAACACCGCACTTCTGAAGGCGGGGCAGGTGAGCTTCGTCATCCATCACAGCTTCCGCCAGGACGCCCGCCGCGTGGCCCTGCATTTCGGCAAGCACTACCGGCTGATCGAGCCCTCCGTCGGGATCGAGGAAACCGAGATCAACATCGCCTGCCCGGAGTAGGGGGGAGAATATACCGTCACAGAAGACCAAGCGGGTGCGTGCCAGTTCCGAGCAGCACGCCTTTCTGGGTGCCGGCTGAAAGATCCTAGAAATATTTCAACAGCATAATGCGTGACGGAATTTCTCTAACGCGCTCCCAGTGTTTTTTCGCGTCGAATTGGTCGCTTTGAATGGGTAAGGTGAGTTCGTCAGGTTGTTCGGAGAGCGAGTATGACCACTCAGTGGTGGAACACGTTAGGCCTTATTTCTAACATCGCGGGAGCCGGGATCATGTTCAAGTTTGGCCTCCCCCAGCCGGACTTCGAGGAATACGATGAACTGGCCGTTTCGAGGAAGGACCCCATAAAGCTAGCGCGTCAGAAGTCGTGGCACATGTTTTGGGCAAGAACCGGAGTTGGTTTACTTGTGGCTGGGTTCGTCTTCCAGCTTATCGGAACCTGGAGCTAGCTAAAACTCTACCAACCTCTTCTCCAGAAGGTTGCTGGCGCGTCGAACGCGCTCATACGTCTCGGGAAGATCTGGCGACCCCGGAAGGACTTGAACCCTCAACCTCGGACTTAGAAGGTCCTTGCTCTATCCAGTTGAGCTACGGGGCCGCGACGGGGGTTAGATAGCGTGATCCGCCGCGGGGATACACAGGAAAATGCAACGGGGGGCAGGCGGGGGTCAGGCGCCGGCGCCGGCAGAGGCGGGCTTGCAGAACATGTCGTAGAACAGCGCGATCGACCGGCTGACCTTGTCGTCGGCAAGCGAATAGTAGATCGCCTTGCCGTCGCGGCGGCAGGCCACCATCCCTTCAAGCCGCAGGCGGGCGAGTTGCTGGCTCACCGCCGCCTGCCGCGAGGCGAGCAGCAGTTCCAGTTCCGTCACCGACTTTTCGCCCGACGACAGGTGGCACAGGATCATCAGCCGTCCCTCATGCGCGAGCGCCTTCAGGAAATTGGCGGCCGATTGCGCCTGACCGGCCATCTCGTCCACCGAAAGCTGGGCGCAGTTGGCGAATTCCACCACCTCGGGCGGCACTTCGTCGGGGCTGCGATCGGTCTCGTGTTGCTGGTCTGCGACCGACATGCCGGCCTCCTTCATCCCACTTGGGCCGGGCCGTTCGGCGGGTCGGGTCCGGTCCGTCACGCAGGCGTCCGCAGCGGATGCGGGGCCACCTATTGTCGTATTGTAATGTTCATATTCGTTTACGACAAGAGGTAGCCAAAAGAGGGGCCGGTCAAAGGCGGCTGTGCCGCCCTGGCAAGGGGTCAGCCCTGCGCGGTGAACCCGCCGTAGCGGCCCGCCGAGAAGACGAGCGGCGCGCCATCGCGGAAGGCCGCGCGCAGCACACGGCCGACGATGATCACGTGATCGCCGCCCTCGTGGCTGGCATGGGTCACGCATTCGAACCGCGCGAGCGTGCCGGGGATCAGCGGCGTGCCCTCGGGCGAAAGCGTCATGTGCAGGCCCTGGAAATGATCGTCGGGCTGGGTGAAGTGGCGGCAGAGGTCGCGCTGTTCCTCGCCCAGAATGTGGATCGCGAAGGCCTGCGCGCCAGAGAACGCCGCGAAGCGCCGCGAGGCGCGGGCGGGCGACCACAGCACCAGCGGCGGGTCGAGCGAGAGCGCCGCGAAGCTGTTGGCGGTCAGCCCGACCGGCCCCTGCGGACCGGTCGTCGTCACCACGGTCACACCGGTCGAAAAGCGGCCAAGCGCATCGCGGAACAGCCGCGCGGTCTCGGGCCCGGGGATGAAGGCGGTCTCTGGGGCGTCGTGGGTCACGGGCTCTCCGTCGGTGGCGGTTCTGTCCATCGTCTCCGTCATCTAGGGCACCTCGTGCCCAAGGGCGAGCGTGTAAAGCTCGAACCATGTCTCGCGGTCCAGCCCCAGCTTCAGCGCATCCGACAGCCGGGCGATCCGCGCAAGGCTGTTGGTGCCCATCACCGGCAGGATCCGGGCGGGATGGCGCAGAAGCCACGCGACCGCGACCGCGCCCGCATCTACGCCGAAGGCCGATCCGATCTCGGTCAGACGGTCGCCAAGGGCCCGGTTCTCGGGCGCGAAGAGCCGCCCCCCGCCCAGGGGCGACCAGGCCATCGGCGCGATGCCGCGTTCCTGAAGGAAGGCCAGATCGCCATTGGTGAAGGGCGCGTGATGCAGAAGCGACATCTCGATCTGGTTCGTGGCCAGCCGCGTCTCCATCGCCGATTGCAGCAGCGTGAAATCCCACGGCCGGAAGTTCGATACGCCGACCGCGCCCACCTTGCCCGAGGCGACCAGCGCATCCAGCGTCTCGCCGGTTTCGGCATGGTCCATCAGCGGGTCGGGCCGGTGGATCAGCAGCAGGTCGATCCGGTCGGTGTGCATGTCGCGCAGGGACGCCTCGACCGAGGTGCGGATATGCGCGGCCGTGGTGTCGTAATGCTTCACCCGCGCATGGGCATGGCGGCCCACCGGCGCGACGATGTCGCATTTGGTCACGATCTCCATCTTGTCGCGCAGGTGGGGCGCGGCCTTCAGCGCCGCGCCGAACACCGCCTCGACCGTGTAGCCGCCGTAGATGTCGGCGGCGTCGAAGGTGGTGATGCCCTGGGACAGACAGGCCTCGATCTTCGCCTGCACATGGCCGGGCGAGGTGTCGGCATCGTCGGCAAGCCGCCAGAGCCCATAGACGATCCGCGAGAGCTTCAGCCCCTTTTGCGCCTTCACGTAATCCATCAGCGGCGCTCCCCGGTTCCCAGCGGCGTGGCCGGCGTTTCGGCGGGCACGCGGCCGTAGGCATGGGGCAGCGAGCAGGTCTTGAGATGCGGCAGCACCTTGGTCCCGAAGGCCTTCGCCTCATCGAGATGCGGATAGCCCGAGAAGATGAAGGCGCGGATGCCCATCTTCTGATAGGCTTCGATCTCGGACATGACCTGATCGACCGACCCCACCAGCGCCGCGCCGCAGCCCGACCGCGCCCGGCCGATCCCCGTCCACAGATGCGGCTCGACATAGCCGAACTGGTCGGCAAGCTCGCGCACCTTCGCCTGATGGGCGACGCCGAGGCTGGTCGCGTCATGCGCGCGCTCGCGGATCAGGCGGCCGTATTCGTCGTCGAGCTTCGAGACCAGGTCTTCGGCGTATTCCTTCGCCTCGGCCTCGGTGTCGCGCACGATCATGTGGACGCGCAGCCCGTAGTCGAGCGTGCGGCCATGGGCGGCGGCGCGTTCATGCACGGCGCGCATCCGGTCGGCCAGTTGCTCCTTGGTTTCCGGCCACATCAGATAGACGTCGCAGTGCTCGGCACAAAGCTCCAGCGCATCGGGCGAATAGCCGCCGAAATACATCAGCGGCCCGCCGTTCTGCTGGTAGGGCTTGGCCGGTTCGGTCGGCACGCCCTTGAACTGATAGACCTCGCCGTCGATGGTGATCTCGTCCTGCGTCCAGGCCTGCCGCAGGATCTGCACCACCTCGCGGGAGCGTTGGTAGCGGAAGCGGCTGTCGGCCTTCTCGCCGGGAAAGTCCGAGCTGATGATGTTCAGCACCAGCCGCCCCTTCAGCATGTGATCGAGCGTCGCCACCGTGCGCGCCAGCATGATCGGCTGCATCTCGCCGCAGCGGATCGCGGCCAGAAGGTTCATCCTGCTGGTGATCGGCGCGCAGCCCGCGACGAAGCTCAGCGTGTCCTGACCGACCTGATAGGACGAGGGGCACAGGATGTTGCGGAACCCCAGCTTCTCCGCCGTCGTCACGATTTCCGAGCAATGGTCCCAGCTTGAGCGCAGATCGCCCTCCGGCACGCCGAGGTGGCGGTAGTCGTCCGAGCAGAGGGCTGCGAACCAGCTGACCTCTGCGGCATCGAGGTCGGCGGATGTGACGGGGACGATGGTCATGGATTCCTCCCGGGGGGTGCGATTTGCCCTTGTGTAACGCCCGCTTTGATGTAGATCAATAGTGTATCAATTTTCGGCCAAACGCGACGACATGCCTCAGAACGGCTCCTTGCCCCTTTACCTTCAGATCAGCGAGCTTCTGATCCGCGACATCGCGGCGGGGCGGCTGATCGACGGTGCGAAGCTGCCCCCCGAACGCGAGATGGCGGGCCAGATGGGCATCGCGGTCGGCACGCTGCGCAAGGCGCTGTCGGACCTCGAGGCCAAGGGGCTTTTGCAGCGCGTGCAGGGGTCGGGGAACTACGTGCGCGCGCGGGCCGAAGTCGCCTCGGTCTATGCGCTTTTCCGGCTGGAACTGGTCGAGGGCGGGGGCCTGCCCACGGCCGAGGTGCTGTCGGTCGAGCGCCTGCCCAAGCCCGCCGATCTGCCGGACTTCGGGCGCGCGCGCGACGCGCACCGCATCCGCCGCCTGCGCCGCCTGTCGGGCCGGCCTGCGGCGGTGGAAGAGATCTGGCTGGACGGGTCCCATGCCGTAACGGTGACGGCCGGGGATCTGTCCGAATCGCTCTACCTGTTCTACCGCGAGTCGCTCGGGCTCTGGATTCAGCGGGCCGAGGATCGGGTGGGGCTGGGCCATGTGCCCGACTGGGCGCGGGCCCCGTTTGCGCCGCGCCCCGGCGCGCCCGCGCCGCTGATCGAACGGATCAGCTGGGCGCAGGACGGTGCGAGTGCGGAATTTTCGCGGACTTGGTTCGATCAGGATGTGGCGCGCTACGTGGCGCGACTGAGGTAGGAAGACATGACGGATACAGTGAAATACGGAATGATCGGCTGCGGCATGATGGGGCAGGAACACCTGCGCAACATCGCGCTGCTGCCGGGGGCCGAGGTCGTGGCGATCTTCGAGCCCGACGCGGGCATGCGCGCCGAGGCGGCAAGGCTGGCACCCACGGCGCGGATGGTGGGATCAATTGCCGAGCTTCTGGCGGTCGAGGCGGTTCAGGCGCTGGTGATCGTGAGCCCGAACTTCCTGCATCTGCGTCAGCTCGAAGAGATCGCTGCGATCCGCCCGCTGCCGGTGCTGTGCGAAAAGCCGCTTTTCACCGATCCGGCCGATGCGCCGCGCATCGCGGCCCTGCGCGCGTCCTATCCCGCGCCGATCTGGGTGGCGATGGAATACCGCTACATGCCCCCCGTCGCGAAACTGATCTCCGAAGTGGACGCGGCCACCGGCGGGGTCAAGATGCTCACGATCCGCGAGCATCGCTTTCCCTTCCTCGAGAAGGTCGGCGACTGGAACCGCTTCAACGCCAACACCGGCGGCACGCTGGTCGAGAAATGCTGCCATTTCTTCGACCTGATGCGGGTGATCCTGCGGTCCGACCCGGTGCGGGTGCTGGCCTCGGGCGGGCAGGGGGTGAACCACCTCGACGAAAGCTATGACGGCAAGACGCCCGACATCTGGGACAATGCCTATGTCATCGTCGAATTCGCCAGCGGGGCGCGGGCGATGCTGGAGCTGTGCATGTTCGCCGAAGGCGCGCGCTATCAGGAAGAGATCAGCGCGGTCGGCCCCGTGGGCAAGATCGAGGCGCTGGTGCCCGGCCCGGGCCGGTTCTGGCCCGCCCATCTGGGCGCGCCGCCCGTGCCGCAGGTGATCGTGAGCCCGCGCGATCCCAAGGGGCCTATGGTGATGGAGATCCCGGTGGACCCGGAAATCCTGGCCGCGGGGGATCACAACGGATCGACCTTCTACCAGCATCGCGGCTTCAACGCCGTGGTGCGCGGGCAGGGCACCCCCGAGGTCAGCCTTGCCGATGGCTGGTGGGCGGTGGCGATGGGGATGGCGGCGCAGAAATCCGCCGCGACCGGGCAGGCCGTCGATCTGGCTGCCGAAGGTCTGGCGCCGTCCTGACCCGTCGGTCCTTGTCCTTCGGTGGTCGGTGCCCCCGACAAAACGCTTTGAGGACGGGCGCGCCTTTGCTAGCGTGACCGCGCACCAGTTCGTGAGGTCCCGTGATAGCCGCGTGCCCGGCCGATTTCGACGGCGAGCCAGAAGACAGATCCAGCGCAGCGACCACGGCTGCTGCGCAGGATTTGGCCGTGCAGGCGGGGGGCGGCGCGGCCACGCGGGTGCTCGCGGTCCAGAATTCTTCGGGAACCATGGACCTTTACACGGTGCCCTTCCAGCGCGGGGCGCAGGGCGTGAATGCCCGGCGGACCGATGAAGGCCCTGCCGAACAGGGCGACGCAATCGCGGGAACGCGGAAGGGCAAGGGGCGGCGGCGGGCCGGCTGACTATTCCGCCGCGATGTCCATCGCCCGGTGCAGGTGCAGGAAGCGCCGCGCGGCCTCGCCCGTCAGATAGGCCAGACGCCCGCCCGAGATCGTCGCCTCGATGGCCCGGGTCTCGGCGTTCACCACGACAAGATCCGCCCGCTTGCCGGGCGTGAGCGTCCCGCGGTCGGGCATCCGCAGCAACTCGGCCGGATGCGCCGATATCATGGCCCAGGCCTTTTCGAGCGGCAGGACGCCCTTGTCCACGATGGCCCATGCCGCCTCGGCCAGCGCGGGGAAATGGTAGTCCGACACCAGCGCGTCGCAGAGCCCCTCGGCGATCAGGTCGAGCGCCGAGACATTGCCCGCCTGACTGCCGCCCCGCACCACGTTCGGCGCGCCAAGGATGACGGGCGCCATCATCGCCTTGGCCGCCGCGGCCGCCTTGCGCGTGGTGGGAAATTCCGCGATCCGCGCCCCGATCATCGAGAAGCGTTCGCGCGTTTCGCCATCGGGGTCATCGTGGCTGCCGTAGATCACGCCCAGCCGGTCGAAGGCCTCGGCCAGCCGGCAAAGGTGGCGCGGCACCTCGCGCGTTCGCGCGGCCGCCTGTTCGACGGCCGTCAGATGCGCCTCGGGCGTGCGGCCCACGCGGCGCGCCCAGCTTGCGAACCCGCCCGGATCGGCGCGCCGCATCTCCAGCGCTTCCTCGAGGTGGTTGTTGAAGACGACATAGCCCAGCCCGTGCCGCTCGATCAGGGCGATCAGCTCCGCGCCGCTGTCCACGAGATGCGTCTCGCAGCGGATTTGCAGGCGCACATCCGTCGTCAGCCGTCCGCGCACGGCTTCCAGCGCCTCGGCCACGGCGCGGGCATGGGCGGGGGCGCGGTGTCCGCCCTCCCAGCTCCAGCCTTGGGCGAAGAAGGCGGTGGTGATCCCGTTCGCCGCCGCGTCGCGGTCGGCCGACAGAAGGCCCGTCGTCAGCGGAAAGGGCGCGGTGGGGCGCGGCGCGATGTGGCGTTCGAAGCTGTCGCCGTGCAGGTCGATGATCCCCGGCAGCACCAGATAGCCCGTCAGATCGACCTCGGGCAGGGGGCCCGTGGCCAGCCGCCCCTCGGCAAGGGCGATGGAACGGCGCTGCATCTGGCCGTCGCGCAGGATCGTTGCACCCGTCAGGCGCAGGGGAGGCAGGAGCGTCATTGGGAAACCGCACTGCTCATGGTTGTTTTGCCTGTGGATAAGCCGAATCTGTATCGCAGGTGTGACAAGTTCGCCCTTGATGACGAACTTTGGCGGATCAACCCCGGCCGCCCGTCATCAGGTCCTCGGGCGACACGGTCAGCGCGATCCGGTCGCCCGCGAACCAGGTCACGCCGAACTCCACCGGCTGGCCCTGCGCGTCCACGTTCACCGCCTCGGTCCGCAAGAGCGCCGCCCCCGGTCGCAGCCGCAGGGCCGCGGCCTGCGTCGCGGTGGCGGTCTTCGCGGTGATCCGGGTCGTCGCGCGGGTGTAATCCGCGACCCCCTCGGCGGCCAGCGCCTCGGTGATCGATCCGCGGGCCTGCAGAATGGCCAGCAGCCCCGGCAGCCGGTCGGCGGGAAACACCGACCGCGACAGCGCCACCGGCGCCCCGTCGGCAAGCGAGATGCCTTCATAGACATGGACCCTTGCGCCCTCGGGCAGCCCAAGTTCCCGCGCCTCGCGCGCATCGGCGTGGCGCGTCTCCAGCCGCAGGATCTCGCGCGCGGGAAGCTGGCCCGCCGCGGCAAGGTTCTGGTGAAAGCGCACGCGGCGGCCAATCGCATAGTCCATCGCCTTCGCCGCGACGAAGACGCCCGCGCCGCGCCGCGCGTGCACCAGCCCCGCCTCTGCAAGATCCGCCAGCGCGCGGCGCACCGTGTGGCGGTTCACGCCGAACCGGGCGGCAAGCTCGGCCTCGGTCGGCAGGCGGTCGCCCTGCCGGTAATGCCCCCGCGCGATCTCGGCCCGCAGCGCCTCGGCGATGGATTGCCACAGCGGCACGCGGCGGGCGGCGCCCCCGGCGATCGACTGTTCCGTCATGAAAGGTTCATCGGCATCGGCTTGTGTCATGCGGCGCGCTTTGCTATGAATTTGTCTAGTTGTATAGAAGTTGAACAAATTCGCAAGGTGTCTGCATGACCGATCTCACCGAGCGGAAGGGCTGGCTTGGCCTACTGGCAAAGGCCCCGCCCGCGGCCCTCGCGGCCCTTTGGGACGGTGCGCCCGACCATGAGGTTCTGCGCGCCCCCGAAATCGGCGCCGTCATGGTGCGCGGCCGCATGGGCGGGACCGGGGCGCCTTTCAACCTTGGTGAGATGACGGTGACGCGGTGCTCGGTGCGTCTGCGCTCGGGCGAGGTCGGGCATGGCTATGTGCAGGGCCGCGACAAGGACCACGCGCGGCGGGTTGCGCTGATCGACGCGCTGATGCAGGGGCCCGGGGCGGAAGATCTGCGCGCCCGGGTGCTGGAGCCGCTGTCGCAGGCCGCAGCCCGCAAGGCCGAACGTCGCGCCGCCAAGGCCGCCGCGACGCGGGTCGAGTTCTTCACGCTGGTCCGGGGGGAAGATTGATGGAGGCGCTGTCGCTGCAAGGCGGGTTCACCGATCCGGCGCATGAGTCGGCTCGGGCGTTCCGCGCCATTCTGAATGCGCTGGCCCGTCCCGGCCGGATAGAGGCCGTGACCGGCGCGCAACCGCCCGCGCCCCTGTCGGTGGCGGCGGGCGTGGTGCTGCTGACGCTGGCCGATCCCACGACGCCG
>JAGWVA010000037.1 GCA_028875855.1 Paracoccaceae bacterium
TCACGCAGTAATAACATGGTTTTTTCTCCACTCCGGGCGTTGGGAGTTGCCGCCATCTCGGTTCATTGTGCACGCCGGGCAAACAAGTGTTGCTCTGTTTTTCATGATAACTTCTTTTCTATTTTGGGGTCGCATTCTAGAGGCCCGAGAGCGCTTTTCTTGGGCTAATTTCTTTATTGCTCGATTCTTTCGCTTATATCCGGTTTTTTTGGTTATGCTAGGCCTCGTCGTGTTGTTGTCTCTTGTTGTTGGGGAATATAGACGCGTTTATGGTAGTGTTATTGATTCGGCGCTGATCTGGACAACCATGCTAGCCACGCCTGATATTAATGGAGTAACTCAAAGTTGGAGAATGGTGGCTGGTGTGACATGGACGCTTAGCTACGAATGGTTTTTCTATTTCAGCCTCCCGTTCTTTGGATATATTTTCGCAAAGACACAAAGAGCTGGGCTTGCAGCATTTTCGTTTATCATATGTTTGGCGTTAGCGCATTATCATGGCTTTTCGCACAGTGTGCTGCAATCATTTATGGGGGGGATTATAGCTGCACATCTTGTTCGCAGGCCGGGCATCCAGGGGATTGCAAGTCGCAGAGGTGCTGGGCTTTTGGCGCTTTCGGCATTGGCTAGCGTTGTTTATTTCAGCCCCACCGCTTACAGCGTGCCGGCGACAATTGGCTTGACTATTTTCTTTGTGTGCGTTGCCGCCGGGAGTGACATTTACGGAATCCTCAGGCGACCGGCTCTCGTTTGGCTTGGGGAGATTACTTACTCCCTATATTTAATCCATGGGTTGTTTCTTTATACTTTTTTCGAGTTTTTGTTTCCCAGTATAAGTCATTATCCGATGCTTTATGTCTTCTTTTCTGCGCTAATGACGATAGCAATTGTCGTTGTATCCACACTATCCTTTTTGCTCATTGAGGAGCCCTGCATAAGGTTTGGCCGCAAGCTACAGTCGCAAATTTTTGGTAAAAACTTCGCTGGGGCTACTTAATAATATTTTATTGCATTGTCGGTAGGCTCTGCTGCATACATACCTTGAGGAATTCATCTCGTGGATCCAGCATGGTGGCTGGGCGTCATGAGCAGACCCACACCCCCGACCTACAAGACCAAGAACTGGCCGGCCTACAATGAAGCGCTCAAGCGCCGAGGCTCGCTGACGATCTGGTTCGATCCCGCGATGAACTGGGATGCTGTGCCGACAGGCAGGCGCGGCCGTCACGGACCATCCGAGCGGTCTGGTCAGAACGAGTTCGATTGAGAATTCAGCCCAGTGCGGCTAAGGGGTGCGTAGCTGCAGGAGGGACAAGTCATGGATCAGGACGACAAACGGCTCGACCACCTGGAAGAGCTCTTGCAGGCGCTGCCCGTCGAGAACGAACCGATGACGGTGAGCGAACTTGATGGGTTCGTCACCGGCCTTCTGGCATGTCCCGAGATGATCCCGCCGTCGGACTGGCTCTCACAGGTCTGGGGCGTCACGGGGGACGCACAATTCCCCGACCTCGCCACGGCGCAGGAGACGATCGGGGCGGTGATGGCCCATTACAACGATGTCGCTGCCCGGATCTCGCAATCGCTCTGGGTGGAGCCGATCTACGAGATCGATACGAACAGCGACGAGACCCTCTGGGAGCCTTGGGTTGACGGGTTCACGCGCGCCATGGCCTTGAGGCCCAAGGCTTGGGAAGCCCTTCTTGATCGGGCGGACGAAGAGACCCGTGAGACCATGATATTCATCATGGCGTTGCAGGACATCTATATCGGGAACAGCAAGTTCAGCGATGAAGAGATCGACCAAGAGGCGCCTGATCTGATCCCGAACTGCGTGGCGACGATCCTGCACCAATCGCGCCCCGAACTCGCCCGAGCGAAGCCTGCCAATCTCTCCGGCCAGCCGTTCAAGTCCGCGCCCAAGACAGGTCGCAACGATCCTTGCCCCTGCGGCTCGGGTCGCAAATACAAGCAGTGCTGCGGCAAGAACTGATCGGTGACGTAGGTTTCACGGGCGCCAACCGCAGATAGCCGCACCTGTCTCGTTATGGGCGAGGATCTGGCGGGCGGTCCCCTTGCTCAAGTGATCCGCCCGCGACGGCAGTATCGGCTGGAGTGCCCCCACTGAAGTGGTCCAGCAACTGGGATATGACGATCTTATGCTGATAACCACCCCCGACTTGTTCCACACCACACCTGCGCACCTATAGTAAATTAAGTGCGGCGGCGGCATAGCCGGCCGCCCGCCGCCCTCCTTAATTCCCGGATTCCACACTATCCGTCCACACCCGTTTCAGGTGTGGTGGAAGCAGGCTGCTGGACCACCTCGACCACGGTAACGGTGCGGCCAGAGCGGGCATCATATGCCTCCCCCGGCTTGACAAATCCTCGTTTCGTCAATTGGGAAAGAATCCCTTTGATCTTATGACGTACGCCGTTTTGCTCGCTCGTTAAGTCAGCCTTTTTTACTCCCCGCCCGACGTCCCATTTTAGATGCTCGGCAATAGCGTAGCCCACCCAGTCATGGTTTTGGATGTTTTGCTTCGCGGGCTCTGACCTTCCCGCAAGCATTTCACAAATTTCGTGCAAGAGGCCGTCAGCGACTGGTTCGCCCTGCGTGGGAGGCTGGGTCTCGATGCAAACGCCGATTTCGTCACCAACGTCGAGATGTGCTTTGCCGTTGTTCAATTTAACGCCAATCATCGTGCGCCACTGGACTGTTGATTTCTGCGCGAGATTAGCTTTTCCGTCCACTACCTGGATATAGGGGCCCTCCCAGGGGTCAAGGCCCATGTTCTCCAGCTCAGCAGGCGGAAACAGACTGAGCGAGCGCGCACTCCTGACACCGTCGATGACTGCGCCCGCTCCACGGCTTGCGTAAATGCCTTGACCCTTTGGATCGATCGCGCCCGCTTTGTTGACGTGGTGTACGAGCTCGACAGCGCAGTTGCCTTTGTCCGCTACCGCCCGCCATTGGGCTACAACAGCATTCATGGCCGTCGTATCGTTCTCGTCGACCAAATGAGATGTCACGAAGGGGTCTATGATAATAACATCGATCTGATGCCGTTTGATGGCGTCGATCAGGGCTGCAACGACCGGCTCAGCGATTGCCACCCCGGAACGCTCAGTCTTCGCGACACAAATAGGGACGTCCCGGCCACTGTCAGCCATGAACTGACCCGCGAGATCGTCATTTGTGATATTGTAATGCAGGCAGGCCGCCGCAACACGGCGCTCGATTTCCTCCTTGGGGTCCTCGCCGTTCCAATACCAGACGCGCAGAGGTTTGAGGCCTGTGTCACCAAATAGCTGCCAGGCAGTTGCCATGGCGAGCGCTTCCGCGATCAGCAGGCTCGATTTCCCCAATCCGCCCGGCGACACTGTCAGCGATACAAAGCCCCGGACGAGGTGCTTGCCATAGAGCCACTGGCGCGGCGGAATGTCTTTGGGGTCGCGCAATACGAAGGCGGTCGGCGCAATGCCGGAGCTTCCTTCTTCAAACGCTTCCGGCTGGGGCATGGTGGACGCGTCATTCATGGTGCGCCTCCACGGTCCGAAGGTGGTCGTTCCAATCCATCCCATCGGGTGCGTGCAGCATGGACACGCTCCAGCCTGCTTTGTGAGCACGCAGGGCGAGGTCATGCCCGGCATCACGACCGGCTTGATCTCCATCGGTCGCAACAATCAGGTCCCCCGGCGTATGCGGGAGCCGCAACCCACGCATCCCGCTCGCGGAAAGAGCTGCCCAGATCGACGCAGGGGCGCGGAGAAGGCCGCTTGCGAGCGACAGGGCCGTCTCGATGCCCTCCGCCACGACAAGCGCGCCCTCGGCCTGCACGAGCCGCACAGCGCCTCCAGCGACGGCCCCGAGCATGGCCTTTTGCGGATCAACCTGCGCCTTGCCGGTACCATCCGGGGCGAGGAACGTCCGATGGACCGCAGGACGGTCTGCACCCTCGACCAGCGCCACCATCGCGGGCAGCATCAGGCCGCTCGGATGCCTCAACGCCGGATGAAACCGCAGCGACGGGGGCATCGGGCATATGATCCCCCGTCCGCGAAGATAGGTTTCGCCTGGCGTGCCCTCGATCGAGCTCGCCTGGTGCCACAGGCTCAGCGCATGCCGGGCCTTCCTGTCGGCCTCGGCCTGCCGTTCGCGCTCGCGCTGCGCCAGAAGATCCGGGTCGGGCGCGGCGTAACTACCGGGCGCGATCCCAGAGGCAGCCAACACGTCGCCGAATGCGCAGCCGAGTTTCTTGCAGTGCAGCAAGAGCCGGCCGTCGGCGCCGTCCGAGATGGTCAGCGCATCCTGATCGGAGCGACGCTCGGGTTGGCATACGGGACAGGGTGCAGTGCCGTAGCGCCCGCGCCAATGGCCACCCAGGGTTTGGGTGAGTGAATTTCCATTCGTCATTTTTGGGCTTCCTTAAAAGAAAGCCCGGCGATGCTGGTTTAATATGGCTATGGAGATTTAGTACGCTCGGGCCCAGCGTAAACCGGGCTAGTTTCAGATGTGGTTCGATGGGTTGCGGTTCACGATTGCCAGGATTTCCTGTTCCGGCCAGCGGGACAACGATCCGATCTTAACGGGCCGCGGAATAGTTCCATCGGCGACGCGGCGATAAAAACTCGCCGGCGAAATTCCGAGGATGTTTGCCGCTGTGCGGCAGTTGAGCAGACGTGCCATGATGTTCTCCTTTTCTGATGGCTCGACGAATATGGCACATCATGAGCCGGGATGCAAATGGCGGCGAGAAAAAAGTGTGAAATGTCAGTATGTTGTCGATTAATTGACAACGCTAGCCCTTCGATTGACACTTAACTGACAACGCAAGCCGATCCATGCGGTTTTCCCCGACTCAATGTATCGGAGGGCGACTCGGTTTAGGGGGAAGTGTCAGAACAGATCATGGCGCCGTTACTGAAGCGAGCCGCCATGCATGTATCGGTTCGCGGCGCCTGATGGCGGCATTTCCGAAATCGACCTATGTGATAGAGTGAGGTTTTCCCTTCGGCGGGAAGCTTAACCTTTACTCGACGCCGCCAGTTACATGCAGGTAGAGGCGTTCCGCGATTTCAGCTCGCTCTTTGGAGGTATCCTGCCGGCGGTAGTTCCGATCGAGTCCAACGAGCGAGTGGTCGCAGAACGCGTCGGCGAGATAATCTGGGATCGGCGGCGCGGCCTTGCGGCAGAAAATCTTGATCGCATTCCGGAAGCCGTGTGACGTGATGGTCGGGTCGAACTGCTTGAGGACCTTCAACAGGGCGTTGGGCGATATATGGCCCCGTGTCACGGGGCTCGCAAAGACGTAATCGTTGGCCTCGGACCCCTGCAGGGCCTCAATCCGACGCTGCAGGCCCTCCGGAAGCGCTAGACTGTAAGCGCGGCCAGACTTCATCCGTCCGGGGGCGTCCTTCTCTTTTCGTTCAGGGACTGTCCAGATACCCGTGGCGGGATCGTAGTCTTCCCATTTCATCTCAACGATCACACCGACCCGGTGGGCCGTCACCATCGCAAAGAGGATCGCTGTCTTGGTCGTTAGCCCCGCATCCCGGCCCACCAGCCATTGCCACAGATCCGGCAACCGTTCTGGCTCCAGCGTGCCGTGGTGGCGCGTTGCCGTCTGCCTTTTCGGAAAGGTTCGCCTGGGTGGTGTCGGATTATAGGGGATGAGCTCCTGCACCGCGGCCCTTTCAAAGACCTTACTGATGTGCCCAAGCGCATGCCCGGCGGTGGTGGGTATGGTTTTGAACAAGGGTTCTAGCAGCGAGAAGATCTCCGCCCGCGTGATCTGCGCGATTGGGCGCTTGCCGAGCGTTGGGCTGATGTGTTGCTCGTGGATTGCCCGCGGCCTCCGTCTGCTAGGCCCGCTCTGCAGTGTCATCTCAACACCGCCGAACCATTGCTCCCACAGATCGTTGTAGGTCGGCCCACCCGGCGACTGTACCGTAGCTGCGGCTGCATGGGGGCGCCTGCGCACGATGGCTTCCAGTTCAGTGCCGTTTTTTGCGGATAGAAAAGCACTGCTCAACGCCTGGGTCGAAAACCCTTCGCCGCGAAGGCGCTTTGCTATCAGTGCCAGCTCACGTGCCTGCGCCAGGGTCGTGTCGGGATAATCGCCGATCTTCAGCCACGTCTCGACCCTGAGGTAGAACGCCTTGCTCCCTGACTTCCAGCCGCGAACGTATAGCCCGCTTCGGCCTCCAGTGCTGTGGGCCTCCCCATCCTTGGCAGGCGTCCACTTCTTGATCGCCACATCGGTCGATAGCGCCATGGTCTCAACTTCCCGCGCGACAGTATAGATACACATAGATACACTTATTGTACGCGCTTCGGTGAGGCAAGCGGAGATGGCGTGATGCTAAATGATCAATAAAATATGATGCATTACAGCTTTCTTGGGCGCTTTGGGCTTATTTTTAAGATAGGTATTGCTCTCTGTCTCTCCGCCACCTTCCCCAACGTTCCGCGATATGGCGCTTCTGCGGCAGACGACTCAGGGCCGCCCAGAGACGGCCCCGGCTTGGCGTCCGATGATCGACCGCCCCTACCCCCGCAGTTTCCGGCGCAGGCTGAGGGCGAGGATCGCGATGCAGCCCATGAGCAGCAGGCCCGCCCCCGCCAGCGGCGCGAGCCCCCCGTAGCGGACCGCGAGTGCCACGAGCGCGATCAGCCCCAGCACCTGCAAGGCAAGGTTGCCGTCATCGACGAAGAGGCCGAGGATCTCGGAGAAGATCGAGGACACGAATTTCATCACACGGCCTCCTGCCGGCTGCGGGCCCCGGTCATCACCTGAACGGCAACGAGCGAGACGATGAGAAGAATGGCAAGCAGGCCAAGAATCGACAGGTCGGCCCCGGGCCATGCCGCGCCCAGACCCTCGCCGGTCCAGAAGATGCCGAAGGCGGTCAGCATCAGCCCCACGGCGAATTTCAGCGTGTTCTCGGGCACCGTGCTCAGCGGTTTGTGGACGACCGCACCGACCAGCAGCACGGCGATGGCGGCGGCCAGCGCGCCGAGGCCGGCGATCAGGGTCATGTGATGCGCGGTGCCGACCGCGATGACGATGAAGACGACCTCGACCCCTTCCAGCAGGACTGCCTTGAAGGCAGCCATGCCCGCCAGCCAGTCGGCCCGCTTGTCGGCCGCAAGCTTCGTCAGCGCGTCGGTCTCCTTGGCAAAGGCGGCCTCTTCGTCATGCAGCGCGATATGGCCCGAGGCGCGCAGGATCGCCTTGCGCAGCCAGCGCATGCCGAACAGGATCAGCAGCGTGCCGATCACGAATTGCAGCGCCTCGAGCGGGATCATCGCAAAAAGGGGTCCGAAGACCAGCACCAGCACAACCAGCAGCGCCAGTGCAGCGAAGGTTCCCGTCAGGGCGGGCCGCCAGCTGCGCGTCAGCGCCACGGCCAGCACGATGGTGAAGGCCTCGACGACCTCGACGACCGAGGCGAGGAACGCCGCCGTCAGGGTCGGCAGGATGGATGTCAGGTGCATGTCGGTCCTTTCCAGTTTCCCAGACCGCCCCAAACGGCGGCGTATCCGTGCCGGGCGCGGGTGGCGTCAGGCGAAATCATCGTTGCCTGTGCCCGTCGGGCGCAGGCGCGTGCCGCGCTTCAACCAGTCGCGGTCGATGCGGCCCCGCAGGCGGCTGACGCTGTCGAGATGGCCGATCGCCCCCGTGCGGTCGCGCGCGGCAAGGCCCAGCGTCAGGGCCTCGATCAGCACCATGGTCGCGCCGTGCAGCGCGAGGTGATCCGTCCGGCCCCGCGGCACGGTCAGCACGCAATCCGCCCGGTTTCCCACCACCGGGCCAAGGCGATCGGAGATCAGCACGACCCTCGCCCCCACGTCCGCCGCGCGATCAAGGATCACCTCGACCTCGCGGTAGAGCGGCGCATAGGCCAGCATCACGATGACATCGGCAGGCGCGACCCAGGCCAGCTGGTCGGCAAGGGCCACCCCCGGCTCGGTCAGGGCCGCGCTCCGCAGGCCGATGCGATTGAACTGGAGCGCGGCATAGCGCGCGATCGCGCCCGAGGGGCCGATGCCGAAGACATGCCGCACCGCCGCGCCGGCCATCAGGTCCAGCGCATGGGCGAAGGCTTCGGCAAGATCGGGGCGGCGCAGCGCGGCCAGCGCATCCTCGTGCAACTCCACCACATGCGCGAGGATGGCGGCCGGTTCTCCGGTCGTGGCATCGAGCGTGCGCGACAAAAGCCGCGCGGGGGACGCGGCGCCCGTCAGTTCGGCCAGCAGGTCCTCCCGCAGTTCGAGCAGCCCGCCATAACCCAACGAGCGCGCCGTGCGCACGACCGTGGCGTCGCTCGCGCCCGCCGCCTCGGCGATCTGGGCGGCGGAATGCAGCACGACGGCCTCCTTGTGGGCGGTGAAGAACAGCGCCATGCGCGCCTCGGCGGGCGAAAGCCGCGGCAGAGACGCCTCGACCCGGAGATCGAAGCCAAGACGTTCGGTGTTCTCTGCCCCCATGGCGCGCCTCTTCCGATTTCGTAGTGAAGACTTCGAACTTTTAAAATTGTTGTCTTCACGACGTCGCTTACCAACCCATGCCGCGGCTGACAATCCGCTTTTGCCCGGAAAGCCCGTCCGGCAGGGCCGTCTCAGGCCGGATAGACAAGGCAGCGGTCCCAATCGACGTGAAAGGCCACGCGCTCGCCCGGTGCGATGCGGCGATCGACGCGCAGGTGGATCGCCCCGCCCGGAAGATCGACCAGCGCCTGCCATGCGCCCCCGGCATAGCCACAGACCTCGACCGTGCCCGCGACGGTTCCCGCATCCGGATCGGCGGGCCGCAACCACTGCGGGCGCAGGAACATCTCGGCCGCGCCGGGCCGCAGCCCTTCGGGCCGGGGGCCACGGGCCTCGCCCCAGATCAGCGCGTCGTCGGTCGCCTCGACCGCGAAGGGACCGGCCGCCCCGGTGAAATGCGCCACGAAGGGCGTTGCGGGCCGGTCATAGACCGCATCGGGCGCGCCGATCTGCAACAGCTCCCCGTGCCGCAGGACACCGACCTGATCGCCCAGAAAGAACGCCTCGGACTGGTCGTGGGTGATGTAGAGCGCGGCGATGCCCGCGTCGCGGATCGTCGCCGCGATCATGTCGCGCAACTCGTCGCGCAGCTTCGCGTCGAGGTTCGACAAGGGCTCGTCGAACAGCAGAAGCTGGGGCCGGGTCGCCAGCGCCCGGGCGAGCGCCACGCGCTGTTGCTGGCCGCCCGACAGCTCGTGCGGGTAGCGTGCGCCAAGCCCTTGCAGACCTACTTCGGCAAGGGCCGCGGCCGCACGCGCGCGCCAGTCCGTGGCCGCGCGCTCGCGCAGCGGCAGGCCCACGTTGTCCGCGACCGTGAGATGCGGCCAAAGCGCGTAATCCTGAAACACCATGCCAAGCGCGCGCCGTTCCGGCGGGGTGAAGGCGCGACCGGCAGCATCGACAGGCGCGCCCGCGATGTGGATGGCGCCGCCGTCCAGCGTCTCCAGCCCCGCCACGAGACGCAGAAGGCTCGTCTTGCCGGACCCCGAGGGACCGAGCAGACACAGGATCTCCCCCGGCATGAGCGAAAGCGACACCCCGGCGACGGCCTGGGTCTGACCGTAGCGCTTTTGCGCCGCGCGGATTTCGAGGGCGGGAATGCTCATGTCATGGGCTCGGTGGAAAGGCGCTGCCAGGCGCGGGGGGTCAGGCGGGAAAAGGCGAAGCGCAAGACCAGCACCGCGCCGCCCACAAGGGCGATGGCGGTCAGTTGCAGGGCGGCCTCGGTCTCGAAGTTGAAGCCGTGCAGATAGGCGATCAGCGCGACTGCCAGCGGCGGAGAGCCCGCCGGATACAAAAGCTCGGACGCCGGCAGTTCGAACACGATGTGGCTTGCCGTCAGCAGGAAGGCGAACATCAGCGGCGTCGCCAGAAGCGGCAGACGGATGTGCAGCCAGCGGCGGGAGGCGGGCAGCCCGTGGACGGCGGCGGCCTCCTGCAGGTTGCGGTGTTGCTGGCCGACCGGGCCCAGCAGCATCCGCGACGTCACGGGAAGCGCGCCGGTGATATAGGCCATGACCAGCGCCACCGATGATCCGTAAAGCGGCAACCACGGCTGGTTGAAGGCGAAGATGTAGCCGGCCGCAAGGATCAGGCCGGGCAGCGCCATGATGGTCAGAAGCCCCCAGTCCAGCAGCCGCGTCAGCCCACTTGGGCGCATCAGCGCCAGCGCAAGCGTCAGCCCCAGCACGATGGCGCAGACCGCCGCCACCAGCGCCATCCGCACCGAGTAGAGCAGCGCCCCGAAGACCTCGGGCAGACGGAAGACATCGGCGTAATGCGACAGGCTGATATTCGACAGCGTGAAGGGCTTGGAGGCATCGCCCACCAGCGACACGGCGGCGGCGGCGAAGACCGGGATGCCGAGCGCGAGGATCAGCACGACCGCGACCGCACCAAGATGACCGGCACTCATGGGCCGGGAAAGGCGGCGGCGGCGCGGCGGGCGGGCGCGGCCCGTGATGACGCGGTAACGCTCCGCCCGGCGGTTCACGCGGGTCTGCAGCCACACCGCAGGCAGCACGAGGCTCAACAGCAGCCAGCTGTTGGCCGCCGCAAGGCTGAAGTTCAGCGGCATGGCATTGAGCGCCGCGTAGATCGCATAGGTTGCCAGCGGGAAATTGGCCCCCGCCGCGAGCGTGGAGGCGACGCCGAAATCCGCCAGCGACTCCGCATAGACCATGGCAAATGCCGCCAGCAGCCCGGGAACAAGCAGGCCAAGCGACAGCCGCAGCCGCGTCCGGGCCGAGCAGCCGTGAACGCGGCCGGCCTCGTCAAGTTCCTCGGGCAGCGATTGCCACGCGGCGACGAGGGTCAGGTAGGCGAAGGGGATGCCCTTCAGGCCCAGCACGAACATCACGCCGAAAGGGCTCACCATGAGCGCGGCGGCCCATGGCACGTCGATCAGGCCGCCGGGCGCCAGCAGAAGCTGCCAGCCGACCGCCATGAAATAGGATGGCAGAAGCAGGATCGCCCAGACCGCGCCCTCGATCAGGGATCGGCCGGGCAGCGCCGTGCGGGTGGTGAGCCACGACAGCCAGACGCCAAGGGTCGTCGCGATCGCCCCCGCCCCGGCGCCGATCCACAGCGAATTGAGCAGGGCGCGCAGGTTGTAACTGCCAAGCGCCTCGCCAAAGCTGTGCAGGCTCAGGATGCCGCCCGGGCCGGTCTGCCCGAACAGATGGGGAAAGAACGCAAGCGCCAGAAAGCTCAGCAGCGGATAGCCCAGAAGCAGCATGACGGTGCCGATGCCCACGATCGGCAGCACGATCCGCTGCGGCGCCCGCAGCATCATGTCCGCGACGCGCGACGCGGCCGACGGGCCGCTGCGAAGACGCGGGGGCATTGCCCCCGCGACCCCGTCTTCCATGTCCCCCGAGACCATGCGCTCAGTGCACGATGTGGTTCGTGAACCAGCTCACCACGCTCGCCTCGCGCGGGCCCCAGACCATCGGATCGACATACTGGGTCTTGAGCGCGGACAGTTGCGGCAGATGGGCGTCCGGCGTCTCGCCGTTGATCAGCGGGTTGAAGAGCGAGTCGCCGCCCGCGTCGCCGGTCATCGCGATCTTCTGGCCTTCCTTCGACAGCACGAACTGGATGAACTGCTCGGCTTCCTTCTGCACCTCGGGCGAGGCACCGGCGGAAATCGCGATGGTGCGCGGCAGCAGGCTGACCGGGGTCGGATAGACGACGGCGAAGGGCTGACCCTTCATCTTGCGGCCGATGCCCGCGCTGTCCTGCGCGATGGCGACCGAGGTCACGCCCAGGCCGAGCGCGCGAAGATTCGGGCCGTTGGTGTCGAAGACCTTCACGTCGTTGGCCTTCATCTTTTCCCACCAGGCCTTGCCCTGCTCGACGCCGCCCTGCCACTGCATCATGCCCGCGACCATCGGATAGGTCGGGCCAGAGATCGCCGGGTTGTTCATGCCGACCTTGCCCTTGAAGGCGGGCTTCGTCAGGTCATCCCAGCTCGTCGGCCAATCGGCCTTGTTCGGCAGCTTCTTGGTGTTGACGACGATCGCGCCCGCGATGGAGACGGCGGTGGCGGTGTAGGCGTGATCCTTCGGCTGCAGTTCGGCCCCGGTCGCGTTCCAGTCGGCCTTGGGCGCGAAGGGCTTCAGCATGCCCTCGTTGGCCAGCGCGCGCATGCCTTGCGCCCCGTCCACCCACAGGATGCCCCATTGCGGGTTCTGTTTCTCGGCGGCGACCTTGGCCAGAAGCGGGCCGGTCGAGCCGTCAACCACCTTCGTCGGAATGCCGGTGGCCTTCTGGAAGGCCTCGCCCATCGCGGTGTCGTAGCCGATGGCGGCATAGATGACGAGCGGCGTGGCCGCGGCGGCGGCACTGGCCAGGCCGCAGACGATGGCGGTGCTGGCGACAAGCGTCTGGATCAGCGAGTGTGAGCGCATGGGTCTTCCTCTCTTGGGCCGGAACGGGCCGGCCCCGATGGCCGCCCGGGCGAATGGAATGTTCTGAAACCGATCCGGCGACGGGCCGGACCCCGTGAACGTCAAAGCGACAAAATCTGCGCGGACCCGGTCTAGGATGCGTTCATTACAGCCGGGTGACAGATTTGTAGCGAATGCAACAACGCTGGCTGACGTTTGTGTGATCGACGCCGCCTGTGGACTGTGCGGATCGGCGCCGCCGCGCCGGCACAACAAAACTTTCACGAAGCTGTGACTGCCCTGTGATCTGATGCCGCTAGCAGTCCCCCGTCTGCGGAAGGGGACACAATGCTGCTGAGCGTCGAAGGTGTGACAAAGGTTTTCGGATCGGCCACTGCTGTGGAACGGGCGACCTTTGCCGTCGAAAAGCCCGCCATGATCGGCATCATCGGCCGGTCTGGCGCGGGCAAGTCAACGCTGCTGCGCATGATGAACCGCCTGACGGATGCGACCGCGGGCCGGCTCGTCTTCGACGGACAGGACATCCTGTCGCTGACGGGGGCGGCAAAGCGTGCATGGCAAAGCCAGTGCGCGATGATCTTCCAGCAGTTCAACCTTGTGCCGCGGATGGATGTCGTCTCGAACGTCCTGCACGGCACGCTCAACCGTCGTTCGACCCTGTCGACGGTCTTCAACCTCTACCCGCGCGACGACATTCATCGCGCGCTCGACATCCTCGACCGCCTCGGGATCGCGACCCAGGCCGCCAAGCGGGCCGAGGCGCTGTCTGGCGGCCAGCAGCAGCGCGTCGCCATCGCCCGTGCGCTGATGCAGAACCCGAGGATCATCCTTGCCGATGAGCCGATCGCCAGCCTCGACCCGATGAATGCGCAGGTCGTCATGGACACGCTGCGCCGCATCCACGAGGAAGACGGACGGATGGTGATCGCGAACCTCCATACGCTCGACACCGCGCGGCGCTATTGCGACCGGGTGATCGGGATGCGGGACGGGCGGATCGTCTTCGACGGCGGCCCCGACCTTCTGACCACCGACGCCGCGCGCGAGATCTACGGCGCGGGCGAAGACTTCTCGGAACACGCGACCTCCACAGCCATCGAGACGCTGGAGACCGCGACCGCCTATCCCCGCGCCCAAAGCGGCGTCGGGGCCTGAAACGCCGGGCCATCCCGCCCGGCGCCAACCTCGGAGACAGAGATGAAGACGATCCTCGCAGCCGCCTTGATGACGACCGCCATGGTCGCCACCGCCCAAGCCCAGGAGCCGATCAAGGAATTCCGCATCGGGATTCTTGGGGGTGAAAACGCCCAGGACCGCATCAACGAGAACCAGTGCCTCGTCACCTACTTCCAGAAGCTGCTGGGCGTGCCGGTGAAGCTTTACACCCCGGCCGACTACAACGGCGTGATCCAGGGCCTGCTTGGCGGCACCATCGACTTTGCCGGCCTTGGCGCATCCGGCTACGCCAAGACCTATGTCGAGAACCCCAACGCGGTCGAGCCGGTGCTGACCACGGCGAACCCCGACGGCTCCTACGTCTATTACTCGATCGGCTTCGCGCGGAAGGATTCGGGCATCAAGACGCTTGCGGATGCCAAGGGCAAGGTCTTCGGCTTCGGCGACCCGAACTCGACCTCGGGCTACCTGATCCCCTCGATCGAGATCCCGGCGAAGCTCGGCCAGCCCATGGACAAGTTCTTCGGCCAGGTGAAGTTCACCGGCGGGCACGAACAGACCATCGTCGCGGTTTACAACAAGTCGATCGACGCGGGCGTGACCTGGGCCGACGGCCAGGGCCGCTGGGAAGACGGCTTCAACAACGGCGCGCTGCGCAAGGCGGTGGACGCGGGCCTGATCGACATGAACAATCTTGTCGAGATCTGGCGCTCGAAGCCGATCCCGAACGGGCCGTGGGTGCTGCGCACCGCCCTGCCGCAGGACGTGAAGACGAAGGTCGTGGCCTTCCTGAAGGACCTCAACAAGACCGACAAGAAGTGCCTCTACAACATCGCGGGCGGCGAGTCGGCCGGCCTCGTTCCGATCACCAAGGATTACTACGACTCGATCATCGCGGTGCGCCGCGCGAAGTCGAACTGATCTTTCCATGACGCTCCGGGCGGGTCTGGAAACAGGCCCGCCCGATTTCATGCGGGGGCATCCATGACGAACGAGGCGCTGCGCGGGGCCTATTTCCGCGAATTGCGGCGGCGGCGGCTGACCGGCGCGCTGACGCTCGCCCTGTTGACGCTTGCGATGGTCGCGGGGTTCTGGATTGCCGACATGCGCAATTCCGGCACCTTCTTCGGTGGCCTGCGTCACCTGTTCGACTTTCCCGCCGATATCCTTGCCGAGGCCAGCCGAAAGGCTGCGAAGATCCCCGGCGAATGCCTGCACTCTCTGCCCGCGCTGATCGAGACGCTGAACATCGCCGCCGTCGCCACGCTTGTCGGCACGCTGGGCGGCGGCCTCATGTCGCTGCTGGCCGCACCCGGCTTCGCGCCCTTCCCCCGCGCCGTGCCGGTGTTCCGTCGGATGATGGACCTTGGCCGCGCGCTGCCGGAGATCGTGGTGGCGCTGGTGCTGATCTACGTTCTTGGCGGCGGCCCGGTGCCTGCGACCATCGCCATTTCGATCCATTCCATCGGCGCGCTTGGCAAGCTCTTCTCTGAAGTAAACGAGAATGCCGACCTCAAGCCGGTCGAAGGCCTGACTTCGGTCGGCGCCGTCTGGTCGCAGCGCATGGCGGTGGGCGTGCTGCCGCAGGTCGCGCCGAACTGGCTGAGCTACATGCTGCTGCGGTTCGAGATCAACATCCGCGCCTCGGCCATCCTTGGCTTCGTGGGCGCCGGCGGCATCGGCTACGAGCTGAAGAACGCGATCAGCTGGGGCAAGGGCCGCTATGACGAGGCGGCCGCCGTCTTCATCCTGTTGATCCTGACGATCATCGTGGTGGACCAGACCTCGTCGGCGCTGCGCAACCGCCTGACCACGGGGGCCTGAGATGACGGCAGCCGATCTCTCTGTCCTGCGCGCCGACGTGGATCGGCGCTTTGCGCGCCGCCGCGCGGTGGCGCTTGGTCTGCCGGTGCTGGTGCTGGCCTACCTCGTCTATATCTTCTTCGCCTTCGACATCGCCGGGTTGGCCAAGCGCGCGCGGCTCGACAATGCGGCGATCCTGCTGGCGGACACCTACAGCTACCGGACGGCCGTGACGCAGGACCACCGGACCGACACGCTGAGCGTGGCGATCAAGGGCTCGCGCAAGGGAACGTTGACACCCGCGCAATATCCCGACTGGGTCAAGGTGGACGGCAAGGCGACCTCGGTCGAGTTGCCGCACGGGGCCAAGGTCGTGATGTCGGGCGACACGGCGGTTTTTACCCTGCCGCAGTATGGGGTGATCCGTGCCCGGCTGGACGCGCAGAACCACATCGTCGCCGACCTGCCGCCCGGGCCGCGCCCGGACTGGATCAGCCTGTCGCGCACGCGCCTCGCCGTCACCGCGCCCGAAGGGCGGATGAACATGACTCGGTCGAAGACCGAGGTGTTTCGCTATTCTCTCGGCTGGGCGATGTTCTTCTTCACCCCGTCGAGCCCCTATTACGGGCATTCCGTCGTAGATCTGGCGCGGGCCGTGCTGACCGGCGACAGGATCGACCCGGCGCGCGGGAACCTTGCCGGGATGGCGGAGGACTTCTGGCGTAACGATGTCTGGACCCATGGCAGCGTCGCCTGGGCCATGTTCGAGACCGTGCTGATGGCCTTTCTGGGCACCATCGGCGCAGCCCTGATCGCCCTGCCACTGGCGTTCCTGTCGGCGCGCAACTTCACGCCGCTCATGAGCCTGCGCTTCGGGGTGCGACGGGTGTTCGACTTCCTGCGCGGCGTGGACGGGCTGATCTGGACGATCCTTCTGGCCCGCGCCTTCGGCCTTGGCCCGTTGACGGGCGCTTTGGCGATCCTGCTCACGGATACCGGCAGCTTCGGCAAGATCTTCTCCGAGGCGCTCGAGAACGTGGATACCCGCCAGATCGAGGGCATCCGGTCCACCGGCGCGAACCCGGTGCAGCGTTACCGCTTCGGCGTGATCCCGCAGATCGTCCCCGTGCTGATGAGCCAGGTGCTGTATTTCCTTGAATCGAACACCCGCAGCGCGACGATCATCGGCGCCATCGTGGGCGGCGGCATCGGCCTGCTGCTGACGCAGGCCATCGCCACCCAGAAGGACTGGGATCAGGTCACCTATTACATCGTGCTGATCCTTGGCATGGTGATGCTGATGGACTGGCTTTCGGGCCTGATCCGCCGCCGCATGATCCGGGGGAAATGAATGGCACGCCTTGGGCAGGACCCGTATCTCCATCCCGATTGCGAGATCGTCGAGAGCCGCTTTGGCCGCTTCGTCGAGATCGGCCGGGGCAGCCGCGTCGCCTATTCCGAGATCGGCGACTATTCCTATTGCGACCGCTACGCCGATATCGCCAATGCGACCGTCGGCAAGTTCGCCAATATCGCGGCCTTCACCCGGATCGGGCCGACCGATCATCCGATGGGCAACGCGAGCCTGCACCATTTCCTGTATCGCTCGGGCGATTACTGGGACGATGCCGGCCCGGACGAAGCCTTCTTCGCCCATCGCCGCAGCCGCCGGGCCACCATCGGCCATGACACCTGGATCGGCCACGGCGCGGTGATCCGGCCCGAGGTGACGGTGGGCCACGGGGCGGTCGTGGCCTCGATGGCAGTGGTGACGAAGGACGTGGCCCCCTACCAGATCGTGGCCGGCGTGCCGGCCCGGCCGCTGCGCCCCCGCCACCCGGGGCCAATTGCCGACAGGCTTCTGGCGCTGGCCTGGTGGGACTGGCCGCACGAGGTGCTGCGCGACCGGCTCGACGATTTCCGCCGCCTGCCGGCCGAGGCCTTTCTCGAGAAATACGGGCAGGCCTGACGCGGCGCCGCTGCCTTGCGGATGCGACGGGGCGCCCTTGGGTCGCGCCTGCCGCGGACCGGGCTATTGCCCTGCCGCGATGGCGCGATAGGTGCCCCGGCAGCCAAGGAGACCGTCATGCCCCACCCCAAGGCAACCCGCGCGGCGGGTGAGCAGATCCTGACAGCCTTCACCCCGCGCATGGGTCGGCGCTACGCGAACGGGCGCAATTACGATCGCGGGCCCGGGGCGCATCGCGATGTCTCGATGCTGTCCCCCTACATCCGCCGCCGCCTTGTGACCGAACGCGAGGTCGTGGCCGCAGCCCTTGCCGCGCACGGCCCCGAGGGGGCGGAGAAATTCGTGCAGGAGGTCATCTGGCGGGGCTATTTCAAGGGCTGGCTGGAACGCCGCCCGCAGGTCTGGGCCGCTTACCGCGACGGGCTCGATCGTGACCTTCAGACGCTTGCCACCGACCGCCACCTGCGCCGCGAGGTCGAACGGGCCGAGGCGGGCGAAACCGGGCTTGAGTGCTTCGACGCCTGGGCGCGGGAACTGGTCGAGACGGGCTATCTGCACAACCACGCCCGGATGTGGTTTGCCTCGATCTGGATCTTCACGCTGGGTCTGCCCTGGCGGATCGGGGCGGATTTCTTCCTCCGCCACCTGCTCGATGGCGATCCGGCCTCGAACACGCTGGGCTGGCGTTGGGTCGCGGGGCTGCACACGCGGGGCAAGCCCTACGCGGCGGAGGCGTGGAACATCGCCAAGTTCACCGATGGCCGCTTTGCGCCGCGGGAGGCCGACCTGTCCCAAGACGTGGAAGGGCTCATGCATCTGGAGCCCGAGGGCCTGCCCGCCGCAGGGCCGCTCCGTTCGCCGACCCCGCCCGACCCGGCGCTTCCGACCGCGCTTCTCATCACCGAAGAGGAGTGCCGGCCCGAGGATTTCGCGCCCCATGCCCTGAACCTCTGCGCCACGGCGACCCTGACGGCCAGCCACCTGCGCTCGCCACGCGCGGTGCCCGACGCCGTTCATGCCTTCGAGGCCGAGGCGCTGGCCGATGCCGCCGCGCGCATGGGCGCCGTGCCGGAAAGCCTCCGCGCGGGCCTGCCCTCCGACCTTGCCCGCTGGGCAGACCGCGCAGGCGCGCGGCAGATCGTGACGGGCTACGTCCCCACCGGCCCGCTGCGCGACTGGCTGGATCAGGCGGCCCCGGCGCTGAGGGACGCCGGGATCACGCTGACCGAATGGCGCCGCGACTGGGATGCCGCGATCTGGCCCCATGCGACGGCCGGGTTCTTCAAGGTCAAGGAACGGCTCCCGCGCATCCTCGAGGATTTCGGTCTGTCCTGACCGGTGCCGCCGTCGCGGGCTGCCCGTCCCTCAGCCCTCTTCAATATGCCCGCCAAGGAAAAGATGGCCCACGCGCGGATCGGCCAGAAGCGTCTCGGCGCGGTCGTGCATCCGCGTCTGCCCGAGTTCCAGCACAAGGCCGTAATCCGACATGGCCAGCGCCGCCTTGGCGTTCTGTTCGACCATCAGCACCGTGACGCCCTGATCGCGCAGCCGGATCAACGTGGCAAAGACCTCCTGCACAAGGTTCGGCGACAGCCCGATGGAGGGCTCGTCGATCAGGATCAGCCTCGGGTCGAGCAGAAGCGCCCGGGCGATCTCGAGCTGTTTCTGCTGCCCGCCCGACAGCTCGATCGCCTTCTGGTTCCGGCGCTGGCGCAGCATCGGGAACTGGTCCATCACCTCTTCCATCCGCGCCCGCACCCGCGCCTGATCGGGCGAGGTGATGCCGCCCAGTTCCAGATTGTGCCAGACGGACAGCTGCGGGATCACGTTGCGCCCCTGCGGCACATAGGTCACGCCATGCCCGATCATCTGCGCGGGGCTCGCGCGGGTCACGTCCTGCCCATCCAGCAGGACCTGTCCGGAATGGATGTTCAGCAACCCGAAGATCGCCTTGAACACGGTCGATTTGCCCGCGCCGTTCGGGCCGATCACCGTGGTGATCGAGGCCTTGGGGATGACGAAATTGACCCCGTTCAGGATGGTGATCTTGCCATAACCGCCGTGCAGGTCCTTCAGTTCAAGCATGGCTCAGCCCCCGAGATAGGCGTCGATCACGGTCTGGTTCGACCGGATCTCGTCTGGCGCGCCCTCTGCGATGATCCGCCCTTCGGCCAGAACGATGATCCTTGTGCAGAGCGACATCACGAATTCCATGTTGTGTTCGATCACGACGAAGGACGTGCCGTGTTCACGGTTATAGGCGACCAGCCGCTCCTTGAGATTGGCGAGCATGGTCAGGTTCACGCCCCCCGCCGGCTCGTCCAGCAGCACGAGGCTTGGCCCGGCCATGAAGGCCATCGCGGCATCGACAAGCTTCTGCTGGCCGTAGGACAGCGCCCCCGCCATCGTGTCGCGCAGATGATCCAGACGGAAGAACCGGATCATCTGATCGGCATCGGCCGTCAGTCCCGCATCGGGCGCGCCGAAAAGCCGGCCCAGCATGGTTCCCCGATGCTCCTGCCCCGCAAGGATGATGTTGTCGAGCACCGACATCTGCGGAAAGACCGAAAGCTGCTGAAAGGTGCGTCCGACGCCCAGCCGGTTCAGATCGCAGGCGCGCCGTCCCGAGACGCTCTGGCCGTTCACCTCGACGCGGCCGCTGTTCGGGGTCAACTGGCCCAGGATGCAGTTGAACAGCGTCGATTTTCCCGACCCGTTCGGCCCGATCAAGCCGAGGATCTCGCCGGGCATGACGTCGAAGCTGACGCCCTGCACCGCATGGATCGCGCCGAAGCTTTTCGACATGTCGCGGACCGACAGGACCGGGGTTCCCGCGCTCATAGCTGCGCCCCCTGTTTCATGTCGCCGCGCAGCTCGCGGCCCGGGCGGAAGCGATCGCGCAGGCGCTGGCCCAGCCCGATCAGGCCGCTTGGGCAGAAGACCATCAGCAGGATCACCATGGTTGCATAGATCATCAGGTAATAGCCCTCGGTGAAGCGCAGGAATTCTGGCAGAAGGATCACCACGGCTGCGCCCAGCACCGGGCCGAAGAAAAAGCCCGAGCCGCCCACCACGACCATCAGCAGCACGCGCAGCGACTGCACGAAGGAAAACGACCCCGGCTCGATATATTGCACGAGCGGCGAGAACATCGCCCCCGCAAGGCCCGCGTAGGCCGAGCCGATGGCAAAGGCCAGCAGCGTGATCCGCCGCGTGTCGAGGCCAAGGCTTTCGGCGCGGATCGGGTTCTCGCGCAGCGCCTTGAACGCACGGCCCCAGGGCGAGCGCACGATGCCCCACATCAGCGCGGACGAGATCACGAAGACGATCAGGGTGAAATAGTAGAACGGCAGGTTGGGATCGGTGTTGAACAGCCAGAAATCCGGGCGCGGCATTCCCGACAGACCGTAGGGCCCGCCGGTCAGCCAATCCTCGTTGCGCGCGACAAGGAAGAAAAGCGTGTTGAAGGCCAGCGTGACGAAGGCAAGGAAATGGCCCTGCACCCGCAAGGCGGGAAAGCCCAGCGCAAGGCCCACCAGAAAGCACAGCAGCACGCCCGCCGGCATCGCCACGAGCCAGGGCACCCCGGCCAGCGTCAGAAGCGCCACCGTATAGGCCCCGATCCCCATGAAGGACGCCTGCGCCAGCGAGATCTGCCCGGCATAGCCCAGCGTAAGGTTCAGGCCCACGGCGGCGATGGCGAAGACGAGCCACGAGGACAGGATGTAAAGGATGTAATCCGTCTGCCCGACAGGCGCGAGCGCAAGCGCCACGAGCCCGAGGCCCAACAGGACAGGTTTGCCCGGACGGCGCATCAGACCTTCCTCCCCTCGGACGTGCCCAGAAGGCCCTGCGGCCGCCACAGGATGATGACGATCAGCAGTACCAGAGGCAGCGCCGCGCGGTATTCGGTGGTGACATAGGTCGCGGTCAGGTTGTCCAGCACCCCGATCAGCAGCCCGCCCGCCAATGCGCCGCGGATCTGGTTGAACCCGCCGACGATCGCCGCGATGAAGGCGACCAGACCCAGCGTCTCGCCGTTCGAGAACTTGGCCAGATAGACCGGCGAGATCAGGAACGAGGCCAGCGCCGCAAGGGCCGCGTTGATGAGGAAGGTGTAAAGCACCATGCGCTTCGTGTTCACGCCGAGGATCTCGGCAACCGCCGGGTTCTGCGCCGTCGCCTGCATGCAGCGCCCCGTGCGGGTGCGGTTCAGAAACAGCGTCAGGGCCACCACGATGGTCAGCGACACGACGAGGTTCAGCAGATCCTGCACGGAGACGACGGCCCCGTCCATGTGCAGCGTCGTCTGCGGAAATAGGCTGGGATAGGGCTGCGCCTCGGCGCCGTAGAACTGCTTCGTGCCTTCCTTCAGAAGGATCGACAGCGCCATCGTCGCGATGATCAGCGGCAGGCCGCCGTTGGGCAGCATCGGCTCCACGATCAGCTTCTTGAACAGAAGCCCCAGCACGATCACCGCGACGATCAGCCCGAAAATCAGCGCAAGCCACAGGGGCATGTGCAGCCAATGAATGCCGATCAGCACGAAGAAGGCGGGCAGCATGACGAATTCGCCCTGCGCGAAGTTCACCGTCTGCGCGGCCTGCCAGACCAGCGTGAAGCCGATCGCCGCGAGCGCGTAGATCGAGCCGGTGGAAAGTCCCGACAGCAGGACCTGAAGGAATTGCGACATGGGGATGTTCCGTTGCAGCCGGACGCCGGGCCGCTCCTTGCGGCTTCGTCAGGCGATGGGGTGGCGGCGCCCGTTGCGAAAGGCGCCGCCGGGCTCGTCAGTTCGCGGGCACGGTGCCGATCACGACCTGCTTGCCGTTCTTCACCTCGGTCATGAAGCTTTCGCGGCTCAGTTCGCCGGTCTTGTCCCACGAGGTGGTCAGAAGCATCCCGGGATACTTCTTCACATCAAGCGTCAGCCCGTGCATCTTGGATGCCAGCGCCTTGCGGTCGAACTTGCCGATCATCTCGGTGGCATATTTGATCGCATAGACGCCAATGTAGCCCTTGATGCCGTTGTGGTCGGTGTCGCGGCCATAGGCCTTGCGGAACTTCGCGACGAAGGCCTCGATCGAGGGAACCGGCGCCGAAGTGGCAAGCCCGACATGGGCAAAGGCGCCTTCCGCCGCGCCGCCCGCGAGGTCGATCACCTTCTGGCCGGTCAGCGTCACCTCACCCACGAGCGGCGCCTTGAGCCCCTGCTTCTTGGCTTCCTTGAGGAAGCGCGCGTCCTCTTCCTCGTTGAGATAGACAAAGACGGCCTGCGCGCCCGACTGCTTGATCTTCGACACGTCGGACGAGAAATCGACCTGCCCCTGCTCGCTCGGCACATCGGCCACGACGTCGATGCCGACCCGCTTCATCTCCTTGCGGAAGACATCGTGCCCGCCCTTGCCGAAGTCGTTGTTCACCCATTCCACGGCGATCTTCGTCACGTGAAGCTGGTCCTTGAAATAGGCCGTCAGCGCCGGCACGCCCTTCTGCGCGCCCGATGAGGTGCGGAAGATGTAGGGGTTGTTGCGCTCGGTGATGTTCGGGGCCTCCGATCCGGTGAACTGCGGCACGCCCGCGCGCTGTGCGACCATCATGTTCACGATGGTGGAGCCGGAATAGACCGTGCCCATGATCGCATAGGCCCCGGAGTCGATGGCCTTCTGCACCAGCGCGCGCGAGACCTGCGGATCGGTCTGCGTGTCATAGGTGTCCATGACGATCTGCCGGCCAAGGATGCCGCCCGCGGCGTTGATCTCCTTGACCGCGAGCATGGCGCCGTCGTGGTAGTTCGTCCCCGACACCGCGCCCGCGCCCGACATCTCGCAGACGCAGGGGATCTTCACCACATCGGCTGCATGCGCGGCAAGGCCCGTGCCCGCCAGCGCGGCAGCGAAGGTTGCCGCCGTGAGTAACGTCCGTCTTTGCATTTCCAGTCCTCCCTCCATGCCCGATTTCGGGCCTTTGATGTTGCCGAGGCGCGCCGCCTTGCGTGCCCCGGGTCTTCGATCCTCGGTCGCGCACGCCCCCCCTCCCGAACGCCCCCTCCCGAACGCCCGGACGACGTCACGCCCCGGGCGTCTTCGCCCGGATGTCATCCTCGATCAGCCGGCGCAGTTCGTCCGTCACGTCGGGTGTCGCATCGAACCAGTGGCGGAACCCCTCCACCGCCTGGAACAGAAGCATCCCGAGGCCGTCCACCGTGCGATGACCGCGCGCCTTCGCGGCTTTCAGCAATCCCGTCTCGAGCGGCACATAGACCACGTCGTAAACGATGGCCCCGGGCGCGAGCGGGCTCAGATCAAGCGTGTTCGCAGGCTGATGGACCATCCCGAGGCTGGTCGCGTTCACCAGAAGGTCACAGCCAGCCATAAGGCCGTCGAGGTCTTCAAGGCCATGCGCGCTCACCCCCTGACCGAAATGCCGGGCAAGGGCGTCGGCCTTCTCGACGGTCCGGTTGCACAGGGCGACCGACAGCCCCCGTGTCTGCAATCCGTAGGCGGCTGCCCGCGCCGCACCGCCCGCGCCCAGAACGACAGCCTTGCGGGCCGTCTTGTCCCAGCCCGGCACGGCATGGTCGAGATTGCCAAGGAAACCAATGGCATCGGTATTGCCGCCGACCAGCGCCTCCCCCTCCCACCAGAGCGTGTTGACCGCACCCATGGCCGTCGCGGCCGGGTCCACGCGGTCTAGGAAGGGGATGACGGCGGTCTTGTGGGGGACCGTGACGTTGCCGCCGGCCCAGCCTGCGGCGCGAAAGCCCTTGAAGAAGTCGGGGATCGCCTCGGGGGCGACATCGAGCATCTCGTAGCTGCCGGGAATGCCGTAGTGCTTCAGCCAGTAGCCATGCAGCATGGGCGAACGCGAATGCGAGATCGGGTGACCCATCACGAAGGCGCGGGGCGGATTGGCAGGCATGGTCTCTCCCTAGATGTCGGCGGCTGCCGCGAGTGTGAGCTTACCCTGCCGCTGCTCGTGAGCAATGGCGCGGAAGTCATAAGTTGCGTGAATGTCGGTGCGGAACGCGCCCCAGGCGGTGCTTTCGATCGCGCGGTTTACCTCGCGCAGGCGATGGGCCGGAAAGCGCAGCGTCACGACCTGCCCGAGGCCCATCATCACATACCAGCTGACCACCTCCACGCCCTCGGGCGGGAACTGCTCGAAATAGCCCTGCCGCTCCAGTTGTTCGTGAAGCGCGCCCACCACCCTCGATTGGTCGTGGCGCAGCACGACCGACAAAAGCATCGGGTCGGATGCCCCGTGCGAGGGGACAGGCGTCACGCCTGACGCCCGGGTTCGGCGGGAATATCCCGGCACCGGTCCTGCTTGAACATGTCGTCCTCCCCGCGCATCGCCTCACGCAGCGGCAGCCTTCGCCATATCGGGCCGACGCGCCACTAAGTTTCTCTGCGGGCGGGATAAGATTTGGCTATACCCTTTCTGCCGGAAGGCCGGGCGGCGCCCCCAAACGCCTGTGTTTGCGCATGTCTTTGCGGGCGCGGGCCACATCCAGCCTTGGAATGCCCGCGCCACATAGGGATGGCTGCGGACGGCGTGGCTAGCCTTCGCGGCGCGCGCCCGACAGCAGAAGCGACACAAGCAGGCCGGACTGAGCGTCGAACATCCCGCTTCCGGGCATGGTCGCACAGCCCGTCGCGCGGGCGGCTTCGATCAGGGGCGTGATCTCCGGCTTGGTGACCGCATCCGCGACGAACTGCCCGGGCGACAGCAGATCGGCCTCCACCGGCAAGGGATCGCCCGCGCGCATCCCAAGGGGGCTTGCATTGGCAATCAGGTCGAAACCGCGGGGATCGCGGCCCGCGGGGCCGACACGGCCCGGAAACCGGGCCGCAAGACGGTCAACCAGCGCATCGCGCCGCGCCGCGTCGATGTCATGCACGCCAAGCCACCCGGCGCCCCGCGCGAGGATCTCGTAGGCGATGGCCGATCCCGCGCCCCCTGCCCCGATCAAGAGCGCGCGCTTGCCTGCGGGCTCGAAACCACGCGCGGCGATCCCGTCCATGTAGCCCTTCCCGTCGGTGTGATCGCCCCACCAGCGGCCATCGGCCTGACGGCACAGGATATTCGCAGCGCCCGCCCCCTTTGCCCGGTCGCTCGCCGCCCCGCACCACGCCAGTGCCGCCGCCTTGTGGGGAACCGTCACGACGATCCCGTCAAGATTGCGCATGAGGGCGACCGACCGCATGAAGGCGTCGAAATCGACAGCCGCCACATGGGCGGGGATGACAAGCGCGTTCGCGCCACGCTCTGCCAGGATACGGCTGAGATTGCCGGGCGATTTCACCTGCGCGATGGGATCGCCGACGATCAGGAAGATCCGGGTTTCCCCGTCGAGTTGCAGCGCCATGCCGAGAGCCTCCGACCGCCGTTTGGCGCAGCATGGTCGCAAAACCCGGACAGTGCCAGCCAGCGGCCCGCAAAATCGGCGACCCGGCAGGAGTTCCCGTTGTTGATCGCGCCGCATCTCCGTAGCTTGGGCGCGATCCGGCTGACTGACGTGAAGGTGCAGGCAATGAGCGTTTTCGATGAACCCAAGATCGATTCTCACGTCCATCTGACGGACCCGGACCGGTTTCCGTTCAACCCGGCCGTCGCCTACCATCCGCGCGGTCAGGAGATCGGAACGCTGGAACAGATGCGCGAAATGATGGCGTCCTATGGCATCCGGCACAGTTTCCTTGTCCAGCCGAATTCTGGCTACGGCACGGACAACGCCTGTCTTCTGGACGCCATCGCCTCGGACCCCGCGCGGTTCCGGGGGGCGGCCATCGTCCCGAACGACGCGAGCCGAGATCATCTGGCCGGGCTCAAGGCGCAAGGGGTCATCGGCGTTGCGCTCAATCCCTCGCTCATGGGCAACGACCATTATGCCGATGCGCAGCCGCTCTTCGGGCGGCTGGCCGAACTCGACATGCTGGTCAACCTGCAGGTGGAGGGCGACCAGATCACGCAATATGCCCCCTGGGTCCGGGACCTGCCGGTCCGGGTGCTGGTGGACCATTGCGGCCGCCCGGCGCTGGACAGGGGGCTGTCGCAGACGGGCTTTCAGACGCTTCTGGACCTTGCCGACACCGGCCGGGTCTGGGTGAAGGTTTCCGGCTACCCGAAATTCTCGCGCCAGCGCGTGCCTTTCACGGATTGCTGGCCCTATGTCGAGGCGCTGAAGGAACGGTTCACCGCGGATCGGCTGCTGTGGTCCACGGACTGGCCCTATCTGCGCGCGCCCGACCGTCAGGACGTGGGCGTCCTGCTGCGGCTTGCCGAGCGGCTCTTTCCCGACGCGGGCGAGCGTCGCCGCCTGTTCTGGGACACGCCGGCTGCGCTGTTCGGGTTCGACGCGCCGCATTGACCGGCCGGGGCGGTCAGGGAGGGGACGACCGGATCGGCATGTCCGACGTCGCAATTCGCCGGTCCCGTTGTCCCCGTGCGGCTATGGTGCCCGGAAGGCATGGGCAGATCATGCCGCTGCGGCACGATTACCGGGCAGGAGAGCCATGACGCGTCATCCGTCCTTCGGGATCTTTCTCGCCCTGTTCGGGGCGCTGGCGATCACGCCCGACACGCTTCTGATGCGTTGGTCGGGGATGGGCGGGGCCGAGATGGTCGCCTGGCGCGGTCTGCTGATGGGATCGGCGCTGCTTGCGGCCTGGGTCATCGTCCGGCGCGGGCATTTGCGCGACGACCTGCGGGGCACCCTGACCGGGGCGGGGCTGATCGTCATGCTGGGCCAGGCCGCGGGGGCCACGCTGTTCGCCACCGGCATCGCCGTCGCCCCTGTCCCCGTGGTCCTGTTCGCCGTGGCGACGGTGCCGGTCTTCGCGGCCGTTCTGTCCCGGCTGCTGCTGGGCGAGGCCGCGCACTGGTCGATCTGGGTCGCCATCGTGGCGGTGCTTGCCGGGATCGGCCTTGCGGTCTTCGGCGGCCCCGCGGGCCGCGTCGATGGGAGCCCCCTGCTGGGCGCCGCGGCGGGCCTTGGCGTGGCGATGAGCCTTGCGCTTGGCTTCGTCACCATCCGGCGCAACACGCGCCTGGCGATCCTGCCAGCCGTCGGGGCCGGCGCCCTGCTGGCCGGCCTGATCGCGCTGGTCCGGGTCGGACCGGAGGCGCTGGCCCATGGGCAGATCTGGGCCATCGTCATCGCGGGCGGGCTGGTTCTACCGCTGTCGTTCTTCTCGCTGTCGATGGCATCACGTTACACCCATGCGTCGAACGTCAGCCTTCTGATGCTGCTCGAGACGATCCTCGGGCCGATCTGGGTCTGGGCGGGAACCGGCGCCGCGCCGACCCGGGCGATGCTGGCAGGCGGTGCCGTCGTGATCACGACCCTCGCGCTTTACCTCTGGCAGGCCGGCAACCGGCAGGCGCGCGCCGCGCGGGCGGGCGGCCCCTTACGATCATCGTCGCGCTAGCGAGGCTGGCGATGCCATGTTAGGCACGCCTCACTGGCCGATCGGGGCCGGGACGGGCGGAACGGGGGAGGTTACGGCCATGGCGGGGACGGTGAAGGATCTGGTCGCGGGACATGCCGACGGCGCGCCCGCGCTTGGGGCGCCGGGGCGGGCATGGATGGATTTCGCCGGCCTCAGAAGCCTCGCGGACGCGGTGCGGACATCGCTTCATGCGGCCGGGATCGGCCGGGGCGATCGGGTCGCCATCGTGCTGCCCAACGGGCCGGACATGGCGGCAGCCTTCGTGACCATCGCGCAGGTTGCGACGACCGCGCCCCTCAACCCCGCCTACAAGCGCGAGGAATTCGACTTCTACCTGAGCGACCTGAAGGCAAAGGCGATCGTCCTGCCCGAGGGCCCGGACGGCCCCGCCGCAGAGGCCGCACGCGCCCATGGGCTGACGATCCTGCGGCTTGCGGCCGATCCCGCGGCCCCCGCGGGTCGGTTCACCCTTACGGCCGAGGGCAGCCCGGCTGGCGCCGCCGCGGACACGGCAGCACCGGGGCCGCAGGATGTGGCGCTGATCCTGCACACGTCGGGCACCACCTCGCGGCCGAAGATCGTGCCGCTGCTTCAGGCCAATATCGCGGCCTCGGCGGGCAACATCGCGCGGTCGCTGGCGCTGACGCCCGCGGATCGCTGCCTGAACGTGATGCCGCTCTTTCACATCCACGGGCTGATCGCGGCGGTTTCGGCAAGCCTTTCGGCGGGCGCGGCTGTCTCCTGCGCGCCGGGCTTCGATGCGCTGCGTTTCTTCGGCTGGCTCGAAGAGGTGCGGCCGAGCTGGTACACCGCCGTGCCGACGATGCATCAGGCGATCCTTTCGCGAGCCGCGCGCAACGCCGAGACGATCGCCAAGGTGCCGTTGCGGCTCTTGCGGTCATCGTCGGCCTCGCTGCCGCCGCAGGTCATGACCGCGCTGACCGAAACCTTTGGCGCCCCGGTGATCGAGGCCTACGGCATGACCGAGGCCTGCCACCAGATGACCTGCAACCCCCTGCCCCCGAGCGCGCAGAAACCCGGGTCGGTCGGGGTGCCCGCGGGCCCGGAGGTCCGGGTTGCCCATGAGGTCGAGAACCGGCTGGTGGACGGCATCGGCGAGGTCGTGATCTCGGGCCCCAACGTCACGCCGGGCTACGAGAGCAATCCTGAGGCCAACGCCAAGAACTTCTTCGAGGCCGAGGGGAAGCGCTGGTTCCGCACCGGCGATCAGGGCAGCTTCGATGCCGAGGGCTACCTTACGCTGACCGGGCGGCTGAAGGAGATCATCAACCGCGGCGGCGAGAAGGTCAGCCCGCTCGAAGTGGACGCGGTGCTGATGGATCATCCGGCGGTGGCGCAGGTGGTGACATTTGCGATGCCGCATCCGAAGCTAGGCGAAGAGGTGGCGGCGGCCGTCGTGCTGCGCGAGGGGACCGAGGCCGACGAGCGCGCGATCCGCGATTTCGCCGCCGCACGCCTTGCCGCCTTCAAGGTGCCGCGCCGCGTCGTGATCCTGCCCGAGATCCCCAAGGGGGCGACGGGCAAGTTGCAGCGCATCGGGCTGGCCGACAAACTCGGGCTGGTCGGCGAAGGCTGAGGGGGCGGCTGACCCGGGCGCGGGAGACCGTGCCGGGGCAGGCCAAAGGGAAATCAGGGAACGGGAAGCGCGAGAATGCGGATCTGCGTGTTCGGGGCCGGGGCGATCGGCGGATACATGGGGGCGAAGCTGGCACAGGCGGGGGCCGAGGTCAGCCTTGTCGCCCGGGGGCCGCATCTTGCCGCGATGCAGGCGCGCGGCCTGACCCTCATCGAAGAAGGCCAGAGCACGACCGTGCCCGTGCGCGCCGAGGAAGACCCCGCGGCCCTTGGCGTTCAGGACTACGTGATCGTCACGCTAAAGGCGCATTCCGTGCCGGGCGTCGTGGCCCGGATGCAGCCCCTGATCGGCCCCGACACGACCATCGTCAGCGGCGTGAACGGCGTGCCGTGGTGGTATTTCCACAAGATCGGCGGGCCGCTCGAAGGCACAAGGCTGGCAAGCGTCGATCCCGGCAATGTCCAGTGGGACGGCTTCGGCCCCGACCGCGTGCTGGGCTGCGTCGTCTATCCGGCCGCCGAAGTGGCGGAACCCGGCGTCGTGCGGCATGTCGAGGGCAACCGCTTTTCGCTGGGTGAACCCGACGGGTCGAAGTCCGACCGCGCATTGCGGCTGTCCGAGGCGCTTCAGGCCGCCGACCTCAAGGCCCCGGTGCGGCCAAGGATACGCGACGAGATCTGGGTCAAGCTCTGGGGCAACCTGTCGTTCAACCCGATCTCGGCGCTGACCCATGCCACGCTGGACGTGCTCTGCACCGATCCCGGAACCCGCGCCGTGGCGCGCGGCATGATGGTCGAGGCGCAGGAGATCGCCGAGAAGCTGGGCGTGAAATTCCCGGTCGATGTCGATCGCCGGATCGAGGGCGGCGCGGCGGTCGGCGCACACCGGACGTCAATGCTGCAAGACCTCGACGCCGGGCGCCCGATGGAGATCGACGCGCTGGTGACAGCCGTGCAGGAGCTGGGCCGGCTGACCGGTACGCCGACGCCCACGATCGACGCGGTGCTGGCGCTCGTGCGGCTGCGAGCGCGGGTGGCCGGGCTCTACCCGGCCTGATCGCCCCCGCGACGCCGGGGAAATTTCGGCCTTCACTTTTCGGGATTACGCCGTATAGTCCCGGGCCATGACACGGGCGATCCATATTGCGACCTCTGCCGGCCTCATCCGCCGCTTGCCCGCCCGTGGGCTTCTGCTTCTTAGCTGCCTCTGAGCGTGCCTTCGGGTGCGACCGCTCAGAGGTGACCAGCACCCAGAAGCAAGGCAACCGACAGCAAAGAGACAGACCCATGACCGACACCCAAGCCGCCGCCCGCAAGCTGCCCTCGGCAGATGACCGCGTGCTGATCTTCGACACGACGCTGCGTGATGGCGAACAGTCGCCCGGCGCGACGATGACGCATGACGAGAAGCTCGAGATCGCCCAGATGCTGGACGAGATGGGCGTGGACATCATCGAGGCCGGTTTCCCGATCGCATCCGAGGGCGACTTCGAGGCCGTCAGCGACATCGCGAAGCAGACGAAGAACGCCGTGATCTGCGGGCTGGCGCGGGCCAATTTCAAGGATATCGACCGCTGCTGGGAGGCGGTGCGCCACGCGAAGTTCCCCCGCATCCACACCTTCATCGGCACCTCGCCCCTGCACCGCGCGATTCCCAATCTGGACATGGACCAGATGGCCGAGCGCATCCACGAGACGGTGACCCATGCGCGCAATCTGTGCGACAACGTGCAATGGTCGCCGATGGACGCGACGCGGACGGAACACGACTACCTCTGCCGCGTGGTGGAAATCGCGATCAAGGCGGGGGCGACGACGATCAACATCCCCGACACGGTGGGCTACACCGCGCCGCGCGAATCCGCCGCGCTGATCCGGATGCTGCTGGAACGCGTGCCGGGCGCGGACAAGATCGTCTTTGCCACGCATTGCCACAACGACCTTGGCATGGCCACGGCGAACGCGCTGGCGGCGGTCGAGGCCGGGGCGCGGCAGATCGAATGCACGATCAACGGCCTGGGCGAACGCGCCGGCAACACCGCGCTGGAAGAGGTCGTGATGGCGCTGAAGGTGCGCCACGACATCATGCCCTACACGACCGGCATCGACACGACGCGGATCATGAACATCTCGCGTCGCGTGGCGGCCGTCTCGGGCTTTCCGGTGCAGTTCAACAAGGCGATCGTCGGCAAGAACGCCTTCGCCCACGAAAGCGGCATCCATCAGGACGGGATGCTGAAGAACGCCCAGACCTTCGAGATCATGCGCCCCGAGGACGTCGGGCTGGCGGCGACGAACCTTGTCATGGGCAAGCATTCGGGCCGCGCCGCGCTGCGCTCGAAGCTGCGCGATCTGGGGTTCGAACTGGCCGACAACCAGCTCAACGACGTCTTCGTGCGGTTCAAGGCGCTCGCCGACCGCAAGAAGGAAGTCTATGACGACGACCTGATCGCGCTGATGAGCGATACCGCCTCGGAAGCCGCCGGCGATCACCTTCAGGTGAAGTTCCTGCGCGTGATCTGCGGCACGCAGGCGCCGCAGTCGGCCGACCTGATCCTGAGCGTGGGCGGCGAGGACAAGCAGGTGACCGCCACCGGCGACGGGCCGGTCGATGCGACCTTCAACGCCATCACGAAGATCTTCCCCCATACCGCCCGGCTCGCGCTGTATCAGGTGCAGGCGGTGACCGAAGGGACGGACGCGCAGGCGACGGTCGTCGTGCGGATGGAAGAGGACGGCAAGATCGTCACCGGCCAGTCGTCGGACACCGACACGGTGGTGGCCTCGGCCAAGGCCTATGTCGCGGCGCTCAACAACCTGATCGTGCGGCGCGCCAAGACGAAGCCGGACGAGGCGAAGACCGCCTGAGACGCTCGCGGGGGCGTGATGTCGTGGCGGCGGAAACGTGCCGCGTGCCGGTGTTACGCCCCTTTTCCTCTGGACCTGCGCCCCCTATAAGGTGCGCTGCCTGTGTCGTGAGAGTCGCAGGCAAAGGTTTTTTTCGTGCGGCACAGGATGATCTCGGCATGGCTGGACTTTCGGGCTTATTTTCGTCGGACATGGCGATCGACCTCGGCACGGCGAACACGCTCGTTTACGTGAAGGGCCGGGGGATCATCCTGAACGAGCCCTCGGTGGTTGCCTACCACGTGAAGGACGGCCGCAAGCAGGTTCTGGCGGTGGGCGAGGACGCGAAGCTGATGCTGGGCCGCACCCCCGGCTCGATCGAGGCGATCCGGCCGATGCGCGATGGCGTCATCGCCGATTTCGACGTCGCCGAAGAGATGATCAAGACCTTCATGCGCAAGGTTCACAAGCGCAGCACCTTCGCCAAGCCGAAGGTAATCGTCTGCGTGCCCTATGGCGCGACCCCCGTCGAGAAGCGTGCGATCCGCCAGTCGGTCCTGTCGGCCGGTGCCCGCCGCGCAGGCCTCATTGCCGAACCGATCGCCGCGGCGATCGGTGCGGGCATGCCCATCACCGACCCGACGGGGTCGATGATCGTCGATATCGGCGGCGGCACGACCGAGGTCGCGGTGCTCAGCCTTGGCGACATCGTCTATGCCCGCTCGGTCCGCGTCGGCGGCGACCGGATGGATGAGGCGATCATCAGCTACCTCCGCCGCCAGCAGAACCTGCTGGTGGGCGAGTCGACCGCCGAACGCATCAAGACCTCGATCGGCACGGCGCGGATGCCCGACGACGGGCGGGGCCTGTCGATGCAGATCCGCGGCCGCGACCTTCTGAACGGCGTGCCGAAAGAGACCGAGATCAACCAGGCCCAGGTGGCCGAGGCGCTGTCGGAACCCGTGCAGCAGATCTGCGAAGCGGTGATGATCGCGCTGGAAGCGACGCCCCCCGACCTTGCGGCCGACATCGTGGACCGCGGTGTGATGCTGACCGGCGGCGGCGCGCTGCTGGGCGAGCTGGACCTTGCGCTGCGCGAACAGACCGGCCTGCCGATCTCGGTCGCGAACGAGTCGCTCAATTGTGTGGCGCTCGGCACCGGCAAGGCGCTGGAATACGAAAAGCAACTGCGGCATGTGATAGACTACGACAGCTGAGGCCCGGCCCGTCACGCCGGATATCAGCGCCGGGAGGCAGGCCGCCTTGGCAAAAGACAAGAACCTCCAGGACGAGATCATCAAGCCGGTCAGGCGTATCCTGATCGCGATCATCATGATCGTCCTTTTTGCCGTCTTCCTGCTGTGGCGCGTCAACAGCCCGCGGGTCGAACGCTTTCGCATGGCGCTCCTCGACCGCTTCGTGCCGAGCTTCTCGTGGCTGATGGCGCCGGTGACGCGCATCACCGTGATGGCCGAAGGGTTCCAGTCCTACGCCAGTCTTTACGAACAGAATCAGGAACTTCGGCGCGAATTGCAGCAGATGAAGGCCTGGAAGGAAGCCGCCCTTCAGCTTGAGCAGAAGAACGCCAAGCTTCTCGACCTGAACCAGGTGCGGCTGGACCCGAGCCTTACGCACATCACTGGCGTCGTGCTGGCCGATTCCGGCTCTCCGTTCCGGCAGTCGGTCCTGCTGAACGTGGGCGCGCGCGACGGCGTGGTGGACGGCTGGGCCGTGATGGACGGGCTGGGGCTGGTCGGTCGTATCTCTGGCGTGGGCCAGTCCACCAGCCGCGTGGTGCTGCTCACGGATTCCAACAGCCGCATCCCCGTGACGATCCAACCTTCGGGCCAGCACGCGATCCTTCAGGGGGACAACACCGCGGTTCCGCCGCTTGATTTCGTCGAGAATGCCGACCTCGTGCGGCCCGGCGATCAGGTGGTCTCGTCAGGCGACGGCGGCGTCTTTCCTCAGGGTCTTCTGGTGGGACAGGTGATCGAGGGGCCGGACCGGCGGCTGAAGGTGCGGCTGGCCGCGGATTACGAGCGGCTGGAATTCCTGCGCGTGATCCGCAGCCGCCCGGCCGAGCATATCACGGACCCCGGCACGCTGATCGCGCCGCCGGGACAGCCTTCGGGCAGCGTTGCCCCGCCGCCTCAGGGCGCGAAGGCCAACACCAATGGCTAGGCCGCTCTTCAACCCGGCCTGGACCTATCCGGCGCTGTTCGTGGCGATCGCGGTCGGCGTCACGCTGCTGCGGATGCTGCCGCTGTCCACCATGCCCACGCATCTTCCCGGCCCCGAGGTCCTGACCTGCCTCGCCTGCGCCTGGGTGCTCCGGCGTCCGGACTACGTGCCCGCCGCGCTGATCGCGCTGGTGTTCCTGTTCGAGGATTTCGTGCTGATGCGCCCGCCGGGCCTCTGGGCGCTGATCGTCCTGATGGGAACGGAGTTCCTGCGCGGCCGCGTCGTGTTCATGCGTGAGTTGGGTCTGGCGCTCGAATGGGCTATGGTGTCGGTCGTGATGGTTGGAATGGTCCTTCTTTACCGGCTGGCTTACGCCGTGGCCTTTATCGAGAACCCGCCGCTTGCCCTCGTCGCGCTGCAGATGCTGGGCACAATCCTGTGCTATCCGCTGGTGGTCGGTGTCTCGCGCTATGGCTTCGGGCTGCGAAAGGCGGCGGCGGGCGAAGTGGACCGGTTCGGGAGGCGCATATGAAGCGATCCCCCCGCGACGCTCAGGAGAGCACCCGCACCATCACCCGCCGCACGCTTCTGCTCGGCGTCGGACAGGCGGCCATCGTGGCGGGCCTCGCGCTCCGGATGCGCCAGATGCAGGTGGTCGAGGCCGGCCAATACCGGCTGCTGTCGGACAAGAACCGCATCAACATCCGGCTGATCCCCCCGGCACGCGGCCTGATCTTCGACCGGCAGGGCGTCCTGCTGGCAGGCAATGAACAGAACTACTCGGTCGATATCGTGCGCGAGGATGCGGGCGACGTGCCGGCCGTGCTGCAACGTCTGGCGCAGATCGTGCCGATCACGCCGGAAGAGATCGCGCGCACGATCCGCGACGTGCACCGCCACAGCCCCTTCGTGCCGGTCACGGTGTCGGACAGGCTCAATTGGGACGAATTGTCCCGCGTGGCCGTGAACGGTCCCGCGCTGCCCGGCGTCTCGCCCGCGGTGGGTTTGTCGCGCACCTATCCGCTGTCCGACGTTCTGGCCCATGTGGTGGGCTATGTCGGCCCGGTCAGCGAGGCCGACCTGAAGAACATCCCGAACCCCGACCCGCTGTTGCAGATCCCCAAGTTCGAGATCGGCAAGATCGGGCTGGAAGCGAAGATGGACGACGCCCTGCGCGGCAAGGCCGGGCTGAAGCGGATCGAGGTGAACTCGCTCGGGCGGGTGATGCGCGAGCTGGACCGTCAGCCAAGCCAGCCGGGCGAGAACATCCAGCTCACGATCGACGCGCGGCTGCAGGATTTCGCCATGGCGCGCCTTGCCGGCGAAAGCGCCGCCGCCGTGGCGATCGACGTGCAGACCGGCGACGTTCTGGCCAGTGCCTCGGCCCCGTCCTTCAACCCCAACCTGTTCGTGCGGGGGATTTCGAGCAAGGATTACAACGCCTACCGCAACAACGATCACCGCCCGCTGGTCAACAAGGCGGTGCAGGGCATCTACCCGCCCGGCTCGACCTTCAAGATCGTCACGGCGCTGGCGGCGCTGAATTCCGGCGCGCTGAAGCCCACCGACAAGATCTACTGCCCCGGCTACATCGATGTCGGCGGACGGCGGTTCCACTGCTGGAACCATGCCGGTCACGGCTGGCTGGATGTCGAAGGCGCGATCACGCAAAGCTGCGACGTCTTCTTCTACGAGGCCGGCCAGCGCGCGGGCATCGACACGATCGGCAAGATGGCCCGGCACATGGGACTGGGCGAGCGGCACGACCTGCCGATGTCGTCGATCTCCTCTGGCCTTGTCCCGAGCCGCGAATGGAAGAAGCAGCGCTACCGTCAGGACTGGCAGATCGGCGACACGATCAACGCCTCCATCGGCCAAGGCTTCGTGCTGGCCTCGCCGCTGCAACTGGCGGTGATGGTCGCACGGCTCGGATCGGGCAAGATGGTGCGGCCCCGTTTGGTGAAATCCGTCAACGGGGTCGAGGTGCCGATCGTGCCGGCCGCCGACATCGGGATCGGCGGGGCCTTTGTCAACTCGGTGCGGCGCGGCATCTGGGGCGTCGTCAACGGCCCGCGCGGCACGGCGCATAACGCCAAGATCGCCGATGCGACCATGACGCTGGTCGGCAAGACCGGGACGAGCCAGGTGCGCAACATCACCGCCGCCGACCGCGCCGCAGGCCTGACCGGCGGCGACAAGGTTCCCTGGGCGGAACGCGATCACGCGCTCTTTGTCTGCTACGCGCCCTTCGACAAGCCGAAGGTGGCCGTCTCGGTCATCGTCGAACATGGCGGCGCCGATCACGGGGCGGCCCCGATGGCGCGCGACATCATGCTGTTTGCCCTGACGGGTGGCCTGCCGCCGCTCAGCGCCTACCCCGCGGGCGACCGCAAGACGATCGAGGCGCAGCAGAAGGCGCTCCAGCTTTACGACTTCACGACGCCCCCGACCACGAGGACGCGCGCATGAGCTACCTCGAATACAACGTCAAGACGGTCCCGACCGGCCTGCGCAAGGTGCTTTACATCAACTGGGCGCTGGTCTTCCTGCTGGCGGCCGTGGCGGGCTCCGGGTTCCTGATGCTCTACTCGGTGGCAGGCGGCTCGTTCCGGCCCTGGGCCGAGCCGCAGATGATCCGCTTCGTCGTCGGCCTCGTCATCATGTTCACCTTCGCCTTCATCCCGCCCTGGATCTGGCGCAGCAGTTCCGGCGCAGCCTATGTGATCGCGCTTCTCCTGCTGGTGCTGGTGGACGTTGCGGGCTCGCGCAACATGGGCGCGCAGCGCTGGCTGAACCTTGGCTTCATGCGCCTGCAACCGTCGGAACTGGCGAAGATCACGCTCGTGATGCTGCTGGCGGCCTATTACGACTGGCTGGACGTGAAGAAGGTCTCGCGCCCGCTGTGGGTGCTGGTTCCGATCGTCCTGATCCTGATCCCGACCGCGCTTGTGATGAAGCAGCCCGATCTCGGCACGGCGATCCTCTTGTTGCTGGGCGGCGGCGTGGTGATGTTCGCGGCGGGCGTGAGCCTTTGGTATTTCGCGGGCGTCGGCGCGCTTGGCACGGGGCTTGTCAGCGCGGTGATGATGTCGCGCGGCACCAAGTGGCAGCTTCTGAAGGACTATCAATACAAGCGGATCGACATCTTCCTCGACCCCGGGTCGGACCCTCTGGGTGCGGGCTATCACATCATGCAGGCCAAGATCGCGCTTGGCTCGGGCGGCTGGACCGGGCGGGGCTTCCTGCAAGGAACGCAGTCGCGGCTGAACTTCCTGCCGGAGAAGCACACCGACTTCATCTTCACCTCGCTGGGGGAAGAGTTCGGCTTCATCGGCACGATCACGCTGCTCACGCTTTATGCGCTCATCATCGCCTTCTGCCTGCATTCCGCGATGAACAACAAGGACCGCTTTGCCTCGCTCCTGACGCTGGGGGTGGCGACGACCTTCTTCTTCTATTTCGCGGTGAACATGGGGATGGTGATGGGGCTGGCCCCGGTCGTGGGCGTTCCGCTGCCGCTTGTGTCCTACGGCGGGTCGGCCATGCTGGTGCTGATGGGCGCCTTCGGGATGGTGCAAAGCGCGCATATCCACCGCCCGCGCGGACGGATCTGAACGCCCGGGACCGTGCCGCGGCGATGGCAAGCGCAAGACCCCCGGTTGGCGGGTGGCGCGCCGCGTGCTAGGTGGGCCCGACGACGCGGGAGGGCTCATGCCGATCAATGTCCAGTTCGCCGCCGGCCCGAAGCTTTGGCCGGACTACGAGGCGCCCCTGCGCGCGGCCTTCGCCGAGATGGGCCTGAACGCCGCGATGGCCGAAGAGATGGCGCCCGAGACGGTTGATTACATCGTCTTCGCCCCGGGCGGCACGATCACCGATTTCAGCCCTTACACGCGCTGCAAGGCGGTGTTGAACCTCTGGGCCGGGGTAGAGCGGATCGTGACGAACCCGACGCTCACGCAGCCCCTCTGCCGCATGGTGGACCCCGCGCTGACCGAGGGCATGGTGGAATATGTCACCGGCCACGTTCTGCGCCATCACCTTGGGCTCGACCGACACATCCTGCATCAGGACGGCGTCTGGCGGCATCACCTGATCCCGCCGATCGCGCGTGAACGGCCGGTGACGATCCTCGGCCTTGGCGCGCTTGGCGCGGCCTGCGGGCAGGCGCTGGCGGCGCTGAACTTCCCCGTCACCGGCTGGAGCCGGACGCCGAAGGAGGTGGCGGGCCTGCGCTGCCTGTCCGGGATGGACAGGCTGGAGGCCGCGCTGGAGGGCGCGCAGATCGTCGTCCTGCTCTTGCCGCTGACCGCCGAGACGACGGACCTCCTGAACGCCCGCCGCATCGCACGGATGGCAAGGGGCAGCTTCGTCATCAACCCCGGCCGCGGGCCCCTGATCGACGATGGAGCGCTGATCGAGGCGCTGGACGCGGGTCAGATCGCCCACGCCACGCTGGATGTCTTCCGCACGGAGCCGCTGCCGCCCGATCATCCGTTCTGGGCGCATCCGCATGTGACCGTCACCCCCCACATCGCCGCCGACACCCGCGCCGCCAGCGCCGCGCGCGTGGTGGCCGAGAACATCCGCCGCGGCGAGGCGGGGGAGCCGTTCCTGCATCTCGTGGATCGCGCCCGCGGCTACTGACCCCTTGTGAAAGATCGGGATTGCCCCACGGCCCTTCGCGCGTGAAGCTGTCGGAAAATGAAAACCGACGGGGAGACGAAGATGGCCGGGAATCTGAGCCTTGAGGAGTTGAGGTCGGCGGTTGATGCGGGGGCCATCGACACGGTGATCGTGGCGATGGTGGACATGCAGGGGCGTCTGATGGGCAAGCGGTTTCATGCGC
>JAGWVA010000146.1 GCA_028875855.1 Paracoccaceae bacterium
TAGCAGGGTGCTGAATTAGTCGGCGCGCCCGAACGGTTTCCCGTCGCATCCATGATCGACGGTCACTCTGGGGTCCATCGACGCCGAAGGCCTGCGTGCCCAACGCCGGTTCTCATCGTCACGCGGCCAACAGCCTGGGCAGTCGGGCAAGGTTGTTTGCGGCCATGGTGAAGATGAAGCGGGAGCGCACTCGCTCGACGCCACGATAGACAGTTTGCGCCATGCCGCCCACGGTTTTTGCCCAACCGAAGGCCTCTTCGATGCGCTTTCGGTGCTTGATGGAGAGGCCATAGCCGTCATGACGGGTGGTGCGGCCGTCGATGGCTGAATACCTCTCCTTTTGTGCGACATGCGGAGTGACACAGGCCTGGCGTAGGTCGGCGACAAACCCGGCAGCGTCATACCCTTTGTCGGCGCCCAGCGTGATCTGCCGGGTCGATCCGGGCGAATGGCGATGGATCATGTCCAGCGCGGCCCTCCGTTCGGCATGACCGTCGGCCTGCGTGAGGTCTCCTTGCACGATCAGACCGCTGCGGTTCTCCATGAGCGCATGCCCGATGAAGCACAACGCGGCCCCCGTGCCGGCGGATTTCTTGTAGAGCCGCGCCTCGGGATCCGTGGTCGAGGCATGGGTGGCGTTGGACCGCTTCTCGCCCCGGAAGTCGACTTCGGCATTGCGGCTCTGACGGGTGTTGCTGGGCATAGGCTCGGTCTTGGTTTGGGCGTGTTCGATAGGATCTGCAGGATCGGCGTCAGGCGTTGGGGGCGCCCCCGGATCCTCGTCATCGGGCGGACTTGCCTCCGCCTTCGGCTGAAAGCTCTTCATGGAGGCCCAAGCCTTCACCAATGTGCCATCGACCGAGAAGTGGTCGTCCGACAACAGCGGGGCCACCTCGCGATGCGCCAGGATCGCCGCCATCACCTTGCGCGACATCTCGGTCGTCAGCAGCCGGTCGCGGTTCTTGGTGAACACGGTCGGCACCCATACCGGGTCATCAATCCCCAAGCCCACGAACCAACGGAACAACAGGTTATACTGCATCTGCTCCATCAGCTGACGCTCGGAGCGGACCGAGAACAGGATCTGAAGCAGGCTGGCCCGGATTAGCCGTTCGGGCGCGATAGAGGGGCGACCAAAATCAACGTAGAGCCCCTCGAACTCCGCATCGAGGCTGGCAAGTGCGTCATTCACCACTTGCCGGATCTTGCGCAGCGGGTGCCGGTCCGGGATCCGCGCTTCCAGATCGACATAGCTGAACAGCGACCCGCTCGTCTCGTCCGCTCCGCGCATCGTAACCCCCGCTAAGCTTGCCCCAACGAGGAATCATGTTCTCAAATCATTGTCCATGCGGGACTATTTCAGCAGGCTGCTAGAGAAGGCTCATGGCAATACATGGTTCCAAGCAGTGACCATTGATGCTGTTCAAGCTAGGGTTCTTCCAAGAGATGCGTACTAATAATATCGGTTAACGGAGAAGCGGTGAACCGATTGATTCTCTCGCCGACCAGATTAAGTTCGGTTTCATACTATCCGATCGATGCGGGCTCACGAGCAACAACACACACGTGTCACGCGTCATCGCTTTTTACAGGATCAGGATCGCCATTGATGAGCGCAAAGTATGTCAGCCCACGATAAAGCAGGACCGCGTTGGAAGAGCACCGCGGCCCTCGAGCGTCACATGCGGCGAGAGAGTCCTTAGGACCCCCTGACCCCGGGGTTGTTCCAGCCAGTGGGAGTGTAATGCCATG